>DATGYA010000657.1:0-15120 GCA_035298405.1 Kamptonema sp. | reverse complement strand
GCGATCCGCGCGGTTTAGAAATTTTGCTGGATGCTGCCGCCAATGACTTTGCTTTAAGCGTTCGCCGCGCCGCCACTAGGGGTTTAGGCACGATCTGCTGGCAGCAATTGCCACTAGAACAGGTTACAGAAGCTCAATTGAAAACCTGTAAAACCTTGCTACAAGCTTCCCACGATCCGGAGTGGGTGGTTCGCTATGCAGCAGTGGGGGGTTTGCAAGCTTTGGTTGCGAGTGCTGCAACATTGCAACCAAATTGGTTGCCAGAAGTTTTGGCTCGGTTTGAGGAAATAATCAAAACAGATGAAACCTTGGCTGTTCGCGCTCGCGCTATGCTAGCCAATCAACAATTATGCGAGATCCGTGTTTAAAGTATGACTATCCCTTGAGTAAGGCAATTGCGATCGCATTTTCTAAGTCGCCTTGACTCAGAGTTGTTAATATAAATACCTCTTGTACAGTTTTGCCCCGTCTGGCGATCAGTTTAAATCCGCCGCGAATGGGTACTGATACTCTTAATGTTAAGCGGGGAATATGACCTTTAACGTGGCTGATGACTGCGGGAGTAATGGTTTGAATGCCGCTGTAATAAGTAAGACGCTCTAAAATTGGTATTAAACCGGGGAGGTGGGTGGAATGGTTCCAAACTAGGCGACCTTTAGATGAAGGGTTCATGATATTTTAACCAAAATCAACATCCCTAGTCTAGTCCACGCCAGCCTTAGAGTTATGAGTTATAAAGGCTGTGTCCCTATGCCCGTAAGGAAGTTATGGTTTTTTTAGTGTTTGAATCGGGCGAAGAGGAAGTCCCCCCACAAGAAAAAAATTTACTCTTTGTGTAACAGGCATCTTGCCTGTTATTAATCTAGCTACAAGATATCAGTAATGTCATTATAGGGGAATGAAAAGAAATACTGTAGTTTCTTGATTGGGGATACTTTCTATTTTTAATTCTCCGCTGTGCAATTTAGCGATTTGTTTAACTATACTTAATCCTAGTCCAGAACCTTGCTGCTCGTAAATTTTTCGTTCAAACTGCATATAGGCTCCTAATTTAGCAATCTGTTCTGGAGTCATACCTCGACCTTTGTTGCTAACAGATAACATAAATCTATTATTCTCTACTGAAGTTTGGATACTAACTGGTGTACCTGGTTCTGAAAACTTAAAGGCATTGCTTGTGAGTTCTTCTACTGCTTTATTTAACCATACGGCTGCCATGGGAACCGCAAAATCTTTTAGGTCTAGTTGCAAATCAGCTTCTCTTTTTTCCTGTCTAGCTTGTTGCAATGTCTGTTCTCCAATCACTGCTTCAGCAGAACTCACTAAAGTGTTGCGGAGGATTTTAACTTGCTGGGGATTAGCTGCTAATAATTCTAGTTCTGCATAGATTAAAAAGTTGACTATTAACCGATCTAAGCGTTTTCCTGAAGCACGAATTCGCTCTACTATCTCTTGAATTTCGGAGGGTTCTAGGTAGTCATATTCAGATATAAGCATTTCAGTAAAACCCAAAATTCCATTGAGAGGAGTTCGCAATTCGTGAGGGAGAGAACGAGTGATGTTTCTACGTAATTCATCAAGTTTTATCTCAGCTTGCTGATTAATTATGGCTTGCTTTTTTAGCCGAATCGCGATCGCGTTAAGTAATTCCTCTGCTGTACAAGGTTTAGGGATATAGTCGTCTGCTCCTAGCTCCATTCCCTTGCGGGTATCAGATTTATCAGCTCTGGCTGTTAGAAAAATGAAGGGAATTGTGGCGGTGAGAGGCTGCGATCGCAAAGCTGCTAAAACGCCATAACCGTCAAGTTCTGGCATCATTACATCGCACAGAATCAAATCAGGCTGATTTTGAGTTGCCAATTTTACACCAATATTTCCGTTTTCTGCACCAACAGCTTCAAACTCTTCAGCATCAAGTAGTTCTAAAATATTTTCTCTGATTAATTCGTCATCTTCTATTACTAAAATTTTCGGCATAATTTTCTCCTGATCTCATGGGTTTGATTGCTCAGAAATATTGAATTTATGGAGTAAGCGGATGTTTTGGGGAGTAAAAAAATCTTGCCAGGTGGAAAGTTGATTGAGGATTGCTAATTCACGGGCGCACTCTTGTTGCAAAATTTTAAGGTAGCGTTCGCGAGCTTGCTCGGAAGGGGCAACTTTTAGCATTTGAATTGCCATGTTGATATTAGACATAGGATCTCGCAAGTCTTCCGATAACCTTTTTAACAATTCCTCTCTGGTTTGACTTAGCTGCTGGAGTTCTTGCACTCTCTTTTGTAGGGATTTAGCGCGATCGCGTTCGCCTGTAGACTGGTGGATATAAGCTTCGTGTTTTTCTAATCGAGCTGCGATCGCGTTTAGGAGTTCCGTAGGCGTACATGGTTTAGTAATATAATCATCTGCTCCCATTTCCATTCCTAAACGCATATCATCTCGCTCACTTTTTGCTGATAAAAAAATGAAAGGAGTAGTTACTGTGGCGGGATTTTGGCGCAAGGCTGTTAGAACTGCATAACCATCAATATCTGGCATCATGATGTCACAAATAATCAAATCTGGTTGATATGTATCCACCAAATTAATACCGTTGACACCGTTTTCTGCACCTATAGCCTTGAATTTCGCATTTTCCAGACATTCCAAAATGTTAATCCTAATTAATGCTTCATCTTCTATGACTAAAATTTTTTTCACTGTGTAGTTAACTCCTTAATAATTTATTTTGTTTATCGATCGCGAGGATTTTTTGCAAACTGTACGATAAAGTCCGTGCCATCCCTTCCGTCTAAGCCGATATTACCTCCTAGCTGTTCAGTTAAGTTTAATACTAACTGCAATCCTAATGATTCGGTTTGCTTCCAGTTAAAGTTTTGAGGCAATCCTACACCGCTGTCACTTACTCTTAAAACAAAAGTGGTGTTATTTTCTAACTTGAGACTTACTAATATTGTACCTGGTGTGTTGTTAGGAAAAGCGTATTTAAAAGAATTAGATACCAGTTCATTAATAATTAAACCACAAGGAATTGCGGTATCAATGTCTAGAAAAATATTGTCAACTTCGAGCTGCATATCTATTGTCTTCGAGGAAATTCCATAAGAAGTCAACAGATTTGCAACCAGTTTTTGCACGTAGGAAGCAGCATTGATTTTAGCTATGTCTGTGGATCTGTATAAATTTTCGTGAATTAGAGCCATTGACTTGATCCGATTGTAGCTATCTGTAAACAGCGCCAGTGATGCGGGATCTTTGATGTATTTAGACTGGAGTTTAAGCAAACTGGAGATAATTTGTAGGTTGTTTTTTACCCGATGATGAATTTCTTTAAGCAGCACTTCTTTTTCTTTAAGAGAAGCTTTGATTTGCTCTTCGCCTTGTTTGCGATCGCTAATGTCAATGCCCACAAAAATAGCAGCTTGTTCCCGATCGTACTTCTGAGCAACGACTAAATAAGTGGAGAACTGCGGCAATAACTCACCTCTGGCAATTGCGAGAGTAATTTCTTGACTGGTTGAGGTACGATCGCCTGCTAAAAACTCATTGACAAACTCCGTAAAGTTATAATTAGTACTAATAAATCCTACTTGCTTACCAATAAACTCATTGCGAGACAGATTAAACATTCCTGCTAATTGTTGATTTACCCCAAGATAGCGCCGATCCGCACCTACCCAACAAACAAATCCAGGTACAGCATCTATTACTGCTTGCAATTGCTCTGAAGCAGTTAATAGCGCTGATTCTGCCTGTTTCCTGGCAGTAATATCGATCATAGAACCGACTATTTCTAAAGGATTTCCCGCTGCGTCTCGGATTAAAGTTAAATCATTTTGTAACCAGCGATAACTTCCAGAAGCGTCAAGAAAGCGATATTCAAGGATGTGTTTGCCACCGCCAAAGTTAGACATCATTTCTGTAAAAATTCGCAGGACATCTTCTGGGTGAATGCCATTAATCCAGAAACTAGATTCTTCTAAAAAATCTGTGGGTTGGAATCCCAGCAAGACGGCAATATTATCGCTGATGAAAGTTGTAGCATAATCACCTTCTGCCTTGCAACTATAAATCACAGTTGGGCTAGCGGATAGCAAATATTGAAAGCGTTCTTTAATAACCAGCACTTCTTTTTGTGCTTGTTCCCGTTCTACAATTTCCTGCTGCAATAATTCTACAGCCTTAGCTAATTCCCGCGTCCGTTCTTGCACTCTATTTTCTAATTCTTCTGCCAACTGTTGCAGAGCTGTTTCTGCACGTTTGCGATCGCTCACGTCCTGAACTAATGACTGGATAGATATCAGATTTTCGGCGCTGTCAAATAAAACTGAATTGTACCACTCACAGTAGATTACTAAGCCATCTTTGGTGTAGTTACGGTTGTAGCAGATATTTCGGGATTGCATTCCAGACAGCAAGCTGCTTAATACTTCATTGACGGCGGCGACATCATCGATGAACACAATTGGCCATTCATTAGGATGAAGTCCTAAAACTTCTTCTTCTCGCCAACCAAAGATTTTTTCTGCTTGCTTTGACCAACGCTTTACTCGAAAATCTTTTTCCCATTCTATTACTGCTAAAGGAGAGTTTTCAACGTGAAATTTTAACTGCTGGTAGGCTTTTTGCAAATTGGCTTCAGCTTGTTTACGATCGCTAATGTCGGTAATAGTGCCAATATAGCTGACTATTGTTCCGTTTTCTTCCCTCTCAGCTACGGCTTGACCGAAGACCCAAGTCACGCTACCGTCGGGGTGTACAAATCGATATTCAGAAGCAAAAATTTGATCTTCTCGAATTGCTTGATACCATTCAGCGAGTACGCGATCGCGATCGTCGGGGTGTAGGTTCTTCGTCCAACCTTCTCCCAGAATCTCCGCTGGAGAGATGCCAGCAATTTCGCAACTCCGCTCGTTACTATATAAATTTTTTCCTTCAGGATTGGTGCGGAAGATGCCTACAGGAGAGGCCTCTGCCAGGGTAGCATAGAGGCGTTCGCTCTGGTATAAGCCATCTTCAGCCCATTTGCGATCGGTGATGTCAATGCAGGAACCAATGTAGCCTAAAAAGCGACCGTCGGCGGAAAATCTGGGCGTTCCTACATCTAAAAGCCAGCGATATTCTCCGTCAGCGCGTCTGAGGCGGTATTCCATTTGGAAACGATCTCGCTGGTGAAAAGCAGAATAGTAAGTTTTAAGATATTGCTCGAAATCTTCTGGGTGCAGACGTTCCTGCCAACCGCAATTAATTTCTTGTTCAAGAGTGTACCCAGTGAAGTTTAACCAAGTTTGATTGAAAAAGTTGTAATTCCCAGTTATATCCGACATCCATAGGAAAAAAGGAGCGCTGTCAGCCATTGAGCGAAATCGCGCTTCACTTTCGGTGAGGTTGGCTTCTGCTTGCTGGCGTTTGGTGAGTTCAGTTTGCACTTGCTCAAATAAGGAAGCTTGCCGAATTGCGATCGCGATTTGCACTCCCAATTCGTCTAGCAATTCTAATTCTGAATCTTGCCATAAACGCGGTCCAGAACATTGATTTGCAAACAGCAAACCCCAGAGAAAAGGTGGGGATTTTTCATTAATGCTGGCAACTTGCGAGTGTCGATCGATCAAAATTGGGACAATGAGTTTAGATCGGATCTGAAAACTTTCTAATAATTCTAGATGACAATCGCTGAATCCAGCTTGATAAATGTCCGCGATCGCGCGTTTGTGCCCCAAGCGGTATTGCAAAGCCTGATTTTCTTGCAAACATGGATCTTGAATGTAAATTCCCTGAAGGGGAGACCAAGCGGGGGCGACAGATTCCGCGATGATAGTACCGTCCATTTTAGGACTAAACTGGTAAACCATGACGCGATCGCATTGCAATAACTGTCGCACTTCCGTCACTGTCGTGTCCAGAATTTCGTTGAGATTCACCGATTGGCGAATTCGCTTAATTGCGATCGCATTGAGGCGCTTTCGTTCCATCTCCTGTTCCATGGCAGCCGTGCGTTCTAGCACCTGTTGCTCTAGTTCCTCCTTCCTACTAACAAGCAGTCGAGCAATTTCTGCTTCTAAATACTCTACTCGCTGCTGCAATACTTCAATCGTCCCGTACATTTCTACAGGTTCCATAACATACTAGGGGGCGGTGATTTGTAATTGTAATTGATAATTATCAAATTTGTAAAGGCAGAGTAACTATTATGGTTGTTCCTACTCCGACTTCGCTGTATACTTCTATTTCACCTCCGTGTAACTCTACAGACTTTTTAACAATAGCTAACCCCAATCCTGTTCCCGATATTGTCCCCACATTTCTCGCCCGATAGAACGTCTCAAATATTTGCTGCCTATCTTCTAACGGAATACCAATTCCCTCATCTTTAATCCAAAAAATTACAACTTTAGTATCGCCAATTAATGTAAAATCAGGAGTTTTAATCTCAGGCTCACCAATAAACAATTCAAAACTAATTCGACCACCTTTAGGCGAGTATTTAATAGCATTTGATAGCAAATTATAGAGGATATATCGCATTAGCTTTTCATCCAGCTTTACCTCACTAATACTCCCATTAAACTTAAAAACAAGCTGATGTTTTTCTGCCATCATTTGCAATTCTTCTACAATCTCAATGCAGAAATTCTTTAAATCAAAATTGACAGGCTTAAAGTCCAGCTTTCCTACTTCTGAATTCCCAATAATCAAGATATCCTCTAGTAGTCCCGTCATTTGTTTAACCGCTGTTTGAATGCGCCGAAGATGAGTTATTCTTTTATCTTCTGACCATTTTTGACCATAATTCTCTAGCATTCCCGCTGAAAATAATATTGTCGCTAGCGGTGTGCGAAATTCGTGAGAAACCATCGAAACAAATCGAGATTTAAGTTCGTTTAGCTCCTTTTCTTTTTCTAAAGCTTTGCGAATCTCTGATTCCGCTTTAGCACGATAAAGAGCAATCTCTACAGTTGTGTATAAATCTCTTTCCTCAAAAGGTTTAACTATATACCCAAAAGGATAAGTTTCTTTAGCTCGTTGCAAACTGGTTTCATCTGTATGAGCAGTTAAAAATACTATCGGTATCTGAAAGTTTCGGGTGATTTTTTCAGCGGTTTGTACACCATCCATATTGCCTTTTAACAGAATGTCCATTAAGACTAAATCGGGCTGGATTTCGCCAATTTTTTCTAGAACCCTTTCTCCTGAAGAAAAAATACCAACGACTTCATACCCAAATTTATTTAAACTGCTCTTGAGATCGAGAGCAATAATAGTTTCATCTTCTACTATCACAATTTTGACTAATGCCATATTCCTTTAAGCAATATTTGTATTAGGGCTTTAGCCAATTTATTATATCACAAGAGAGACAAAGTCCTATTCCAAGTCAAGATAGCTTATTGATGTATACCTACTTATAAGGTAAAATTCTATTTTGTGTATCAACCTTTACCCAGGATAAAACTATGTCAGAATTTCTAGATTTTCTGCGGCATCAATTTGCCTATGTCGCTATCGGAGAGTTCAAACCAGGCAAGTTTGAAGAAGCCAAGCAACTTTATCAAAAGGCTGTATCAACCTATGCTCATGGTTTCAAGGGAGCATATCTACTACAATTGCCGGATACAGACAAAGGAATTGCGATAATTTTTTGGGATAGCGTAGAAGATATGGCATCTAATCAAGGCGCAGCTTACCAGGAAATATTGAAGCAGATTAATCATTTATTTGCTAAAGTTCCTGACACTGATATTTATGAAATTGTCAGTGAACTTAAGCCGAAGGAAGAGTAAACTATCGATCTAGTCTAGCAAAAAGCCAGCGGAGTTGTCAGCAGAGGCAACAACTAACCTAATCGTCGATTCTAGAGTCATGTACGACAACACTTGTAAATATCTCGCCGAAAAATCTCCAGCCTCATTTGTCCGCTGGCTACTAAATACAGAACCGGAAAATATCACCGTACTCAAAACCGAAATTCTCCCCGAACCCATTGAGGCGGATGCCCTGGTTTTGCTGCAAACTGCTAACCAAATTCTGCACCTAGAATTTCAAACAGTCCCCTATTCAAATCCGCCAATTCCCTTGCGGATGCTAGAATATAAAGCCCTATTGACCAGGAAATATCGCTTACCTATTGAACAGGTAGTAATTTTTCTTAAGCATACTAATTCTGAGTTAGTATTCCAGAATCAGTATCATGATGATTATACGACACACCGCTATCGAATTATGCGGATCTGGGAAGAAAATCCCGCTCCACTGTTAGTTACGCCAGAGCTTTTACCGTTAGCTACTTTAGCTAAAAGCGACAACCCTAATACTTTATTAGAGCAAGTTGCTCACCAAGTTGCTATCATTGAAGAAACAGAACAGCGGCAGAACATCTCAGCTTGTGTTTTTGTTTTAGCTGGTCTACGGTTTGAGAAAAACTTGATTCGTCAATTATTCAGAGAGGATGTTATGCGAGAATCAGTAACCTATCAAGATATTCTGGAACAAGGTGTCCAGCAAGGTATGCAGCGAGGTATGCAGCGCGGAGAAGTCGCAATTCTCCAACGCCAAATTTCACGACGATTTGGGGAGTTAGAACCACAACTAAAAGAGCGGATTCAAAGATTAGCAATTCCTCAATTAGAAGAATTGGGAGAAGCCCTGTTTGACTTCTCTAATGCCGCAGATTTAGCTGCTTGGTTGCAGGTACACCATACAGATGAACCTTCAAATAACTAATCAGTCAATATCACCTTGTACATAGTTTTCTGTCCCGTCAACTTTGCAGTTATGGCGGGAATATCTAACAAAAATTGCCCATGAAATTGCCAGATTTATTTTACTCAAGTCTAACTATATCAGCCATTTTGAGCTTGATGTCATCCTTACCCGTCACAGCTAATGTGGGCGATCCCAATGGTGCTAACAATATTCCTAAACAAGGCTGGAGTTTGTGGCAGCATTGGGGAAAACTTAAGGATTCTGGATTGGATTTTGGGCTTTCTAATATGGATTTAGGATTGGGATTGGAACTGCAAAATCAGTGCTTTGGAGAGGTTGACACTCCTAATACTGAGAAGAAAAAATTAGAGACTTATTGGTATAGAGTCAGCGAAGATGTGGATAAAATAGGTTCAGGAGAGATCGAATATGGCTGCTGGATTAATGGCAGTTTTAAAGCTACTGTCACCGCTATAGCCATTAACATATCTCTGGCAGAAAACCCCTGTTATCGTGTCAATTCTTCAGTTAAAGATGGTTTGGGAATTCATGCCGATGCTACAGCTAAGTCCCGTCTAGTAGGGCGAGTTAGGAATGGAGAAATAGTCAAACCTACAGATGTTCCAGTAATCATTAGAACAGTGGAAAATGTTAACTGGATTGAAATTGAAGCCCCCATGAAAGGGTGGATTTCTAACGGCAGTCCTAACACCCAAGGTAATCTTAGGTTCTGTAACCCTTAGCGTTCCCGAAATCTTTCAGCCGCCGTACCATTCCCATTCCCATCGGTGTCTTCCGCCCTACGCCGCTATAGAGAGCAAAATCTGCTAAAGCGTTGATTTGTTTAATTGTTAGCGGCTCAACATCGCCCAAAATTCGATAACTAATTTCGCCGACACAGCCGATAAATTTACTGCGAGAATCAGCTAATATTTCGGTACGGATATCGAAAAAATTGGGAAAAATGGGTTCTATAATATTACGATCGATGGGAATGTTACTGTATTTATTCCACCGATTGAGCAAGCTGCCGAAAATACTTTCTCTTGTTGGCATGGGTGTATCGTATTGACCTTGGCGGAAATTAGTAGGAGTGCAGAAAGTAAAAATAATTTGTCGCTCTGTTGCCGATGCTTGTTCGTAAATTTGGGCGTAGGCGATCGCATTTACCCAAGGCTGGGCAGATTGGGCTACTGTTATAATATTAGTAATGTGCAAATCAGCGGGGCCGAGATGCCAAGGTTGGTTAAAATTTAGGTGCAGCCAAAGTTGAGTTAGACGTGCAAATAAACTGTCATCTAAAAGAGAAATTCGCCACCAAATCGGTGTACCTTCCCTAATTACTTGTTTATGCTCCCACTGTAAAATCTGGCAAGCAAGAGGTTCAATTTTTCTTTGTTCGCCTCCTGTGATTCTACTTCTTTGTCCTTCGTTTCTAGATAGTTGCAAGGGACTGAGAGTGAAAGCTTTCTCATTAGCTTGATCGTGCAAATAAGCACTCAGCTCGGTGTCTACTGCACTCACTAATTTCAAAAATAAAGCATGGAGATGTCGCCCTGTTAAAAATTGGGGTGGAATTGGCGAAGATGGTAGCAGGTTTAACACAAGGCTATAAGGCATAAGCAGTTTATTGTTTTAGTTGTTAGTTGTTAGTTGTTAGTTGTTAGTTGTTAGTTGTTAGTTGATAATTGCTAATTGTACGCCGTCTCCTCTCTCTCCCTTTCCTTTGATACCCTGCGCTTCCACCCATTTTAAGTTAAAAACAGCTTGATAAATCTGGTTAGAAACCTTTAGCTTTCCTTCTCGCTGGGCTGCTAATCCTGAAAGCCTTAATTCGGTTTGTTCTGAACTATCATCAGCAACAATTTCTCCTTCCTGCAAGATTTGCTGATATAATGTCAACAGTTGGTCTGCTGACGATGAACTTCTGAGTATGCGATCGCGCACTGTTTTTAAATGCTCAGGCTCATCTTGCAATTGCCAATTTTCTATAATATAATTAATTACTAAATATTTTACTAAATTTGATATCTCATAGTGAGAACTTAAACTTGAAGATTCACAACTATTTGCATTTTTTTGGATTAAGAGTTTGCACAGTTTTTGAGTGAGAAATGGTTGCCCCCCTGTCCAACTTATGACTGCTGCGATCGCCTCCTCAGCATTGTCTACTTTTTCGACCAAACCTGCTACTAAAGGCCCACATTCTTGCAATTGAAAGCCCTGTAAATGAATGGCTCGACCAACACTGAAGATTGCAGTCCGATTTTTATTGCTCATCAAATCACTTTTGCTTGCCACACCCAAAATGGTAAAAGTAAGCCGCCTGTATTTCAATTCGTCGGCGCGCCTATTATAGCACGATCGCAGCACTGCAAAAAAATCATCAGTTGGAAAATTGAGACCAAGAATACTGTCTATTTCATCAATAAAAATGACTAGATTTTGAGTCACATTATTTAACAGTACCTCATCAATAAACTGGCTAAATCTTTGCACAGGAGAAAGCAGTTCGCGATCGCACCACCAGCGACCGACATCAAACCTATCTAAACAGTCAAAACTATTAGCTAAACTATACACCAATCCCGCATACCATTGGTGAGATTTAATATCCTGAAAACCTATCGAAGTCAAATCAACTGTTGCACAAGCGAAACCTAACTCTTGTAACCTTCGCATCGTTCTCATTCGCAGCGAGGATTTCCCTGTTTGGCGCGAATTCAGTACATAACAAAATTCTCCAGCCCTCAAACCTTCCATTAATTCAATATCAGCTTGTCTAGTTACATAAGTTGGCGCATCCAGCGGCAAACAGCCCCCAACTTGATAACAATATTCTAAATTAACTTCAGCTCTCATGTCAAATTTTTATCTCTGATTTTTGATTTTTAATTCCCTAAACGCACCCTAAAATAATTTCGATATAAATTGCAGCGCGGCGTTACTTGATTTCCTTGCAACTCCACAAGTCCCATACTGTGCAACTTAAATCCCTGCATTGATTCTAACTGCACTGGACTAACACTATCCGCCACCTTTTTTACAGCCGCAGCTAACTCTGGATGCTGTTCTAAATTCCACAAATGCCGTCGTAAATGATCGCCATAAAGTCCAGCATCAGTAGCCGCTGTTGCCAACAGTTTGGACAGAGTTATTTCCTGTCTGGCGATGTGGTAAAAAGCCAACCTTACTAAATAAGGATGTCCCCCCACCATTGCCATTAATTGTTCCACTTCTGGTACACCCCAATCCAACCCATGCCGCAGTGCTAATTCTTGCACCCGATCCGCTTGAAATTCCGGCAACTCTATTGGTAAACCAACATTAAAGGGGGATTGATTGACATCCATTGGTACGTAAACTTCAGTGGAGTGGACAACAACTAAGCGCAATTTTTTCCAAATATCCCGATTTTTAGCTTCCTCGTGCCAGGCCCGCAACAATCCAAAAAAATCCGCCGCTAATTCAGGATATCTAAACACCACATCCACCTCATCTAAACCTAAAGCTAAAGGACTGGTAATATTTGCCAGCAAATACCTTTCAAAATAAGATTTGCAAGCTACCTTACTACCAAAAATCCCATTCCAATATTCAGCTAAGCGATCCGGCAAATCTAGCTGCAAAGCTACATTGGCACAAAACCAGCGCAAAAATTGTTCTAAATCACTGAAAACTTTGCTATCTGCCAACTGAAAGCTTAAAGGCACTACGGCAAAACCTTCCAACTCGGCGTGGCGGAGAATTCTCGCCATTAAAGAAGTTTTTCCCATCTGGCGAGGCGCTTTAATCCGAATTAATGCACCTGGTTTTGAGATCGCCTCATAACAGCGATCTTCAATTCCCTGTCTTTCCACATAAAACGCAGAAGCCAACTCCACTTGTCCTCTTGGTAACTCCGGTTCTGCTATCGGTTGAGGAGGGAAATTCGGAGTTAAAGAATATGCAGTTGGGAAAGCTTTTTTGGTTTGTAAATTTCTGCCTTTTTGTTCTTTCCCAGAACTAATAAAACCTGTATCTACAATTTTTACATCGTCCCTATTACTGCCTAATAGTATCAACTCTAATATTCCTTCAACAATTTTTTCTGTATCGCCAGGTTTCACCCACTCAAACTCACGTATCCCCTGAAGATATCCCCGTAAATCATGGTTAAGCAAGCTGAGATCGCAATTAATCCGAATCGGTACGATCGCAGGCTTACCATCCCGTGAACTTTGCAAAGTTTTAGCTGTTCGCACCTCTTCTGTCACCATCTCGCTGTAAGCTGAAAGCGGCGATAACAATAGCAGTAAGTAATCGCATTGATTTAATTCTGCGTAAATTTTCTGCTGCCCATTTTTGGCCATTCGCAGATTGCTACCAGTTACGAAAACTCCGCATCCCTTCGCTTTTAATGTAGTATCCAATTGCGATATTAGATTCACTTCGGCTTCAGAATTGCCGTGATAGCTGAGTAAAATTTGAGTGCGATCGCCAGTATTTTGATGAGTTCGGCTGAATAATTCTGGTTTGTATTTAGCAAATAAAGCAATTAAATTAGGGCGATGTGATAAGCCACGATCTTGCTGATATCTTAAACCAAAAGCCTCACAAATATTTTCAATATGTTTTCTGACTGTTTCTTGAGTAATGTGCAGCGAAGCAGCAATCTCTGCATCTTTTTCACCAGTTAAAACTTTCAGCAAGACTTCTTGTTGCCTGGGGGTTAAACCTGTCAATGCTTTAGTAAACTCTAATTGATTCATAAGTAGAAGGAAGAAGATTTACGTAGTAGGGTGTAAGGTGCGTCAGACGCTAAAACCTGATTATAACGGTTCTCAAGTAAGTGAGGTAAGTAGTCGATGCTCTAGCCCTCTTAATTGTGCTTATGTAGTTAAGTGAGGTAAGCACCTAACAACTCCCATTACCAATTAATACTCATACCTCATCTACCTGAAAAAGGCTATATATCTCCATAACGAAAGTCTGAGGCACCCTATAAGCTGATTCATATTCTTTAAATACCAACGATCTGGGTCGCGGCGAGTTTATAGGATCTTTCGTTTGTACTATAGATATTGGTGAACCCGCCCCTACAGGAATTATCGTCAATTCACTGGACTTGTATTACTCTTAAGATAATCTACTAAATTCAAAAGCATTACATCTGTGTAGGGATATTCACAGATGTGTATGGGAGATATTGTTCCTTTAACTTTGTGAGTTTTGAATGCACAGATAAACCTTGAGATTGATTGCCATGAAATAGTGAAAAACATACAACCGCTTTCTCTTGGTGATTGAAGATGAAGCTAAGTTTTTCCAGAGTGCATTCTTTATTTTTAACCGGAACCGCAGCAGTTGCGATCGCGATCGCACACCCATTAGTCGCTCAAGCTTCGACAGTTATTGAAATTACCCCGATGATGTCAGCACCTAATTCGATCTTAATCGAAAGAGTACAAAATGTTTTCGCCCAGAAAGAAGATAACCCGCCAAAAGATGAATCTGCCGGAGGAAGTAGGTAATAATATGACTAAGTAGGTGGATTTAATTAAGCGTAAAATAGAAAAATCGTTAAATTGGAGTTGGCTTTAAGGGTAAAATTGAGCCAACTGACCCGATTTTTCTGATTTTGTTGGCTACTGGCCGATTGGAAGTGCTGATTCAAAAGAGTCCGAAACCGGAGGATTTTGAGTTGGCGTTCAATCGGTGGGTGGGGCGGATTAATAAAACTTTGGCGATTTACGAGCGAGTGGCGGTTGAGAAGCAAGAGAGGCAAATTGCTGAGGCTGTGAATTCTCTGGTGCGTCAGACGGAATTGAGGAGGGTGGCGACTTCTGCGGGTTCTTTGGTGGTGGCGGCGGGTATTCTGTTGACGACTTTGGGTATTGGTGCTTTGATGGGATGGATGGGTTTACTTTGGTTGCAAGGAGGGTTTGCGCCGGGGAAAGCGGTTCATTTGACTCTTGAGCAGGCGGAGGCTTTACGGTGGGTGACTAGCGCTGAGGGGAAGTTTGCTCGGAATTTGATGAAGTGGAATTCGGATAGTTTGACTGATTTAGAGTGTAAAAAAGATGTTCGGCGTTTGGGGGTGACTCTGGAAGTGGCCGGAAGGCCAGCTACTTCGGCAAGCACTACAATTCTCCACAATTGATCGTGATTGGAAGCAACGCGAACGACTATGGAAATATACTGAACAATGGAGGGATGGTAAACTACAGAGCTTTTGGGCTTTGAACGAAGGAGGTTTTATGATCGAAGCAATTGAATGTGGCAAATAAGATTGTTATATGTCTATGGCAGGTATTTAAACTGACAACCTGCCACTTCAATTAATTAAATAATCCGCATTCGCATCGGGTAACTAACACAGTTTTGTCGAGCGGCATCTTATAGTAAAAAGATGGCAATTAGGACACCAGTGAGCAAATT
>DATGYA010000656.1:0-5143 GCA_035298405.1 Kamptonema sp. | reverse complement strand
CGGCTTGGTACAATTCGTCTTCTAGTTGTTGATTTGTTACCGGATCGACCAATGGATGACCCAGAAATCCTAAGCACATTGCCACACAGGTAACGTTGCATGAGCCATAAGGATTATTCTCGTTGTCAAGTTGGCTGAGGTATGGGACGTTGAGGTTAGTCATTTTAGAATTTCCTATAGTTTGAGCTGTTGAATATTAACTGTATTGACATTATCGGGACTTATGGTTGTTGCGATCGCGCACGGTATCAGTACGCTAGGTGTAAAGAAAGGCACGCATAGCTTACATAGGCTTCTCTTATTATAGCGGGTATAAAAACTCTCCTCAACAAAAAACACAGATATATGTAGTCTGTGGTTTGGGTTAAGGGCGATCGCCTAATGTTTGCTATTTACTTGAGTTTCTGGGAAACCAAATATTAATGGTATCAACGATCTTTTCTAAAAAAGATCACTTTTGAAATCGCTTGTCTTGCTCCATTGACTCATACACTCTCGCTACGATGTCGTCAAGGTGGCTATTATTTCTTATTTCCATCCACTGCTCATGTAATTGATCTTCTGAAGATTTGTCTGAACTAGGTTGAGACATTTTTATGACTCCTTGATTAATTGCAAACTTGCAATGCTTCCCTTGACAACAAAACTTTTACTGTGATATGATTGATCTGCGAATCTACATAGGGGCGGACTGCACGACTTTTGTGCTGTTAGCCTTGACAAAACCTCTAGACTTATTTTAGAGGTTTTGTCATTTGAATGTTTTCTTACAATCTCGACAGTAATAGCGCTGAATAAACCCATCGTTTATTGTCAAATTGCCGCCATTCTTGTAAGTATTTACTCCACCGCATTTGTTACATCGAGGTTTCACTGTGGTTGCAGTATTAGTTTTGCAATTACCGCATTTATAGTATTGTTGTAGCCCTTTTTGTGTTGTTTTCCTCCCGCTTCTTTTCATAAGAGTTTGACAGCTTGGACACAATGGATTTTTAGGCGATAAGATGCGTCCATTGCAATGTATTTTATTTAACGTTCTTAACTCCTTTATATTTTGCGAGGTTCTACATTTTTTGCAGCCTTTTGACTTTCCAAAAAGCAGGTATCGGTTTTCGACATCAAACTTACAATTGCAACCATGACAGATACAAGGGTATTTGCTTATCTGGGTAATCTTTCCTTTTTTTGAAAGCGAAGGTTCGCCAATTACTTCCCACAGTCCGAAACGAGTGCCAATTTTTATGGGGTTTGTTTTAGGTGCAAGAGTAGGTTTGGGCTTGTAAGGCAAGCGGGGAATTGCCTTAGTGCAGTTTTTGCAAATAGGCTTTTTCTTGTCAAATCTGCTTTTGTCTGAGTGAAAACAATCGATTGGTTGCCAGCTTTTGCATTTGCAACACCATTTCAACCCCGCTTCAATTTTTGACAAATACTCTTCAACTGAAATACCTATTTGGCTAGCCGCAGATGCTATACCGCTTTTTGTTTGATTCATACCAATCTACCATTCAGAGACAGGAAATAAATCTACAGGTTCATCTGTTTCTTCAGAATCCCAAGAGTTCTCATAGTCTTGCTTTAATTCGTCAAGACTTACAGGGAAATCTGTGACTTTACCCATAAGTTTGCCGTCACTGGAAGCATAAGCTTGCTGTTAAAGAGATTGTAATGCCTATTCTTTCATTAGACCAACATAGCTTTTTTTGACTCAAGGAACGATAAATTTGCCACAAGTTAAAAAATGGAAGCATAAAGTTGCCATGAGTCCAAAACAATAAAAACGCGAGGTGCATCACCAAAAGTAAAAAAGAAATCAATAGGACTTAGGCAAGTAGCACAATTAATCAGAATGATTCAGCAGCCCTAACCCTTATTCTTTTATTGAGCCACCAATAACAAATCCGAAAAATGCTTGTCACTTTTCGTTGAATATGCTAAAAAACAAAGTAGGCGATATTATCGCCTACCTCAGACTATTATGTTCATCTAGCTTTGCAACCTACTTGGGCTTACAGTTTGCCGACTGGAGTTGGACCCTAGAAGGTAAAGAGCTAGCTCAGCCACCCCTAATAAGGAGGGTAGTTTTACTATGTACAATAGTAGCAATTTATTTATCCACAGTCAATCAGTTCCAAAAGAACATAGTTCTACTGGTCAGACTGAAGCCAAGCCAAGTCCTGAAATAATCAGGATAGTTCTTGATCGGGATTGCGATAGGCGCGATTTACTCAGTGCTTACCATATTGCATCTCAGACCAAGAAAGACGGTCGTGGATCTGATATTAGCGACCTCATGCCGATAATGGGTTTGTCGAATCCAGCTACCAATGTCCGTTTGCGTAGGATGAGCGGCGATCTAAAGGCTGGGGGCCTGAAAATACCGATACTGCGCCGAACTAAGACTGGTCCAAACGGTTCTCATTTGTATTTTTTAAATGAGGACTTAGTGACGATAGAAGATTTAAAGGCAGTTATGGCAAGTAAAAACATTAATTACGAGCAATATATTGCCGAGCTACAAGAAAGATATCTGGGTGTTATAAATTCTAGGGATGTATTCACCGAAGAAGAGCAGTCGTCGCAGTTCGCTAAAGACGAAGCGCAATCATCATCAGATGATGGGACAAGCTCATCAGATAATTTCTCTCAAAAAGATGTCTGGGGCTCCGAAGAAAAAGATGTCTGGGACTCCGAAGAAAAAGATGTCTGGGACTCCGACCAAGCTTATGACGAAAGAGAAAATACTGAAATAAATGAATCTGAGTTGGCAACTGATAATTCGACATCAAGATTTACTGAGACTTCAAAACAAACCACATCGAATGATGCAAATCTGTCAAGAACTGTAACCTTGGGCGAAGTTCTTAAGATAGTTGATATAGCTACAGATATCCTTGTGGAGCAGTTCAACAAGGAGATAGCTAAGCGAGATAATCGAATTACTGAACTAGAAAGGCAGCTAGCTTTATATCAAGATTCTCAGTATGCAAATAGCAATCATACAGAAGAGATTTTAGACAGTGTACGTTCTAGTATGCTTTCTAAATTTGGAGAATTTTCTTCAAAACAAAATGGCAAGACTCACAATTAAAATTTGAGCTTGCTGTTTTGTCATGTTTGGATAAAGACGAATCCTGTTAGTTCAGGTATTCGCGGAACTCATGGGCGGTACTTGGCAGCAAGACTGGTCTTGAGGAGCAAGTAATACCAATTCTCTTTAAGTTGACTACAGATGACGAAGCTATATATTTTTATGGAGCAGAAACCATCTGTAGCTAACATTTAGAGAATTGGTATAAATTAAGTTCACTTTTTAGCCTGTAACTGACATGACTTTTACTAAAAGCGCCAAGGCCATTCAGACCCCGATCTATCTTGGGAACATTGTTCTTGATGTCTACCGAATGCCAGACGGTAGTTATAAACTATACGCTGAGTCAGTAACCAGGGTGGTAGACAAAGAGGGCCGCGACTTACTCAATTTTCTGAACGGGAAATCGCTACAAGCTTTACCATTTAAGGATTACAACTTAGTCCATGCCGAACGAGTTGAAGTAGAGGGACGAGGGGGATTCATCAAACCAATCCCTGTTAAATTAGCTACTTCATACTGGCTGTATCGAGCCATCAAGGGCAACATTAAAGCCCAGGCGCTAGCCCAAGCGTGCATGATTGAGTCGATTGAACGTCGTGCAGACAAAGCATTCAGCATTAAACGCTCGGAGACGGAATACAATCAGCGTTTTGGCGAACTGTGGGAAGAAATTGTATCTGAGAATCAATGGGAAATCCAAGCACGCCGTCTTCCAGGTGATGATTTGTATTTGCCTATGGGCATTAACTAAACCTGAGAATTCTAAAACCTTTTGGGTCAGGCTTTTAACTGTTGCGACAGCATTTACTTAAATCGCTCTAAGGAGATAGTCACTAAACGACTGAGTTCCTCTAGGCGCTCTTCCAGTGCTGCCACCCTCTCTTCTAGAGGATTGAAAGGCAAATCTAAATATTGCGCGATAGCCTCTCTAATCACCTGAGTCCTGTCTTTCTCGTCCAACAAAGCACGGGCATCAAGCGCTTCTAGCATCGCTTGTTCCAAGCGTATCGAGATAGTTTTATCTTTACCATTTTTTAACATCTTGGTTGAGATACAAGCGTGATACTATTGAGATACAAAAGATACAACTGAGTTACGAATGACATACAAAGCACAAAAATTATAGCAACCAAGGAAATCTATGGCTGAAGAATTTGCACCGAGAGATTGGCAAGAGCGATTTGCCAGAAAATATCAAATGAACGCCAAGAAAAATTTTTTGCTTGAAGCTTGTACCTCAGCGGGAAAGACAGGAGGGACGCTTAATATCTTTTATTCCTTCAGAAGCGCTGTTGGTTGGCGCTTCCTGGTAGTTGTCGTTCCAGCGGAACATTTAAGGCGACAGTATGCTGTAGACGCACAGAAACTTTTTGGACTTCAGCTTTATTACTCAGGCACGCAAAAAAGCTTAGGACGGCTACCAACACCAGAAGAATTGTTGCAGCAAAGGTATCAAGGATTAGTAGTTAGCTATCAATGGTTAGCATACCCTGGCAATGCTCAATCACTAGCTTCAGAGCTGCAAAAGGCTCTGGATGGCAAAGTTCTTGCCATCCTGGATGAAGTTCACCACGTTAGCTCAGAACTTGCGTTTGGTCGGGCTTGCGAGATTGCATTTCCCGATGGAGTTGTGTCGCACCGACTGATGACTTCTGGGACACCATTTCGCTCAGACAACAACAAAATTTTAGGGAACTGGCTTACCTATGTCCCCGCAGGAGAAAACGTTTATGAGTGCGTTCCCGATTTTCGTTACACCTTAGCTAATGCCTTGGATGATCGGATAATTCCTTTTTATGCTTTCGCAACAATGGGCGGACAGTTCACTTACCGTCGCGGTCGTGCCGTCTACGAGGGCGTAACCTTTACTGAAGCCACGAATGAACAAGAATTAACTGATGCTCTTAACACAGCTATAGATATTAATGGGGGCTGGGTCAAAGAAGCGATTACATGGGCGTATCAGCGAATGCAACGCGATCGAGCTAACGGGCTACCTGAATGCGCTACCTACGTGCGAGTTCCTACTATTAAAGCTGCTGGACAAATGAA
>DATGYA010000655.1:0-4005 GCA_035298405.1 Kamptonema sp. | reverse complement strand
TTACCCGAACCCGGTTCGCCAATAATCGCTATTCTTCGCCCTTGACTAATTTGGCTTTTCCCTTGTCGCAATACATCTTCAAAAAAGCGTTCTTCTGCAATGGGGATGAGTTTTTCTTCTGGCTGATTTCTTGATGAAGGTTCAGGTAGTTTGTGTTCTACAATCGCTAAACGAACATACACCTTATCCAGTTCCGGTGTCACCCCGTAGGCGTTGGTAAAGGGGTTGGTGGTGAGTTGCTTTTGTTGCGCGAGGTTTTGACGACAGATTTCTTGCCATTCCTCAATGGAAAGAAACTTTACCCGATTCCCTGCGGGCGAGTCCAGTCAAAAAGTATTGTTGATAAAAGTATTGCCTTGGAATAGATTTTTAATGTTTTCTGCTAACTTGTGAGCATTGTAAACTGTCGGTTGCTGAGATAGGAAGTTAGAGAGCTTAGAGTTGGGATCGGTTTGGGCTGCTATCAGTAACTCTTGAAGTAGTTGAGCAAATTGAGGATCGCGCTCGGCTTCCATTTTAACAGTTTCTACTGCTTGAGCATAGTCTATTTCTGCTGGAGTGATTTCAATCGCAGTAACTATCTCCGGTGACTTATTCCGCAGTGAAGCAAGAAATTTACCACTTCGATCAATGACTGCTTCTCCCAGTTTTTCTCCAGTTTTTTCTAATGCTTTGGTACTAATAATAGTGGAAATGGCCAAAGCTGCTGCTAGTAGTGGTTCCATTCGTTAAGACCTCCTATGTTTGGATATTCAATTTTTTACAGTCTTTTATGATAAAGCAAGAGAGTTAAGAGATTACTTTACCAAAGGTTAACTTAACAACCGATCGCGCAACCTCGTCTTTCTATGATAGATAATCATCAGCAAAGTTGCCGATCGCTACAACTCTCTAAGCACCGATGGATGAAAAGAGACTCTCTCTCCTCACCTAGCCAACAAAAACTCAAAAATAAGAATCAATAAACGGCAATGCCATAGTTACGAAATAGTAAACTAAAGGCGCAGTAAAAACATAACTATCAGTGCGATCGAGAATGCCACCGTGACCGGGGATCAACTGCCCCGAATCCTTAACCCCAGCATCTCGTTTCATCATCGACTCTGTTAAGTCTCCTAACAAACTAGCAATCCCAATCAATAAACCCAAAACCACGCCAGTATAGGGCCATCCCGGCCAATTCAAATACCAAGAGCCCGCTACGGCGACTACTACACTGCCACAAACTCCAAAAACAGCACCTTCCACAGTCTTTTTAGGGCTGATGTGTGAAAGAGAGGTACGACCAAAGAATTTACCCATAAAATAAGCGCCGATATCAGCGGCCCAAATGCAGCCGAAGGCCAGTAGCAGCGTCGTCAACCCCAAAGGTAAAGAGTTGACTGTCCAGTCTGGTAAATAGCCATTAACATGAAGGGGTATGTTACTCGCTACTGCCTGAGAGATTACAGGTGATGTGTCATCAAGACCAACTCGCAGCCGTACCCAATAGCTGGGTAAATAACCACCGTAGAATAATCCCAAGATTGAGGAAGAAATATCGGCGATCGTGGACAACTTGGGCTGAAACAGCAGGTAAAAACAGATTAAGGTTCCTGCTAAGGCAAACATAGCATCTACCAAGTTTGGCGCGATCGCAGCAGTCAGTAGCAAAACTTGACTAACGGCTAAAGTCGTTTTGCCAGCGGGTGCGATGCCCTTGGCGCGGGCAAGTTGAAAATACTCTTGTTGACCGAGATAGACAATAATCCCAAAGCCGAGGGTGAAGTACCATCCGCCTAAAAAAATCATTCCCAAGGCAAGGGCGATCGCAACTATTCCACTGAGGATACGAGACCAAGGCATAAAACTAATTTAAGAATGCAGATTGCTAGGCACGTCAATCCAGCCATTGAAGCGCTTGATCTAAGTATGAAGGTTAAATGAACGTAAAAAAGGTTAAGAATTACAGTTGAATATCTAATTTTATTAATTACCAGGGGCTACCCACCATTGTAAAGCCGCTCCAGTAAAAAGGATGTGTAAAATTTACACTACCCGATCGCCTTAACTGCGGCGGCAGAGGAAAAACCATTCCATCACTAACTAAATTCCCATTTTCTATACGGACATTACCGCGCAACATCGAAACTTGAGCTTGCTGTAACGATTCTGCCTTAGTAGAAAAAACCTTAAGCTGCTGGTAAAACTCAGTCATCAGGCTGAGAGTGCCTTCATCTTCAACATACCAAAGACTTGCTAAAGCTGATTTTACCCCAGCTTGTACAGCTAAGCCCCCAAAGCCTAACTCGGCTTCGCGATCGCCCAAGGCTGTTTTACACGCACTCAACACCAACAAATCCACCTGCGGCTTTTTCCAACCCACCGCATTCATTTGATCGAGATGCAATTTACCATTCCAGAATAGGATATAAGAGTTGCTACGTATCCCTGGCAAAAATTCAGCATGAGTCGCCAAGTGAATCATCCGAAATCTCCGCGCATTCCGCTGCAAATTCAGATTTTCTAGAGTAAATGTAGAATTCAAAAATGGCGATCCTCCCCACTCCGTTGTTAAATTATGCAACTCTGCGGGTACTGCGGGCAAGGATTTATATTCTTTAAACTCAGAAGCACCCATCGCCAAAAGCTGAGCGTCAGCTAGGGAGGAGTAATTGGTATCAGTTAAACTAAAACTAGGAATTAAACTAAAACTGTACTTGTCAATCAAAAAGCGTTCGCCATCCATCAAAGCTGCAATTGGTATACTTCGCAAACCCGGATCGAGAGAAAATAGCAATATTTTAAGTTTTAATCTCTTTAAATCTCCCTCCAACGGCGCAATCATCCATTGATAAAGTTGTTGTGCCGATCTTCGATAATTAGTACTTCCACGTTTCCGAGGATTAGTAATTTCCTCGCGAAACTCCTTAACCACAGGCAAAAGCACTTCTCTCCTAGCTTCCGGTAAACTTTTACGAATTGGTTCGCCTTCTGGCGGAACTAAAATTAATTCCAATTGCTCATTCCGCACTACTATATAAATAATTGCAGAGGGTTTTCCTGGTACAACAGAGAGTGATTTTAAGGCATTTTGAATGCCATAAATACCATTTTCTCGTTCGCTAAGAGTAGATTTTATCCCCAAGTAGTTTTCAAATTCGCTATTCCTCATTTGCTCAATATTCCACACCATCCTACCAATATCGTTGCCCTGAAAAGCTCCATCAATTTTGCCCCCATATCCAAGGGTAGTATTAGAAAAACTGCTGCCACTATCAGTGTTTATTGGTCTAGTTATGGCTGTAGATGATGGCTCTGGACTATTAGGAAGAGATGCTGAATTCTCAGCGCTACTCTGAATATTGGTGTTGGCATTTGGAGACTGGCTGGTAATGCTGGAGTCAACAGATGAAACCTGGTTTCTGGGAAGCGAAGTAGGATTTTCAACGGGATTAATTTTTCCCTCTTGATTGTTGCCCAAATTGGGAATTGAAGGTTGAGGAGTTGACTCAGAGGGGGCGATCGCTATTTGGGTAGCTGTTGTCTGTACAGGTGCAGGTATGGGAACCAACACAGGCAAGCTTTCAGATATGGCTGTGGATGGAGAGAGCGACGGAGATGAGGAGTTAGGTTTCTGGGGTGACTCTAAAGCAGTTTTGCCAACTGTTGGGGAATCATAAACTTCGGCTGGTGGCGAGACAGTTTCAGCAACAGGGCTGGAAGAAACAGGTGCAGGAGTGGGATCTGAGGTTGAGAGCGATGCAGGCGGTGTTATGGATACAGGGGTTGACCGCTCTGTGACTGCCTCTGGGGGTGTTGTGGTTGGGGCGGCGGCGGCTTTAGGCGTTGTGGTGGCGGCGGCTTTGGATGTAGATGTCGGTGCAGCTTTGGGTGCAGGTGTGGCTAAAGCTATGGGTGCAGGTGTGGGCGC
Source organism: Kamptonema sp. (assembly GCA_035298405.1). Lineage (GTDB taxonomy): Bacteria > Cyanobacteriota > Cyanobacteriia > Cyanobacteriales > Microcoleaceae > Kamptonema. The sequence continues at coordinate 92 of DATGYA010000655.1, read as the reverse complement.
AGGTGCAGGTGTGGCTGAGGCTACAGGTGCAGGTGTGGGTGCAGGTGTAGGTACGGCTGAGGCTACAGGTGCAGGCATTGGGGCTGCGGCTG
>DATGYA010000654.1:0-4596 GCA_035298405.1 Kamptonema sp. | reverse complement strand
GTCGGCTCAATCCAAAGTAGAGTTAGTTCAAGAGGAATTTTACCAAGACCTCAAGATTAGGCCACTTTGAGATGGGGAGCGGGGGAGATGGGGAGATGGGGGTGATGGGGGGAGACTGGAAGATATGTTGGTATTCAAAAGTTGATAAATCGAGCTAAATGGTGAGAATGATTGATAGCCTGGTACGATGTCGCCTACAAGCAAGTTATGTTTATGGTACGATCGCGCTTGTTTTAGCGGGATGCGATCGCGGGCATTAAATAGCTGAGTTGGTATCAATTGAGTGAGGGTTGAGGAAGTTAAAATGAAAGCCATGATTCTGGCAGCCGGAAAGGGTACCCGCGTGCGACCCATTACCTACACGATTCCGAAACCCTTGATTCCCATCCTGCAAAAGCCAGTGATGGAGTTTTTGGTGGAATTGCTCCGCCAGCACGGGTTTGATCAAATTATGGTCAACGTTTCCCACCTGGCAAACGAAATAGAAAATTATTTTCGGGACGGTCAGAAGTTTGGGGTGCAGATTGCTTATTCTTTTGAAGGGCGAATTGTAGAAGGAGAGTTAATCGGGCAAGCTTTAGGCTCGGCCGGCGGAATGAAGCGTATCCAAGACTTTTCGCCTTTTTTTGACGATACTTTTGTGGTTTTATGCGGCGATGCTTTGATTGATTTGGACTTGACAGAAGCTGTTAAGTGGCATCGAGAAAAGGGCGCGATCGCAACTGTAGTTATGAAATCTGTCCCCCGCCAAGAGGTTTCTAGCTACGGCGTTGTTGTTACTGACGAATCTGGGAGGATTAAAGCATTCCAAGAAAAACCGTCTGTAGAAGAAGCTCTGAGTACCGATATCAATACTGGTATTTATATTTTTGAGCCAGAAGTTTTCAACTATATCCCCTCTGGTGTTGAATATGACATTGGTTCGCAATTATTCCCGCATTTGGTGGAAATCGGTGCACCTTTTTATGGGATTTCGATGGACTTTCAGTGGGTGGATATTGGCAAAGTTCCCGACTATTGGCGGGCAATTCGCAGCGTACTTTTAGGAGAAGTTAAAAATGTCTCGATTCCCGGCAAAGAAGTCCTGCCTGGAATTTACGCTGGCTTAAATGTCGCGGTGAATTGGGACAAAGTTGATATTACCGGGCCTGTTTATATTGGGGGTATGACTAAAATTGAAGACGGGGCAAAAATTATCGGCCCAACTATGATTGGCCCTAATTGTTGGGTATGCAGTGGGGCGACTGTGGAAAATAGCGTGATTTTTGAATATTCCCGTTTGGGGCCGGGGGTGCGTTTGGTGGATAAGCTGGTATTTGGTCGCTATTGTGTTGATAAAATCGGGGCTGCGATCGATGTTCAAGCAGCGGCCCTTGATTGGCTGATTACTGATGCCCGTCAAGTTTTACCGACTCAGCCACCAGAAGAAAGGCAGGCGATCGATGATATTCTCCGTAATTCAGAAAATTAAGGAGGGTTCAGAGGGAAAAGGGAACCGGCAACAGGGAACAGGAAAAACTCATGTTTAAAAACATGAGATTGAAATTAAGGATGCCGTTTTTTTCGTGCTACGCATCTCAAAAAACATCTTTTTTCTTGACTGAGCTTTAAACTCAGAACTAAAGTTTTAGGGGACAGAGAATAGGAAACTTTCTGTTCCGTGTTCCCTGTTCCCTTTCTTTGTAAAATATCTTATTGTTTTAGTGGTTCTTGATAAGTAAATCCACCTAATTAAACGTAAGATACCGATGGCTAAAAAGTTTGCTGTATAAGCATTATTCCTTCTTCCTTCTTCCTTCTACTTACAACAATCTATTTCTGCTTAATAACCACCAAAGTAATATCATCATAAACCTTCTGAGTACCAATGTGTTGTCGCACATCATCAATCACAGCCTGTTTAATTTCTTCCGCCGAACTATGACGATTTTCTACCACCAATTCACACAGCCTTTCTAATCCATATAATACCTTATTAATATTTTCTGCTTCCGTAATTCCATCCGTATAAAGCACTACTACATCCCCTGAATTTAACTCCACTTCCTGTTGAGCAATAAAATCGCCAATTTCTGCTTCTAAACCAATGGGAAACCCTAACTCCATCGTATCTATGCACTCCAGTGTACCATCCCCGCGCACCACAATCATTTCCTCATGTTGTCCGCTTAATTTGAGCTTTCCATTGCTGTAGTCCAAGATAGCTAAAGTCATGTTTTTCGATGACTTCATCCGTACCAAATTATCATAAAGAGTTTGATTTACTACATCTAAAAACTTCACAGGATCGGTTTCTTTCATCTTTTCAAGGGTTCTAATTGCCGTTTGTGCCATGATCATCAATACCCCACTTTCTAAACCATGTCCGGTGACATCTCCAATACTAATTTTAACTCTACCTTCCTGTTTCAATACATCATAGTAATCGCCACCCACTTCATCCGCAGCTTCCATAAATCCCGCAATTTCTAAACCTTCAATTGCCTCCAATTCTGACTGTTTGGGTAACACCATTTGTTGCAGTCTTTTGACAATATCTAATTCCGCACCCATCCGTAGATTGTCTTTTTTAAGCATTTCATTAAGAGTGCTAATTTCTTGATTCGCTTCAGCCAATTGTGCGGTACGATCTTCAACTTTAGCTTCTAAGGTGTGATACAATAAGGCATTTTCAATGGAAATAGCCGCTTGGGAAGAGAGAACTTTCAAGACTGCTAAACGTTCGCTGGCAAAGGCTCCTACTGTCAAATTATTTTCTAAATACAGAATCCCAATCAGTTTACCTTGATTGATAATGGGGGTACATAAAACTGACTTAGGTTGATGTTTGACAATATAGGATTCCTTGGTAAAAACTCCCTCATTTGTCGCGTCTGATAAAACTACATCTTCCTGAGTTCTAGCAACATATTGCAGCATCCCAAATGGCAGATTTTCGCTACCTTCAAGGGGAAAAGCTTGCAAGACTTTTATTTGCTCTCTATCGACTTCGCCCGTGGCTTCAATGGTTAACTTACCCCGATCTGATAAAACGAGAAAACCTTTTTGGGCCCCACCATTTTCTAGTAAAATAGTCATTAATTTGGCTAACAATTTGTCGAGGGCAATTTCTCCAGCTAGAGCTTGGGAAGCTTTGATTACTGTCGCAAAATCTAAATCCGAACCTCCTCCAGTTGTGGAAGATGTTTTTGTAGCAATAGTCTGTAAATCAGTTTGTTTCTTGGCTGATTTATTCGGCATTAACTGCGGATATTTCTGCTCTAAATCCTCTACTTTACGCTTAGCGCCCCAAAGTTGGTAGCCATAGTGGGCTTTTCTCATGTAAAGTTTGGCAATTTCTTCTTTACCTTTCCCTAACCAGAACTTAGCTGCTAATTCATTACCTAAAGCTTCATTCTGAATATACTCATTTTCCTTAGCTGAAGCGATCGCGCGATCGTATAAATCTAGTGCCTCCATTTCTTTACCATAAATACGGGCTATTTCTGCTTCTACCAACAGGTATTTATGCCAGAAATTTTCGGGACAGTTATCTGCCCAAATTTTCATTTGTTTTTGGTTAGTTTCAATTTTTTGTTGATAACAAATTTGCTCCGATTGATTAACCATTGGATAGAGAGCAACTAAAATTAAAGAATAGTAGAAGTTATTAATAGCATTGGTAATCATCCCTTGCAGATAAGGTAACATGGTTTCAGCTTCTTGGATGCAATCTAAGGCGGCAGCATTGTCGCCATACAAGTAGAGCACTTGGGCTTTACACGTCAAATAGTTACCAAGGGAAAATAGGTTTTTATTAGTGTGACATTCCTCAATATAATCAACTTCAGTGAGGGATTTGGTAGCAAATTCTCTAGGATTAGGGCTCAATCCGCTTAAATTATAAATGGGTAGTTGACAGGATATAATAGTATGATAAGCCAATAAATTTTTGATTTTCGCAGTGAATTTTAAATAATCGTCTAAAACTGCTAATATGTCGCTAAATACTTTCCCTGAAACAAACGAATTGATGATTTGATGGAAAGTGATGTAGCCCGCAAATTGTAGTTCTCCTGACTCTAATCCCGCCTGATAACCATCGTTATTAATTGCTTCAGCTTCTTTCATGGGGAGAACCCAATGTTGGACGTGATTCCCAAGGTTATTAGATGCTTTCGCTTTCATGGATGAGTCATTAAATCGATCGGAAATATTTACACCTAAACGCGCAAATTCATAGCCAGATCGATATTCCTGTAAAACTGCACTTAGGATAATTCCATAACTGGCATAACTTTTAGCTGAAGCCGCGATCGGGCCGTATTTAATAGAAAGAGCCGCCATTTTAGCAGCAATAATTCCATATAATTCGGCATTAGTGAAATAAACCGCAGGATCGACACTGACTAATAAATTTAGGGCAGCTCTCATTTCTGGGTTAGTCATTTCTGGTTGCTCTAGCAGGGTATTAATTTTTCCTGGTTGCCAAAGTTTTCCTACTTCGGATAATTCATCTTGTAAAGCATTAGTAAAGTCTTGAGTGGGTAAGTCAATCCCGAATAAACTTAGGGCTTGTCGAGAGGCATTAATGGCGGCTTCATATTTAGACATCAT
>DATGYA010000653.1:0-3482 GCA_035298405.1 Kamptonema sp. | reverse complement strand
TCCTAAGTTTAAAACTGTGGTACTTTTCCCGGTACCGCCCTTGAAATTGAAAATAGCGACCTTCAACATAAAATCCTATTAAGGTCTAATCCTCGTTTAGCTTAACACTTTTATGAGCTTAAGTGCTAAAACCATAATATATTAAACGTCTAATATGTTTAACTGTTTATGTGTAAGTCTGAGTCAGCCGCAGATTGGCAGTTACATCATGAGTAAGGTAAGTAGGTAGGCGAAACCCGTTTCTTGATGAAACCGGGTTTCTAGGGTGTACTTCATAAACCTGCAATTTGCTGCTTGCTATAAAGTCTGGGGTATTTTGTCTGACTGGTTAGACCCAAAGTCAACTGGGGCGATTGCTCTTTTGGGTAACGATCGCTGGCTTGCGGTAATTGGTTAAACAGTTAAACGTATTATACCTTTAGCTGTTTAGATGAATATCCCATAACTGGCTTTTCAGGCAACTGAAGCAATGTCGCGCTGGGGCCGAGCGTTCCGTTAACTGCGCTCTCCCTCCGTGCTACCGTATGCTGATAGCTCAACAAATGCCTTGGCTTTCTTGAGCCGATCGCACCACCCTCAGTTAGGATATCCGCGATCGCTTGCCATTGCTTGCCGCATTGTCCGCTTAGAACCCCAACTGGAACAAATAGATCAGGGCTGGACTTGACGAAAGGGAAACCGAGACAGGCTTAAGGGTGCAGGCGGCTAGCGAGAGCATAAATTTTAGGAAACGCTCGAATCATACGCTATTTTCAGAGACGGCGGAGCGCATGGCTGCCTGCTCCCCCTAGATAACTCAATCGTATAGGATCAAGGTTGAATGGCGGATAATGTTATTCAGGGTGAAGGTTTCACGGTCAGAGAAAGCAAATTCGACTTCTTTTTCGGGCGCGTTACTTCCGACCCAACTAATACCCAGAGGTCGTTACAAAATTTAAGAGAATTGAGTCGGCTGGGAATTGACGAAGCAACGGGTGGCAGAGAAAGGCTCATGCAAATCTTTCGGGAGGGCTTAAATGCGCCTGAAATTCCTGAAGATAGGAGAGATACTGAATATGGTACTAGCATTACCCGCAAACTCGAAGTGAGCGGTACTGAAGCAACGGGAGCCATTTTTATCCGCTATTATTACCCAGAAAGCGACCTGGGAGCCATCCCTCAAGTAGCCTCACTTGTTGTCAAAATTTATCGATAAGAACTGCGATGAAAATTCAGATTATTAACGAAGTTGAATTTAATCAAATTGATGCTTCTCGGCAACTGATAGCCGCCGAGTATTCACGCCAATTTGCCATCATTGACCTGGACGAAAATTTGGGAGTTTACGGCATTAGTTGGAACAGCGATTTAATTAAACCGATGGTGAAACTTTCACCAGACGGACAAACGATTTGGGTGGGTGTTGAGCAGAAGCTGGCAGCAATTTGTAAGGAAACGGGTAAAATTTTGCTGACTTTGCCGCTAACTTCCTATTTGGTGCAAATGCTAACCTTGGACAAAGTTACTGCTGTCATTACTGAAGAGGAATTTTTACTTTTCAACCGCAGAGGCTCTCTCCGATCTAATAAGGCTTTACCTGATACAGCGATTGGAATGTCGCTGGTTGAAGGGGATTTAGTGATAAAATTACTGTCGGGCGAGTGTTTAACCCTCAACCCTGAAACTGGCAGTTTTCAGAAGGCTGGTTTCATTGGGAATGGGATCAGTTTAGGGTTGGCATAGCTTGGCACTCCGCTTGGCAAAGGTAAGCTTAATTCCTGACATTGCTGATGTCTGGATCTGCGTGCATAGCCAAAGCCGTCGCCTTCTCTAATAGCAAACTATCAAATAAAAAATGGCAACAGGAATTCCAGGGACTAGCGGAAAAAAGAAAGCTTTAAACGGCAGTAATGGAATGTCATTCAGACTAGAGTACGAAGGCAAATCTTCAATAGAAGACATCAAAGCTACAAAACCAGCCTTGCTACAGCGTGCTGTCACAGTGCCAGGGTCGCCGACAAATAAACTCATCTACGGAGATAATTTGCGAGTTCTCCGCGCCCTACTAGATGATGTTAATATTGCTGGGAAAGTCAGCCTTGTGTATATAGACCCCCCTTATGCAACCGGGGCAAATTTTGCATCTCGCAACTTGGATCATGCTTACAATGATTTCCTAGAAGGAGCAGAATATTTAGAGTATATCCGCTGCCGTCTAATCTTAATGCGCGAGCTTTTGGCAGAAGATGGATCTATCTACGTGCATTTAGATGAAAACATGGCTTTCCCTGTAAAAATTCTCATGGATGAAATTTTTGGCATTAAAAACTTCCGCAACTGGATTACTCGCAAAAAATGCAACCCCAAAAACTACACGCGCCGCCAATACGGTAATGTTTCAGACTATATTCTATTCTACAGTAAAACCGAGCAATATATTTGGAATCAACCTTTTGAATCTTGGACGGAAGTGACGGCAAATAAAGAGTACGAATATGTAGAAAAAGAAACAGGAAGGCGTTACAAGAAAGTACCCATTCATGCACCAGGAATTAGAAACGGAGCCACAGGTCAAAAATGGAGAGGGATGATGCCACCCCCAGGCAAGCATTGGCAATATACTCCTGCAACTCTCGACCTGATGGATGCGCGAGGCGAAATTTACTGGTCGTCTACAGGAAATCCACGCCGAAAGGTTTACTTAGATAACAGCAAAGGAATTCCCATACAGGATATCTGGCTAGACTTCAAAGATGCCCATAATCAGAACATTAAAATTACGGGTTATCCAACTGAAAAAAATCCTGAATTGCTAAAACGCATGATTATTGCCTCTTCTAACCCTGGTGACTTAGTGTTGGATGCTTTTGCGGGAAGCGGCACCACAGCAGCAGTTGCAGAGAGTTTAGGTCGGCAGTGGATTGCGATTGATAACGCTAGGCTTGCACTAGAAACAATGGTGTGGAGACTAGCAAAAGGCACAGAACCAATGGGTGATTTTTTAAAAGGCAATGATGACCAACCCAAACAAATATCTTTATTTGATGAAAACCGAGTGCTAAAGAGCGGACTTGATATTTATATTGAATCAGCAATAGATTTAGAAATAATCCCCGATCTTCTTTTAGAAAAGTGGGATAGCTTGCTCAACTCTCCAACCATTCCCTGGTTAATCGAGAGTCAAGCATCTTCAGGGTACACACCATAACATCTCCCTCTCCGTAGGTTTCTAACGCTGCATAGTCATTCCACATTGAACCGAGGGTTAATCCGGGGCCGTCATTCAAGAAAAACACTTTGAGGGGTACTTTTTTCTCCGAAGCATACTTACGAATTTCCGTCACTTTATCGCGATTGCCGCCTGTGCGGTCATCTTCTTGAGCCCCTCCTCGGTCAGAATCATAACGAGCAAATCCCAAAACTAGAGGAGTTTTATCAGGGCGGGAGATGAGAAAATCGGCGGGAATTCTAAGTTCAAAATTAGGTAAGACTTCATCGAGCAT
>DATGYA010000652.1:0-1810 GCA_035298405.1 Kamptonema sp. | reverse complement strand
CTTTCCACTGTGCCGCAGTTCCGCCGCTGAATATTACTTGTAATACAGGAACATCTAAGGATCTAATATTTTCTAATTCCCGGTCTTGACTTCTAAAACCTGAGATCGCAAAACTGGTAGTATTGAGTAATAATTGAATTTGTTCTGCATTTTTAGGCTGGAAATATTGCCCTAATTCGGCTTGCACATCTGGTTCGCGTAGAGAAGAGACAAACACAGGTACGGGCGCTAACTTTCTATCTACTAAAGCTTGACAAAGTGCATCAATTGGTGCTAAATTGCCAGACAAATAATGAGCCCGATAAAATAATATTCCCACCCGATCGGCATTGGCTACACCTGATAAATTATCTAGACTTGCCGCCGATGAACTATCCGTTGATTCCGTTGCTAACCAATTATAAATTCCCACACGGGACACTTCTTTAGGCAATGGAGGATTATAAGCAGTTTTTAAGCCAATATCAGCAGCAAATCTTAGACCGTTAACGAAATTTTCGACTCCGCATTCTGTAAAATAGTGCCATAATCGATCTACTGCTGACAGCGATACAGTTGAATGACTAATTAAATCTGGATCTGGGCTATTATCCCCTGGCATTACTATCAGTGCGGCCTTAGTTTTTTCCACTACTTCCCGCACAACTTCTAATCCATAAGACCAGTAAGAACGTCCTCCCAATAACCGTATAATTATTACTTCTGCTTTTTCTAATATTTCTTCAGCGTAAGTATCAATAGTTAATTGTTGCTGCAATTGTAGGAGATTAGCTACTCGTAGAGATGGGAATCCTGCTGGCAGTTTAGATCTAGCCGTCGCGAGGGTTTGAATATCAGTATCAGCGGCGGTAATAAATACGATAGGTGCGGGTGTTTGCTGAATAAAAATTACTCCCTCTGCTTGAGGATTCCAACCTCCCGGTGTGGCAGCTATGCGGTGCATTTGTTTACCTTGTAAATTGTGAATAAGTAAAAGAAAATATTAATTTAGCCGCTCAATTATCCTAAATATGCCTGTTTAACGCGCTCATTTTTTAATAAATCTGAAGCAATGCCTGATAGGGTAATATTACCAGCTTCTAGCACATAGCCTCTGTCCGCAATTTGTAAAGCTAAATTAGCGTTTTGTTCGACCAAAAGGATGGTAACGCCTGTGGAACGGAGATTTTGAATAATGGCGAAAATTTCACGCACGATCGCGGGTGCTAAACCGAGACTTGGCTCATCTAATAATAGCAGTTTTGGGCGACTCATTAATGCCCGCGCGATCGCCAGCATTTGCTGTTCCCCACCGCTGAGAGTTCCTGCTAGTTGATGGCGGCGTTCAGCTAAGCGAGGAAATATCTCAAATTGCCTTTCTAAATCAGCTTTTACTGCTGCATAATCAGACCGAAAATAAGCCCCCAGTTCTAAGTTTACCAGAATAGTTTGCCGCGCTAAAACTCGCCTTCCTTCTGGACTATGAGCAATCCCAAGTTTAACAACTTCATGGGTTTGGCGACGGGTAATATCTCGCCCCTCATAGACAATTTCTCCGGCACGAGAATTGACCATTCTAGAAATAGCTCTTAGCGTAGTGCTTTTACCAGCACCATTAGCACCAACAAGGGTAACAACTTCCCCCATATTAACAGTTAAGTTGATATCTTGCAAGGCTTGAATGCCACCATAATTAACAAACAATCCTTTAACATCTAACAACACATATTTGCTTTTATCTGCATTCATCTGCGGTAAAAAATCCTTATTCATCTCCTAAGTAAGCCTCGATTACTGCCGGATTGTTCCTAACCGTAACTGGATTGCCCAA
>DATGYA010000651.1:0-2628 GCA_035298405.1 Kamptonema sp. | reverse complement strand
TTTTCCAGCCAGCCTTCTGCTTCACCAAAATCGGTGAGTTGTCCGCCACTGATATTAATAATGTGCGCCCCAGCATTAATGGCTTGTTCTATAGCGCGGGATAAGTCGAGTTGAGATAGCTTCAGTCGTTCATCTGCAAAGACGGGAATGATTAAACCGTGACATTTGGGTGCAATTCCCTGTACGGGAGAAGCCGGTTGACCGAAAATAACACTAGCAACGTGAGTACCATGTACAGACATGGAACCATCGGTGCTAGCTTCCCCGGAAACTAAGGTAGATAGCCGTGTTAAGTTTGCCCCGGCAAAACAGGGGTGATTTTGCTCAACGACTCCATCGAGGACGGCAATGCAAATGGTGGAGTCGCCTTGAGTTTCTGCCCATAGTTGCTCTATTCCTGGAATTTTTTGGAGGTCTGGCATTTATTAATTAAAAATGCTTGGGCAATCTAAGTCCAAGATTTTACTAGGAATGGCTGTCACTCTAGAATTTGTTTATAAAACTTCACTTGTATCAGCCTTGACAATTATCTGGGCCATAGACAAAAGTTCAATCAAATTAATCAATAGATATTGACAAAATTCTTAGTTAAATCAACAATGAGCAAAACAAGTTCTTAAGAACTCATAAAACATTATGAAAAAAAGAAACCTCAAACCCAATCAAACCGCTCCCGTTGAACGTCCCCAAGCTGGTAGCACCTCTCGCGACCCGCTGGCTATGTTCGCTGCTGTGGTGGTGTCGGCGGGAGACGCGCCAAAAGTTTATCCTTTTGCCGGCGGAGACGACGTAGAGTAATCGCCCCAATTCTACCACTCACCTCAATTCATGTCAAAAGTCTTTTCCCTCCTCATTTACCGCTCTGTTTGCCTGGATGAATTGACGTACAACATGAGTCAGTTCTTCGTTTTCCGATACCTGGTACGGCGGAGGTGCGAAACGAGACTTGTTTTTGGGGTTACTGGTTGAACCTTTGTCTTCAAGATGAACTCCAGCCAAAAGCTTGCTACCCCAGTGGCACTTGGTTGGGTTTTTCTGTTTGGGTTTATACTTCTGGCAGAAACCTTTGTACTTCCTGGCACATTCCTCCAGCGTGTTACCCAATCGCAAGAAAGCCGGATGCCAGTTAGTTAACCCGTCATCAGTTAATCTTTCATAACTGCCATAGTTACTGAAATCATAGAAAAAGCCGTGACGAATTGTTGCTGCTTTGGGGTTGCCATGAATGTAGCGTAAGGTATTTAATGCCCTTTCCTTATCTGATGGCGAAAACCGATCACAAAAATACCGCTTCTCCCAAAAATGCCCCGTTCGCCTTAACATTCGGTTGAAACACATAGCAGTATACCAATTAAGAAAGTGCATAATTTTTGGTAAATCATCCGGTTGGGCAGGTTCGATGAGATAATGAACATGATTAGACATAATACAAAGCGCATATAGTTTAAAACTGTATTTGTTTAAAGTCTTTTTGATGGCATAGAGAAACACATAACGACATTCCCGCCGCGATAGTTAAAATTTGTGGTTATTGCAACGGGTAGTGATGTGGTAACAATAACCAGCTTGGAAATTACGAGCTTTTCTACACATGAAAATTGAGGATTACAATTATCATTGGTTGTCAGAATTGGATGCAGAGAGTTCCTGCGAGTATGAAGATTTAACCCATCCCAGCATCACCCGTCACTGGCAAGCAACTCAACAATACGGAGAATTACTTGGCATTACTGCTTCATTAGGAGACGAAATAGTAGGTTTAGCAATCGTAGAACTAGATACCAAATCTGGCAATGCGGGAATTTTATCTTTATTTGTTGAAGCAGAACATCGAGGTAAAGGCATTGGTACTCACCTGATTCAACAATTAGAAACTAAACTAATTGCAATGGGTTGTAAGCGAGTCCAATTATCTTATCAAGCTACTGAGATTACTCAAACCGCTTTAGAACCAATCCTACAACGCCAAGGTTGGAAACCTCCGAAAGTTTCGCTCATTCTAGTTAAAGCAGAAGCAGAAAGAATACCGGAAATTCCTTGGTTCAAAAAATATCAACTGCCAAAAGATTTCGTGAATTTTCCTTGGCAGGAGTTGACTGAGAAAGAAAAGCAACAACTTCAGCAAGGACAAGAAGAAAAACTTTGGTATCAGCAAGGTCTATCACCGTTTCTAGATGAAGCGATTGTGGAACCAATCAACAGTTTAGGATTGCGCTATCAAGGTGAAGTAGTAGGTTGGATAGTAACGCACCGTGTTGCACCTGACACAATTCGCTACACCTCTATGTTTGTGGACAAAAGATGGCAGCGTTTGGGGCGAGGAATCGTGTTAATGTCAGAATCATTACAGCGTCAGTACGATCGCGCTATTCCCTTTTATGCTTATGCTGTCAGTAGCCGCAATCCACCAATGTTGGATTTTGTCGATCGCCATTGTAAACCTTACATGAGTTGGATAGCCGAGTCGAAGACTACTCATAAGCGTTTGGTTGAGTAAAAACGATATCATTATTATTAATAAAATGCGAGCGATCGCACTCAAGGATTTTTATATAAAAGTAGAAAATCTACTCAATGTTGCGTTTTAGGTTGTCTCTGAGCCATTGACAAAAGTTAACTCAATAGACT
>DATGYA010000650.1:0-9552 GCA_035298405.1 Kamptonema sp. | reverse complement strand
TACCGTATTTTACGGCTTTAATTCTTACAATAACGATGGAGCAACTGGGCTTTCCATCGGTTGATAATTTGGTTGAGTCTCTGAAAACTGAAATGTTAGCGGGACTTGATATTATTATTAAAGCTTTGATTCCTGCTTTAGGCATAGCTTTGATAATTAGAAAACTTACAAGTTAGTTTTATATGCCGATTTGTACTGCTGCTGATGTTTTCGACTTTATCCAGATGCTCTATCCCTTGATTTCTTCGCTATTTAATTTAGAGCTTCTATGCTTTTCTGGGCTTGTAATTCATTCGTATCTTAAGAGGTTGCTATGATTCATTTTGTTGCTGCTGGTGGTATGCCTCGTGAGGTTACTGAGACCTTGGAACTTGTAACTTCTTATAGCGATGCTATCACTGTTTATGTCAAAGCTTTTGCCGCTAAAATCCTTGCTGTATTAATTTATAGCGCGGTTTTTTTACTTGTTCTCAGAAAATCTTGAGGTATCATCAAATGGCTCATTTCAATAATCGGACTAAGGCTAAATTCAATGCTACAGGTGAAGTGATTCGTCAAAAACTTCCTGGCTTTTCATCTCTTTTGATGGCTTATGGGCAATGCCTTTTTCTAGAGCATCCCTCCGCAGAAAATAGGAATGCTTCTGTTAAAGCTTATTTTCTCCTTACCAGTTTTGCTTCGGCTACTGGTGATAGTTGGCCGCCTGGTCTCGTCCGCAAACTTCCTGCTTATCAGGGCATTACTAATGAATTAATGCCTTATTCTAAAAAGTTTGGGGTTTCTGATGAATTAGCTAAAATTCTTATCCCTGGTAATGAGTATTGGTTTTCGTTTTCGTCAACTCCTGTTAGTAAGCCAATTGATGGTAATCTGATTACTTATGAGGATTTGAATTTAGTTCACCTTGCCGATGCTCCTGGTGTTGGTGGTTTTAAATCCGTTTGTGAAGGTCTTCGATTAGTAGGTGCAGCTTAATGAAGAATCATCCCTTTTATTTCTCAACTGGATACAAAAGGCTTTTAGCTTGTAAGAATAATTCTCTTATAGTTGCCCAATTGTATGAGGAATTGGGGATGAATTCTTATGCTCGAAGAATCATTAATTGTTCCCCTGATATTAAATGCTTTTTAGTTAATGCGGGAACTGATTCTGAGTATTATAGCTTTCTGTCTGAATCGCAATGTCGATCGCGCCATTGTACTCTGTGTCAATTGTTTCGGTCTATGAGGATGCGCCGACTTTTGCAAACTCGGCTGCATCCTAATATGAAATCAATTTTTCTTACACTTACACAGCAAAATTGTAAATTTGAAGATTTAGCTTCTGAGCTTGATAAAATTAATTATGGTTTTAAGCTCTTTTGGAATGGGATTCAGAGGAAGTCGGATAAGCCTTTTGTGGGGTGTTTTCGTAGTACTGAAGTATCTGTTGAATCTAAAAGATATGGCTACTTTCACCCACATTTGCATTTATTAGTTCATGTTGTGCCTGACTATTTTTATACTTATCGTGAGAAAGGATACGATTGTTCTTGGCTTTCTAATCAGTGGCGAAATTATCTCAATTTAGATTACAATCCAATCGTACACATTTCTGGAGTCAAGGATAGGAAAGCTATTCTTGAAGTGTCTAAGTATGTTACTAAGCCAGCTTCTTATAAATTCTCTAATCCTTCGGAGATTTTGAAGCATTTACACTTTGGTTTGCATCGCCGGAAGCTCTTTAATACAGCGGGTACGATTAGAGAAATTATTGGCGCTGCTGTAGATTCAATTGATGATGATTCGTCTACTAAAGAGCTTACTAGGATTGGGGATAATAATCCAGATTTTTCTATAGTTTGGAATGGTGAAAATTGGAGGGTTGATTAATATGGCAATTACTGCATTTATCGGTCGCCAGGGCGCGGGTAAGACCCTTGAGATGACTTGGGTAGGTTTGCACTTAGCTTTGAAATATGGCAAGCGATTTGTGTGTAATTATGCTTTAGATTTAGACTATTTATTGAGGTTTGCAATCTCAATTTCATCTAAGAATTTGATTCATTTAATAAAGTCTGGTGATATCATTTGTTGCCCTGGCAATGTTGATTATTTGTTAGCAGTTCCTGATAGCGTCGTCTGCATAGATGAAATCGCGATTTATCTCGGAGACTCTACCGAGTCGCCTCAAAAAACTAAGTATTTAATAGCTCGATTTAATCAATGTCGGCGGCGTGGAATTGAGTTATTATATGTAGCTCATTCACTCGATCGAGTTCAGAAGTATTTAAGAACTGCTACTAATAATGTTTGCTACTGTGATGGTGCAGTTACTCGTATGAATAATGGAGATATTTATTTGAAATCTGAGCGCTATTATTACTTTAATATTGATGATTATGATTACTGGGTTAATAGTCCAAAAAGACACAAATTTATATTTGGTGAATGGTTTACTAAGTCGAAAGCTTTTCATATTCATAAGTCTGTGTTGACTTGTTTTAAGCGCGACTTTTTTAAGGCTTTTGATAGTTTTAGTGATATCACTAATGATGCCAATTCCGCGTTTTTACTTAGGTATAAAAAGCTGTCTTTCCCTGGCTCTGTTTATACTTTCCCTCAGCCCTTAGTCCCTATTAATAATTCTATTGAATCTCTTAAAGCTAAAGCTTCTGAACGTCTTTCTCGCAATGTTCGTAAGTCTCAATTCCTTTTACTTATACTTAAATTGATTCGCCTTTTTCTTAAGGATTTGTTACGCAGTTCTACGATGAAAAAGAATTCTGATTATTTATCTAATTATGATTTTATTAAATTGCATCATTCTCGCCGTAATTGGTCGTTAGTTTCTCCTATAGATGAGAGACTATGTGTGCTTATCCCTCCTAATCGTCTGGATGTTTTCATTAGCTGTCTAACTGAGGATTTACCACCTTTGTCTCGGTTGAAAGCTGAAGCAGTTTTCAAGGTTTTTCTCTTTAAAATTCTCCCTGCTGGATTAGAGGATATTGCTATTAATCTTGCTAAAATTTTAGGTTCTGGTTGGTCTTTACCTTTTAATAGTTCTCTGTTAGAATATAAGAAGCCTTCCAGAGTTTAAGCTATCATGTTTTATTTTCAGCATTTTGTATGGGGTTTGGCTTTAATCGCAAATTCTGCTATTCATCCTGTACCTTTAAATTTGCAGCAAATTGATAATAGATTTTCTTATTATTGCTTTGCTATTGATCATGATTGGGGCGATCCATTTTTCTTTGCCAATGTAGATCGGATTCATGATTCTCCTTTTTCTGAGCAAGAAAAGGTAGATTTAATTAATGTTGAATCCGCCATTTATCAGCACGCTAAAAGTGAATGTTTTTCTTCTCATTGACTGAACAGATACTTTTTGTTACAATGTAGAAACTTACCTAGAGGTTAAATTATGGAGCCAGTTTTTAAGTCCGATCGCGTTTTATTTTGCCAGCATAGTTATCAGCAGCTTACTACTGGTTGTCCTCAAGCTAGCTATTCTGATATCTTTTTAGCTTTGATTGCTCTGGTTGCTTTTCCAGTTATTTTGGGTTGGACTTTTACTTTTTTCGATTTTAAAACTATGAAGTTTAAAAAGTCGCTGAAATCGAATGATAATGTTGTTGACGTTGATGTTGAGGATTGATATGTCTGTTACTGCTAGCATGATTGGAGTTGAACACCTATGACTATTAAGTTCGATTTCTCAGATATAATTACTGCTTTTCAGGTTTTTGATGCTACTCGATTTGTATCTCATTCAATTTTGCACTGTGATGATGAAATGGAGGTTAAAGCCATGAAATTTGCATTTTTTGATCTTGATGGAACTTTGCGGGAAACTAAAAGCGGTGAGCGTTTTATTAATAAGCCTGACGACCAACAATCTATTCCTGGTGCTAATGAGGCTTTAGCTTATTACTTTTCTGAAGGATTTCACTGCATTGGCATCACTAATCAAGGTGGTGTGGCTGCGGGGCATAAATCTTTGGATGATGCAATTAAAGAGCAGCAAATTACTCTTGATTTGTTTCCTGAGCTTTCTAAGATTTTTATGTCTGTTGCATACGACTCTGAAGGTTCTTATGTTATTAGTCGGTTTGAGGAAACTTATTTTGATGCTGGTCAACCTGGTTATCTTTCGAGAAAACCTGCTCCTGGAATGATACTTTCTGCTTTGCGTCAGGCTTTTGGTACTGCGGAATTATTGTTTTCTGAGGAATCTTTTATGGTTGGCGATCGCCTTGAGGATTGTGAATGTGCCAAAGCTTGCAATTTGAAGTTTATCTGGGCTTCAGATTTCTTGAAACAGTTTACTAAACCTCGAACTGTTACTACTACTTCTTGTGTTGTTGATGTTGTCGATCCAATTGATTTTAATAATCCAGATTCTCCTGATTACGATCCGATTCCTTTCTAGGATTCTAGGGAGCTGGAGGAAGAAACTGGCTCCCGGCACTGCCCCGGTGGTACCGACTGATTTACCTCACAGTGCCGGGAGTCTGTTTCTTTTGGAAGCGACCGGGTACGCAGCGCCTCAATATTAATATTTTTGCCAGGTGTCAAACTGTGGCGATCGCATTCGGCTCAGACAAGTTTACTCCCCCAATTTTTCCTAAAATTACGATCGCAACTCCTAATATACACATCACTGGGTTTTAACTTTTTACCCTAATTTCCAACATACACATCATAGGATGGGAGTTACCCAAGATTTACCTAAAAGAAAAGTGCGATCGCACCTGGCACAGTGACAGTGCCGATCGCGATTTTGATAGATAAGTAAAAAATGGGGCGAATTTTACAGCGGATGATTTTGTAGATAAGCAAAATTTAATATATAAGCAAAACTGCATCAAATGAAGCTGGATACAATAAATAAAACTTATCTCAACCCGGCATAGCTTCAAAAGCGATTGCAGCTATCCTTTATTTGATACAGGGACTTTATAGCATTTTGGCTTTTAGAGGTGTATCAAAAAAAGGATAGCTGCGATCGCACTTTTTAACACCAACTGGCATACTACAAAACTCATTCGGACATCAGCCGACCCCCTAGAGGGGGGAATTTTGTCTAAAATGGCTGAAACCCTTATCTACTAATAAAAATCCATTCGGATAATACAACGTAGTATCCGAATGGATTGTTTATTAGATTTTATGTGCCAGTTTGTAGGGCGTTGTCGATGTGTCCATATTCAGGAGTGCGGTTGTGCTTCGGATTTGGGTTTTTCGCAATTAGCAGTTCTGATGCCATTTCTTTAAGTATGGTTGTGTACTGCTTAGTTTGATATTCCCCGGTGTGGCCGGTCGCTTCTTGAATGTCAACCCGGCGATACCATTTCCCCTTATTGGCACTGAGGAAATTTGCGATCGCCGCTCGTGGGGATAGGCTGGTCAGCTCAGATTTTTCTGAACCTTGATTTTTAATTTCCTGACTTACACACGATTGGAGGATGAGATGGCAACTCAGCGATCCATCAATTCCTAGTATATGTGGCTCATTTTCCAGCACAGCTTCAATGCTCCAGGGGCTAATTACGCTCCGAACTTTTTGAGCTTTTAGGAATACTCCGGTGCGTGGATTTCCACTTATTGATACCATCATATCCACGTTATTTACGATCGTTAAGCTGCCATTTGCTTTGCCGATTCCTTTGGCTTCTTTATCCTTATTTTCATGGTGGATGATAAAAACACTCACCCCGTATTTCTCCACCATTGGTTTAAACCTTGATATGTATCCGCCGATTTCGGGACGATTGATATCAAGATTTAAAGGATATGCGATTGCCGTTGACAGGCTATCAATACAAATCGCTTTAATTCGATGCTCAAACTCATTTTCTTCAGCATCTCGCTTTAGCAGTTCCTCAATTTCAGAAAGGTGATTGATATTCCAATCCGAGCGTAATTTGATGAAATTTTTCGCCCAACAATCAGGATTTTCTGAATTTGTTTCCCATTTTCCTGTCAGTCGAATTACTAAATCATCCACTGATTCATCTGATGTATGCCAAAGTACTTTACCTCGCGAAACCCTTTTGCCTAAGCATTCTTCGCCTTTTGCAATGCAGCGAAAAATGCTCGACATTACTGTACTTTTCCCGCTGCCACTAGCGCCGCAAATTAATACAATATCTCCACAGCGAAATAGGTCTTTGACTAGCCAGCGAGTAGGTTTTGATGGCGCTTGGCTTAGAAAATCTGATAGACTGATTGCCGTATCATTGCTCTCAACTTTCATTTTTTCACTTTTTATTACCTCAAACATTTCCGAGATTTGCTGCTGAATTTCCAAGATATCATTGCTTTGATTTTGGCTTATTTTTACTGCCTCATTGCCAGCATAAATAAGCCGCCGCCGAACATATTTCTCTACTATCAGTTCCGCGTATTTGTCGATGTTAGCTGCGCTTACTGTGCGCTCTGCTAATTCTGCTAATTTGTATTGCCCTCCAACTAGCTCCAATTCATCTCGATCCATTAATTCACTGGCTACGAGCATTAGGTCTGGCCACCCGCCAAGTTTGTACAATTTCATCATTGCTTTGTAGATTATTTGGTGCGATTCGATTGCAAAATGCTCCATCCGTATGAAGTGTGCGATTCGGCTTAGGGCATAGCGGTCTATTAGAATCCCTCCTAGAATTGCCTCTTCAGCTTCCAGGTTTGTTGGTAGTAGTTCGCTCATTGTGTTAACTTGAAGGTGAATTTTATTTGCGTTAGCCCCCTGAGTTAAACTTGGGGGCTTTTTCTTTGCCAATTTTCCCGGTGAACTGCTACTTTGTCAATGTGTTCGAGTTTTTCTCGATCGCAGTTTCCAAAATTTCCTTAATGAATTTCAACTCATCTTTGCGAATCCGGCCCTGGGCTGTGGGCTGCGCGATAAGGTCTTTGAGCTTGGCGATCGCTTTTCCGATCGCCTTCGTGGACTGCTGGTAAGTTTTGATGAGCGCTGCCTCGAACTGCAAATCAGCTTTTTCGAGCCTGAGCTGCTCATTCTCAGCTTTCAATTGCCTATTATCCGCATCATAGGATTTAAGCTTTTCCTCTAATGCCGCCTGGACTCTGGTTTGGGTAAAGAGTTTTGATCGCAGATCGATTAAATCCTCTTTTAAATTTTGATTTATTTCCTCAAGCTGTTGATTTATGGTTTGTAAGTCCTCATTCTCAGATGATTTCCTATTATCCACATTATAGGATTTAAGCTTTTCCTCTAATTTCCTAATATGTGCATCTTTGGATTTAAGCTCATCCTTCAACTGCCTATTGTGTGTAATCTGGATTTCAAGCAGCTCTAGCCGCCCTTTCCCACTGATGGGATTGAGGAACCCATCATGCTCAATCAATCCCTCTCTAGCTAGCAAAATGAGCTTATCCACTGCCTCACTCATGTTGCCGGTTCGCTTCAAAAATTCGACTGTTTCTGGTTTGAGGCTTAAATCTTTTCGGATCGCTCCTTTAGCTCTCCCCTCTCTCCCTTTAGCAAGGGCTGCGAGCTGTTTCTCAGTTGCCATGTTGTTACCTATTATGTGTATGTTACTAGCATAATCTACCCTACACACTTTAGGTAAGCTTCTTAATATATCTTAATAAAACTTAACAATTACTAAAGCATAAGGAATATATAGGTTTCAGGCAATTGATTAGTTTTCATTATTGAATGCACTGCCGATCGCGAATTTTCGCTTATATCACAAGCAAATCGGTAGGTCTGTTTGCATGGCCCGTAAGGGCCATGTGAGCGGGCCTGCCTTTTTCCTTGATAATAAAGAAGCTTTTGCTTGGCGAGCGCTACCATTCCTCAAAACAGCAGCAAATTTGCCGTTTGATATCAGAAATTCCTGCTTAATTTCTAATATTAATTAATGTTAAACTTTTGGCTCAAACTATTGTTTTCTGGTATATTTGTATTAGTTCAAAAACAATCAATTTCTCCAAATGAAACTCAAGGAATTTCCGACAGTTGATTTAGCAGAGAAAAAGCCTGAATCTTACGGTTCTATCGTTGAATTTCTTAATAAGCAGTATTCACTACCTGCTTTTGAAAATTCACTTACGGCTTCTCTTTTTAAGTCAGATTCTTCCGCTGATAAGGCTATTAATTCAATAGCAATTGGTTCGGTTATTGTCTCTGCTTCTATTTATAGTGCAGGGCTGATTTTCGCTGAACAACCTGCTGATGCGGCTCCAGATCCAAATGTGGCGGCGGTCGTGACCACGATCACCGACACGATTCCGATCATGACCGGCATTGCAATGCTTGTACTCAGCGCGGGGCTTGCACCTTGGGCGGCTCGGACTTGCTTACATTGGCTTTCTTCTATTATTAGAGGAGCCATTTAATATGGTGAAAGCTAGCATTATTAAATTAATAATTTTGCTAGCTTTCCTGCTAGTAAATTTTCAATCAGTTGTGTTTGCTGGTGAGATTATTCAATCTCCTAATATTCTTCCGAATTCCACCACCCATCCTGGGATGAATGTCACTACTTTTGCTTGTCGGGAGGTTCGTGAAGTTCTCTTTGAGCAAAAGGTTTATAAGTGTACTTCTGTTTTTAGTCAGTTTGATGTTCGCCCTCCTCAATCTGCTCCTGTTTCTCAGGCTGGATTAAATCAAGCTTGTTGGAATACTTTTATGAGTCCCTCTAATTATAATAATGGTCAGGGACCGGATTTACTCTCTCAAAATCGTATTCCTATTGAGCAATCGGGCCTTACTTTATCTAGAACGATTGAATCTTTTTTCAATACTGATATTAATACTCTCGCAGATTTTGCTCATCCTTGTATTGTTAAATCTTCAACTCCGGACCCTGCTCAGCCTACTTGCAATATTGATGCTGTTGGATTAATTAAGAGTGCTTTTGCTAATAAATTTCCTCTTGATATTATTGGAAGTAGCCCTTTTCAATCTCAACAAGCTTCTGCTCAATCTTCATCTTCTTGCCCAGTTATTCAGATTGGCGATCAATCTTTTCAAGCTTGTTACTTATTGGATTTAGTAAAGGGGTTGAAATATCCCCTGCTGTTAATTTTTGTCTTCGGTGCCCTTACTCGTTTTTGAGCTTTATGTGTGAATTAAAATTAGGCGCAATTCAAGCTTTATTGATGGCTGTTGTGAGTTTTTTGCCTACTTCGCCTGACAATGTTAAGATTGCTTATTTAACTACTCAAATTGATGCGAGTGCGCCTTGGCAAACTGGGGGATTAATTCTTGAGCTATTCTCATCAATTTATGAGTTTCTTGTACTCTTAATAGCATGGAAAATCATTCAGTTTTTATTACCATTAGTAATCTCTCTTTTCAAGATTTTTTGATGTTATGAACTGTAATTTTGATTTCAATTCACTTATTATGCTTTTCTTACAGCTATGCCCCTATTTAGTTTTGCATTTTTTGTTACTGTTTGCTTACCGTATTTTACGGCTTTAATTCTTACAATAACGATGGAGCAACTGGGCTTTCCATCGGTTGATAATTTGGTTGAGTCTCTGAAAACTGAAATGTTAGCGGGACTTGATATTATTATTAAAGCTTTGATTCCTGCTTTAG
>DATGYA010000649.1:0-5866 GCA_035298405.1 Kamptonema sp. | reverse complement strand
GGGGAGGAAGAATTCCCGACTCAAAACTCAAAACTCAAAACTCAAAATTCTCCCTCCTCGATCGCTAGCTTCGCTGGCTATCCGCTGATAGTAGAAGATAGATTGGTGGGGGTAATCGCAATTTTGAGCGATCGATCGCTCAGTCAAAGTCTCAAAGAAACACTGTCATCTGTAGCTAATGTGATTGCTTTGGGCATTGAGCGCAAGCGAGCGGAAGCAGAATTGAATGGTGCTAGAGCTTTCCTCAATTCTGTAGTTGAAAATCTGCCTGTGGGGGTTTTTGCTAAGGATGCAGAATCTTTAAAGTTTGTGTTGTGGAACAAAGCTGGAGAGACGATCGCAGGAGTTACAAGTCAGGAGGCGATCGGTAAAAGCGACTACGATTTTCTCCCCAAAGATCAAGCAGATGCGATCGCAGCTAAAGACAGAGAAGTTTTAGCTAGCTATCAGAGCGATCGATCGAGTTCTCTAGTACAAGATATAGCAGAAGCTCCTATCCAAACTCCCCACAAAGGCTTAAGAATACTACACACCCGCAAAATTCCGATTTTCGACAAAACCGGAAATCCCCAATACCTTTTAGGTATTACTGAAGACATCACCGAACGGAAACAAGTAGATGAAAGCGTGCGCTTGTACGGTCAAATTGTAGAAAATATGCAAATTGGCTTGTACGTTTACCGCTTAGAAGATATCAACGACGACCGAACTTTGAGAGCGATCGCCTCCAATCCAGCTACTACCTTATTCACAGGAGTAGAAATGGCCGATATTCTCGGCATGACCCTCGATGAAGTATTTCCCCGTCAGCGCTCCAGAGGAATTCCTCAAGCATTTGCCTCAGTAATTCGCGAACAAAAAGCTGTAGAACTAGAAGATATTGAGTGCGAGGAAGACGGGACTATAATTCGTGCCTTTTCAATCAAAGCTTTTCCTCTACCAAACCACTGCGTCGGCGTAGCTTTTGAAAATATTACATCTCGTAAAAAGTTGGAGTTAGAGCTACAATTAGCATTAAAACAAAGCGAACGTTCTCAACAACTGCTCCGAACTGTAATCGACGCAACTCCCGACTGGATTTTTGCCAAAGATCGGGATTTTAGATATATTTTAGCTAACCAAAGTTTTGCGGAATGTATCAATATTTCTGTTGCAGAGATTTTAGGTAAAAATGATGTAGAATTGGGCTTTCCAGAAACAGAAATTTTTGGGATTCCTAGCCTCAATATTCGCGGTTTCCGCGCCGACGAATCCGCTGTACTTGCTGGCGAAATAGTTCACAACCCCCACGATCGAGCTACTTTTGCTGACGGTTCCCTACACATTTTTGATAGCGAGAAAATCCCCTTACGCGATGCCGAAGGCAATATATTTGCAGTGTTAGGTTTTGCTCATGATATTACTGAACGACATTTGGCTCAAGAGGCACTTGGCATCAGCGAGGAAAGATTTCGGTCTTTAGTAGCTAATATTCCGGGAATAGTTTACCGTTGTCTGTGGGATGCAGATTGGACAATGACTTTTATTAGCGATGCAGCTTACTCAGTGACTGGGTATTCGGCGGCTGATTTTATTGAGAATCAGGCGCTAAGTTATACCAGCATTATCCATCCAGAAGATGTAGCGCGAGTGGAAGAAATTATCAGAACAGCGGTAGAAAACGAAGGTTTTTATACTTTAGAATATCGCATCTTCACCGCTAGTAATGCGATCAAATGGGTTTGGGAGCAAGGTTGCGCGGTACGCGATGAAGATGGTAAAGTTGTTTATATTGATGGCGTGATTTTTGATATTAGCGATCGCCAACAAGCTCAAGCAGCACTTCGACAAAAAACTTCTGAACTAGAAGCAGTTTTTCAAGCATTACCAGATTTGTACTTCCGACTTAATAGCGATGGCATAATTTTGGATTACTTATCAGGAAGTTCATCGGATTTATATATTGCTCCCGAAGTGTTTTTGGGCAAACAGATGACAGAGGTTTTGCCGCATAGAGTCAGCCGCCAACTTGAACAAGCAATTCTCGATACTTTTGAAAAAGCAGCTTTAGTTACTATCGAATATTCCCTACGACTGACCCAAGGTAAACAAACTTATGAAGCTCGGTTAGTACCCTTCAGCAACAGCCAAGTTATTATTCTTGCGCGTAATATTACAGAGCGCAAACAGGCAGAAGCACAGTTAAGAGAAAAAAATCAGCAGTTAGAGCAGACTTTGCAGCAGTTAAGAACAACTCAAGCTCAATTAATCCAAGCCGAAAAAATGTCAAGTCTGGGGCAGTTAGTAGCAGGAATTGCTCACGAAATTAACAATCCTGTGAGTTTTATTTATGGCAACATTACTCATGCCCATGAATATGCCCAAGGGTTACTACAACTATGTAGCTTATACCAACAGCACTATAAAAATCCAGTTCCGGAGATTGTCGCCTTAGCTGAGGAAATAGACCTCGAATTTTTGATCGGCGATTTTCCACAATTAATGGCTTCAATGGAGAGTGGAGCCGATCGTATCCGCCAGATAGTTTTGTCTTTACGTAATTTTTCCCGCCTTGAAGAATCTGATATTAAAGCTGTTGACATTCGCGAAGGAATTGACAATACTTTGCTAATTTTGCAGCATCGATTGAAACAAAATCAGGAAAATCGTGCTATTGAGATTTTTAAAGAATATGGCGATTTGCCTTTAGTAGAGTGCTACCCTGGATTGCTAAATCAAGTATTGATGAATGTCATTAATAATGCTATTGATGTTTTGTCTGAAGTCAGGGGTGATAGTTTAGAAACTGACGATTATTCAGAAGGAGAAAGTGATGCGGATGCTACACTTTTGAGTAGTAATATTTCACCTGCGATCGCAATTCGGACGATGCTTTTAGAAGGCGACAGGATCGCGATCGTAATTGCAGACAATGGGCCAGGAATGCCAGAATCAGTAAAGCGCCGCATATTTGACCCTTTCTTTACCACTAAACCAGTGGGGAAAAACACTGGTTTGGGACTATCTATCAGCTATCAAATTGTGGTAGAAAAGCATGGTGGAAGGTTAAGCTGCAATTCTGCACCAGGCATAGGAGCAGAATTTGTGATTGAAATTCCTACTCGGCAGAATTGTTAATGTGGAGTCCAGAAACCGGGTTTTTATCGAATCTGCTGTCTACAATACTCTTTTAAATGCGTAACAGCTTAACTAATAATTGACTCAAGAAAAATATGCAATCAATCGCCTTCTCAGTAAAATTACTGTCAGTATACAAGGATCGTATCAAACTAACTTTAACAAGAATTCGTACTTTTAACTTGACTTTCCCAAAGTCAAAAGTTACAGTCAAATTAACTTGCCTAAAAATATGACCTAGAGTAAAATTACCTATGAAAACTACCTCAATTGACAGTCGCATATTTTCAGTAAATCCGGATCGATTCCCCCCCAAACAACTCCTAGTAATCGATCGCTCAGTCAAGGATTATGCGTATTTAATCGCAGCACTCAACCCGGAAATTTCCGTTGCCTTCCTCAATAGTAATCAAGATGGAGTCCAACAACTCACCAATATTTTATCCAAGCATAATAATTTATCAGCCCTTCATATTATTTCTCACGGTCATTCAGGAAACCTGCATCTAGGAAACAGCCACCTCAACCTCAACAATATTAAAAATTATGCCCCTCAACTACACTCCTGGCGTAAAAGCCTGAGAAAAAATGCCGAGCTATGCTTATATAGCTGTGAAGTAGGAAAAGATAGCAATAACTTCCTTTCGCGTCTCCATCAAATTCTAGGAATTAACATCGCCGCCTCCACTCAGAAAGTAGGAAACCCCCAACTTGGAGGCACTTGGAATTTAGATACAATCGTCGGAAAAATTCGCGCTCAATTTCCTTTTAACCGAGTTAAATTAGCCGCTTACCCAGGGGTATTAGCTACATTCACCGTCAATGCGGGTGATGTTGCGGGGTTAAAAAGCGCGATCGCATCTGCCAATGCTACCACCGCCGACGACATCATCGAACTAACAGCAGGAACCTACAACCTCACCACAGTAGATAACGATACCTCCGACGGTTTTGCCAGTACAGCCAACGGTTTACCCACTCCTACCGATCTCACAGTCGGCGGAAAACTTACCATCAACGGTAATGGTGCAATTATACAAAGAGATACCGCAGCACCCGCCTTTCGCTTCTTTTACGTACCCTCAAACACCGATCTCACCCTCAATAGCCTCACTTTCAGCAATGGCATAGCAGACAAACGAGGCGGCGCTATTTACGTCACCAGCACCCTCGGCAACCTCACGGTTAATAATAGTACCTTTACGAATAACAAAGTCACGAGCAGTGGGGGATCTGGCGGTGGGGGGATATTTGTTTACTACAGCAGTACAGCCACAATTAATAACAGTACCTTTTCGGGAAATAGTGCCGAAGATAGTGGCGGAGCTATTCATAATATTGGCACATTAGACATTACTAACAGCACATTTACAAATAATACAGCAGATAGTGATGTTACTAATAGCACCACCTTTGATAGTGGAGGAGCAATATTTCAGAATAGCGGAACAGCCACCTTAAAAAATACATTAGTAGCTGGAAACTTCGACTTATCAACTAATATCAAAAACCCCGATTTATCCGGCGGAACCTGGACAGACGGAGGCGGAAACCTGATCGGCGATAACACGGGAGTAGCCACTTCCTTTCCCGCTGGGCCATTAGTAGGGACAGCCGCAACACCTCTAGATGCTAAACTCGGCCCCCTAGCCAATAATGGAGGAGCGAGTCAAACCCATCTTTTACTAGCAGGAAGTCCCGCCATAGATGCAGGTAATAATACTAATGCAGTAGCATTAACCACTGATCAAAGAGGAACTGGTTTTCCCAGAATAGTTAATACAACCGTAGATATCGGAGCTGTTGAATATACACCAGCCGGTGAAATAAGCAGCGTTAGCGTACCACCAGCCCTGACGTTTAAATCGGGAGATAACTTAGATTTTATCGTAAAATTCAGCCAACCCGTCACGATTAATAAAGGCACGGGGAGCGTGAATTTGCCCTTGACTTTGAATACAGGGGGAACGGTAAATGCAACATTAGTAGGAACGGGTGTAGCATCGGTATTTCATATATTTCGGTACAATATAGCCCCAGGAAATGCTGATAATGATGGCATAGTTTTAGGCAATGCGTTAACTCTAACGGGAAATGCAACCATTAAAGATGGTGGGGGTAGTAGTGTTGGTTTAATTCTCAAGAATGTGGGAGATACCACAGGGGTTAATATCGATGCTGTTCTACCAACTGTTAGCAGCATTACTCGTCAAACTCCTCTGAGTGCGACAACAACTGCGTCGAGTGTGGTTTATCAAGTTAATTTCAGCGAGGCGGTTAAAAATCTCGATGTTAGCGATTTTGCTTTGACTGCAACGGGAGGTACTAAAGGTACAATTGCGAGTGTTTCTGCGGCTACGGGAAATAGCGTAACGGTGACGGTTAATGGTATTACTGGGGATGGAACTTTACGGTTAGATACGGCGGCGACTCCCACAATTCAAGATACTGCCGGGAATAATTTAACGGCGGCGTTTACGAGTGGGGAAACTTATACTTTTGATACAACTCCCCCCACAATTACTAAGATTGCTCGTCAAAATCCGACAACGGCGACAACGAATGCGTCGAGTGTGGTTTATCAAGTCGATTTCAGTGAAGCAGTTCAGGGTTTAGATATTAGCGATTTTGCTCTCAATAAAACGGGAGCGGTTAATGGTAATATCGCGAGTGTTTCTGCGGCTGCGGGAAATAGCGTAACGGTGACGGTTGATGGCATTACTGGTGATGGAACGTTACGGTTAGATAC
>DATGYA010000648.1:0-18647 GCA_035298405.1 Kamptonema sp. | reverse complement strand
ACAGGGATTTTCTACGCCCAAGGTGTCAAAGCCAATGTTTTATTTTTCGATCGTAAACCTGCCAGCCCCGATCCTTGGACTAAAAATCTCTGGATTTACGACTTTAGAACTAACCAGCATTTCACCCTGAAAACTAATCCCTTACGTGCCGAAAACCTAAAAGACTTTATCCAGTGCTTTAATGCCGAAAATCGCCAGGAACGTCAACCAACCGAACGATTTAAAGCTTTTAGTTATGAAGAACTGATGCAACGGGATAAAGTTAGCCTAGATATTTTCTGGCTCAAAGATGAAAGTTTAGAAGACTCGGACAAACTACCCGCACCAGATATTTTGGCTTTAGAAATTGCCGAAGATTTAGCAGCCGCTTTGCAACTGTTCCAAAGTATTACTAGCAATCTCGAACCTGCTGTGGAGTTAGAAACTGAATTATTGGAACAGTAGCTTTAATCAAAAATCGGTAGAGGTTTTGTCCCGAAAATTATCGCTAGTTTTGGGCCTAACTAGAGTTAGGGTTCGCGAATCGCTTGAATCGGTCGATAATCATCAAGCCCAGCAGCAAGGTGAAGTGGAGCAGGCCATGTTGTAGCACCGAGATAATGAATTAATCCGTAAAGTCGCAGACATTGAACGAAACTTGCCCAATCACTAAAGCAATCTCCTTCTTGAAGAGTAAGGTTGAGGAAAACGCCACGAGGATTATAACCTTGTGCATAGGGCTTCGGCTTCTTCAGTTCTCCTTTTTTTTCACCTCTTGTTTTTGCCATCGGTATTAATTTACTTTCCTGAAGAATACCACCACTGCGAGACTCAGGACGCTGATTACTCAAGTAGTAGTATCCACATTCAGCGTTTTGAGACAAGGGATAAAAAACACCTGCGGTGTGTCCTGCTAATTCCCCCTCTTCATCGCAAACGCGATAGATAGGAACCTCTAATGTATTAGGCGTAATAATGCAGGCTACGCGAACGTTAGGGTACTCTGAAATGGAAGTGAAAGTAATATTTTCACCTGTGTCAGTATTTTCACTTCTTTCAAAAGCGAGAGAGTGGTTTCGCCAGAACTGTTTCTGGAGGAATATGAGTCCACATTTACGAAGATTGGCAGCATCAAAGCAGAATAGAGTTGGCTGTTTAGTTTCTTGGAATAGATTATTAAATACCCAAGATTGAATCTTACTTTTATTAAAATCAATAGCCTTAAATTCCTTCGCTCCTGATGCCATTTTTACTTGAAAAGTAGGAAAGTTAAGCCAGTCATTAAGTCCATAGGCTTTGGCTGTAATACCTTCCTTATCCATCCGAACTGCCACAGGCAGATATTGAGTTTTTTCGCCTATGTAGTAACGGATAAGATATACACCTACACTAGCAACATCTGAGGGGAATTTTTCGGCTTCAAAAGTAGGATAAACATAAGCCCCAGCCATTGATAGACCACTCAGTAGCGTATTTTCCACGCGATGAGCAAACTCACTTTTTAGGGACTTTGATTTATAGGGTTTGCCTTCGTTTATCGCTGCCTCTTTTTCTGCTTCTTTCTGAGCAATTTTATCATTCAAATCTTCTATTTCGAGCGAATCTTCGTCATCATTTTCGTCCTTTGGTACAAAGTGATCTGTAACACTACCCATCATTGCTAAAGCCGGACGGAAACAAGGCTTTGGATCTTTCTCAGGATTTTTCCAAAAATTATCCTTGGGTAATATTTCAATCAAAGTTAATGTTACTGCCTGGTTATCTGAGGAAAGAATTTTTCTTAATTCTTGATGACTTTGAAATTGTCTAATTCTATTTTTACACTCTGTTTCCCATTTTTCCCCTGATAATTCTGCGCCCAGAGTACCCAGTTGTTGCACAGTTACATCATTAATTTTATACTTCCTCGCCAGAAGTGGTATCAAATCCTCAGCTTCTTTGCTTTGGGCTAACAACACCAACTTCAGATTGGGTGGGATATAAAATGGAGGAGTATTAGTTTGCTCTGCAAAGTGAGATTTTATAAATTCAGTTACCTTTTTGTAGTGGGAAACTGATTTTTTAAATGCTTTATTGTTAGCACAATGCGAATAAATTTCTACAAGAGGGAACTTGTCACCAAAAATCCCCTTAAATCGTTCCATACAGGCTTGTAGAAAAATTTCATGGTCTATAGGGAAAAAGCCAACATCTGTATTATGAGATGGTGACATAGTATTGCTGTAAGTTACTCCCCAAGCAAGTTCATCCTTTTTACAAGGGGTTTGAATTACATCTTCAGCATTAAATTTATCTCGGAAGTTAAGTTCTTGGATTAAACGCGCCAGATGGCTTTCAAAATCTATACCTTTCTCCTTGCCCATATACTTCAATTTACAGGCAGCAAATCTTGTGGAGTTTGTAGGTTTGATACAGACTGTTGGGCCTGAAGGCAGATATTTAAGCTCCCAACTCACCCACCGCTTAATCTTATAATCACAAATGATATATGGTTCTCCACTTGTACTGTAATGTAGAGCAAATGTCAAGCAGTATGAGTAGTAATGTGTTGTTGTCTCCTTTTCTTCACTGTCTTTCTTTTTCTTAGTTTTTACTGCTAGCATCGGAGGCCAGCTAATGACTTCTTTAGCGCCAGATTCAGCCGAGACAATTTCGTGGAATTTTACGATTTCAGATTCTTCATTAGTTTTAGGATTAACTAAAGAGAGTGGACTGGCTGCTACTGCGTTTGCTAAAAGATAAGGAATCAAATCATAGTACAAAGAGTCAATTTTTGAGTTTACATCCTTAATTTCCCAAACGGGGGCGGGAAGTTGCACTTTTTCGACTTGCAAATCGCTCCCAGAAAGAGCATTAATTTTATTGATGTCATCTTCTGTCAAAAAGTTACAGTTTTCAAAAGAGACGTGCAACCAGGCTTTGACAACAGTAGCGATATTGGTAGTCTCTATCTTTTCAGTGTTGAAATAGAGCCATCTAGCAGAAGATTTTAGTCCGAACGCATTTCGAGAAGAGAACAAAATGCCGTCTACTAACAGTTGAAGGACTTGGTTGAGGCATTCAATGGGTGGCAAGACATATTTTTTACCCAACTTGTGCTGTTGTAACCTATTAAATAGTTCCTTCCAGGGGTCGGGAACAGTCAGTGCATACAAATCAAACGGGAGCGAGATTTGGGTTGGTACTTGCAACGCCAACAATTGGATTGTTTTAGTAGATTTTGTATTAGTTTTTGATGCCATCGATTTTCTCCAATGCACGATAAAAAGGTTCATAGAGCGATCGCACGAGAGCGAGTTCCCGCGTGTCAAAAGCTGTCCTTGTCTTGCCAAAGTAGGGACGAAGGACGTACTCAAATCCTTTAAGTAAGGAGTCTTGCTCAGTTTCCGGTTTCTTTTCAGCCAGGTTGGGGGCCCAGGCTGCATCGATAAACCGAACTAGCGTCGGTTGATTGCCGCGAATGGTACGGGCGATCGCCTGCCACGTCAATACCATCTGGCTCCAAATCAGTCCTTCTCGGACATCTTTTTCTAACCCTTTGTGGGAATACTGCAACACAGTGTCGAGACTCTTGAGAAACAGGCGATAGCCTTCACTTTTCCAATTTTCAGCAGCTTCGCGCAGTTTCCCCTCTCTCTCTTCTGCTAGCGCCTTTCTTTCTCTACACAATGCCAATCGAAATTTGTAATCGAGGTCATCAGGTGCAGGATGGGGACGAACGAGAAAGTAAGCTCCACCAAAGGCACTCAATCTTTGTTCATTGAGAATATTTTTACCCCGCCCAATAGCTGCTATGGGTGCAATTAGAATAGCTCGATTCGTCTGAGCAAAGTTTTCCACGTTACCGCGAGGAATTAAAGATTCATCTATTTCCTCAAGAGGCGATCTAGCTGTTAAAGCTGCAACGCGCTTATTCCATTCTCCGAGAGTATCAATTGATAAAATTGCATTGTAAACAAACTCAACTTGTTCGTAACTATTTACATACCAAATTAGACGCTTTCGACCTTCAGGCAGAGTATCAAAATCCCGTTGCAAAACGTCAGTTTGACGCAGCAACGATCGCACAATTTGTAACAGCGATCCTTCTTTAGAATCCACCCCTGAAACGCGAACGGGTTTTCCATCAGCCCAGTAACAGGGAGAAAAGTAGAAACTACTTTGAGAAATTGCTTCTGTGGCACTGCGTTCTTTCGGACGGAGGAGGTAATCTACTGGGCAATTAATATGATCCACAGGGCTTTGAGGAGCTACACTTGTACCGGACAGTAGCAAAGCGTGTGCGCCAAAATTCCCTTCATTAGCAAACACCTGGGAAAAATTTTCTAAAAGCCAACGTCCCTGTCCTAAAGCTTGAAAATACCAAAGAGTCAATTGATTTGTTTGTCGTTCCAGTTTGAATCCACAAACTAAACCAGATGCTAATCCTGGTACTAATCCATAAAAATCGCGGGGAATGCGATTAAAGAAAACAACCTCCTGAGCGCTATCGACTTGTTCGCCCAATCCATAAGCTGTCGTAACCGCCTGCTGAAAAAACCAGACGAAAAGTACCAGCTTGAGAAACAAGGCGAATCGACAGCTAAATCCCCATCGATCTTTGACTGTTTTTAACCAACCCTTGTCGAGCAATTTTTCCTGAATTAGGGAAAGTGTGACCTGCTGTTCTTGATAGTTTTCTTTAGCCAACCTCATGGCATATTCAGCTAACCAAGAACTTTTCCAATCACCCCGAAGAAACTCAGCTAATTCTTGATAAACCGGATTTTTATCAAGAATAAACGTGCTTGATTCAGTATCGATACCTTGAGCCTTGGCTATTTCTAACACGAAATCTCTGGCCAGAGACGAGCAAGTAAAAAACTGCCGCTTGGCTAACCATTCGCTCTCATCAGGTGAGAGTTGCAACTGGGTACAGATGTTATCAACTAGAGTATCGGCATTTTGGATAGCATGATTGAATTGTCCAAAAATAACTTGTCGTAAGTCATTTCGAGAATTGCGGAGTTTCTGCGCTCGCGTCCAAGTTACAATTTGGTCGAGAAAACCATTACTTCCCCGCTCAATCAGTTTAATTGCTGGTAGAAAAGTCGAGTCTAGATTAGCTTGAATCTTGTCACACTCGTCAAAAAAGACAACGCTGCAAGTGCGATACATCAATTCATAATAATTAATTGATTGCGGACTAACATGAGGTAATGGACGAGTGAAAATAGCGGCAGCTACCGTAGTCAAAATTACCTGAGCATCTGCTAGTTGATTAGCATCTCGATGTCTAGGACATTGCCCAATTAAAGGGCAGATCCTCTCACTTTCTGTATTATTACTATCATCATCTGCTCGAATTTGTCTCAACTCAAAGCAAGGAGGTGATGGAGGAACTGAAGGTTGAAAGTAACTGCTTAAAGGACAAGCTGTTGATAAGTGTTCAAAACCATCTAATCCGCCACTGACACTATGCCAGTTTTCTAAATGAACTTTTCGATTTCTTTGACCGATGACAACTGACACTCGCACTCCAGCTTTTTTTAAGAGTGTCGCCATTCTCAAACAGGTAACAACTTCGTTAAAGACTACGCCTACTCTATGTCCTTTTTTGATTAGTGCAATAGTCAAGATTTCAATGAGTGTAGATTTGCCAGCATTCAGCAGCCCAACTAAGTGTTTTACTCCATCAAATACAATCGAATCGGTGGCCGCAAACCCCATTTCTTGAAAGTGTTCGAGAATGATTTTTTGTAATTGTTCCTTTCTGTATTTATCTTCGCTGTTTTGGTCTAAAAGCTCTGCTGCTTCTTCCATTTCTGCTCTCGTGATGGCGATCGCGGGAGTGTATTCGCGATGCAAGGAGATAGTCTTTCCCTGATAGCGGGGAAAATTTTGGGGAATTCTGACACTGTAAGCAGATTCTTGAGAACGAAATGAATATTCTTTACCAGGTTCGGCATATTTAACGGTTCGAGTGCGATACTTCAGTTTATTGCTCAGTAAGTCCTCAAAGCGCTCGAAACGGTTGCCCCAAATGGAAGGCATAGATTTACGAGAGAACCGATAAGCATCATCAATATCATAAGCACGATACTTGGAAGGAATCTGTCTGTATGCTCTGACTGACTGCTCTACAGTATCTTCGTTTGATAAGTAGTGCAGGAGTTGCCTCAAATTGAACAGTGTTCTTTTTGCTTCTGCCGTCTCTACTAAAGCTATCAAAGGCGGAAACAAATAAAATCGACTGGAGATGAGCAACCAAACAGAAGTAGCTGTATCGAGTTCGGATTGAAGTCCGAGCTTTTCAATGGCAAACAGAGCTAATTCTACATCGAGCAAGGCTTCAATCTGGTCTCTGGGGAGATTGGCTGACTCTTGTAGCGTAGCGCTTGCTTTCGATCTCCAAGACCTAGTTTCTCTCATGTTCTCTCTTCCTTTTTTTAGTGCGAGAGGTCATTTTTGAGGAGGACGTGCTGTCCTCACCTGCACCATCTGGCGCTTGAGTCGTCTGTTGTACGGGAAATTTCTCTAATTTCTTTTTGGCTAAGGCGAAAATAGCATCATCAAAAACGGGTCTTACATCCTGCCAACGCCAGCGCGATTTAAGTTCTTTGAGATAGGCAGGACGCTCTTTCTTGCGTTCGTTGGGAATGACAATATAGGCTTCATCCCAAGGCGGATCTTTGGGAATGGGTTCGTCGCCCAGACGCTTTAATAATAGGTAGGGGTTAGAGTAATCCTTGAGATCCAAGGCCCAAACTTTGCCGTCAGGAAACGTCACCCGCAAGTCGTAGCGATCTCTCTCTGGGTAAAGCTCAACCTGTAGCCCTAGTTCTGTTAACTTCTCGTACAGTCGAATTTCTGACCGTCCGGGGTAAAACCAAAAGCGTTCGATGCCACGTTTGAGCTTAAGAGAATCGTTGGAAAGCTTGACTTTTTTCTTGAGCCGCCGTCCAGGTGGGCAGCGATTGCAGTTTGGATTGGCGATCGCTTGTTCCCGATCTACTGCGGCTAGTGCGTGACAGTAGGGGCAAGCATAGAAGTTTCCCTCCAACTGGTAGCACAGGGGCGCTATTTCGTAGCACTCCTCTAGCAAATCGGACAGCCCAATCCCCAGTCCGAAGTTGCCTTTGGCCTCTACTAACTCCTGATTGGACAAAACGGGATGTTCGACAATGAACCTGCGGAACTTCGTGTAAATTTGTGCCCCTTGTGAATGTGCTTGGCACCGTTGTAGCAAGATAGCTGCTATTCTGGACTGCTCTTGAGAAAGAGTGCTTCCACCAAAGGCTTCTGCCAACTCGATGGTTAGTTCAGTTGGTTCCCCCAGGAACAGCAACGTATCTGAGCCATCGATCTCTTCGTCAACTTCTACTCCCCATTCATCAAAAGGCTTTTCGCACCAATCCTGGTAAAACTCCGGCACGCTCGCTGGGGCGGATTGTGACTTGTTTGCCAGTAAAAACGCCAAAACAACCTTGTCGTAACCCAGTTGCAGGTTTTGAGGGTAAGGATAAAGCCGCCCCTGCCACTGAGAAGTCTGGGTTAGACCTGCGGAAATCTGCTCTAGTGTGGGTAGTTCGATTTTCACGTCGGTTTACTACCTTAAAAAATCTATTTTTTAAAATTGTAAGTTACTTTTTACAATTTTAACAGGGAAATATATAAAAATTTCAGATTCTAACCAGACCCTGAAATCTAGACCGCTACTTGGAATTGAGCCGAGATCCGATACTGTTGGCGAAACATTTCTTAACATTAGGACTGACTGAGAACGCAAGCCACAGTCCAGATTTGCAGAAATTGATGAACTAACCGGCACTGCTACTCGGCGTAAATCCATTCAGGAACTAGGGCGATTATTACATCTGGCAGAACATCAAAATCAGCCATTGTGTAAAAACTATACACCGTGATATTGATAGATTGCATAGTGACAATACCGCTATTGTGTCATTATATTGAGCGCCCAGGAAACTCTTGACATTTCCTACCCGATTTTTTACAATAGAACCAAAGCAATAATTGAATAAAATACCCTTGGCCGGGGCGGATTACCGTCTCGGCTTTTTGGCATTTTTCGGTGCACTGCTAACAGAAACTCAATTCTAAATAGCGTGATAACTATTTTTTCAGTTATTTATCACGCTTGACCTAGAGCTTGAGGCTCTGATGCCTTAATTGGCAATAGTTTCACCGGATTGTTTTGCTTATTTCTTAATAGTTTTAAAGCCAATTGTGTGCCATTCAATTAATGTTAAAGTGTGATAAATCCCCCCTAAAGGAGTGAAAAATGGACATACTCATCAATAGCATACCGCAAAGTTGGGCTGAGGTTTTCCGCCTCTACGAGCAAGATTATAAGTCAAAAAATCTTAATAATCAAAAATCTCATATAGCTCTCCTGAAAACGTCTGTAGTCCGATATGTTTTACCTAAGTATGGCTTACCTTTCCCGGAGGGGAAAAAGTTAACCTCAGTTGAGTCGAAAGCAGCTTGGCAATTGATGGCACAAATTCCTACCCATGAATTGAAGAATGCTCTGATTTATCAAAATGAGGTTTTTATTGCCATGAATTGTACGCTCTCTATCTGTAGAACTTATCGAATGCACTTGAAAAAGTTGTTCTCCTGGTGTCAGCAACAATCTTGGTGGAATTGGGCAGTTCTTGCTACAGAGAAAGACAGAGAGAAACGTTGTCCGACGATGCGGAATAAAAGAAGCATTAGTAAGGACAAACCTCGCGTGACGGAGCGCCAGCTCAACCGGGATTCCCCTAATTTTCAATACAGCTTGAAACCTTCAGAGATTTTGCCTGATTTACAGCAGGAACTCGATCTGTTCTTCAAATTTCAAACTGCTCCGGTCGGGAATCGCAATCGCCAAGATCAAGCTCTGCGCCCTGTGAGTGGAATGGGTCACGTAAAAGCCGCGAAGAGGCTATTAGGTTGGCTGCACCGTTATCAGGGCATCCCCCTTGAAGAGTTAAGTCTCAAAAAACTGGTTGCTTACAGAGGATTAACTCCTGAAGGCAAGCGAGATGAAGCAGAGATAGATGCAGTTATGGAGTTAATTGACTCTCACTTACAATGGTTGAGGGAATCGCGAGACGCTTCTCCTAATACTGAACTAAAAGCTGTGGAATGTCTGGTAGCTGTGGCGAAATTTCTCTATCATAAAGCATCGAAACAGCGCAGTCGCCACCAAATTGCTGGCAAGCAGGTCGGGTACAAAGATATTCCAATTATTGAGGAATTGAGGCAGTTGGAACGCGATATTATGGTCAGGGTCAATCAAACCCCGCGCCGTTCCGATGAATCGAAGAAATGGCTCGATTGGCCAGTCTTCTTAGCTTGTGTAAAACGGCTGGTAGAGGAATGTGGGGAGCGAAGTGCGTGTGGCAAGAATCGGTCACTGAGTGCGCGAGCCCAAAGTCACCAAATGGCTTTAATTTTTATGCTGCTCAGTGCTTTTCCAGATCGCAGTCGCACGCTGAGGGAACTGGAGTTTGGTCGCACTATATTCAACCGCGATGGCAAGTGGTTGATTGAGCACAGTGCTGCTGACTTCAAGACGGGTGATAGTTTTTGCAAGAATGGTCAAAAGCGGGTAATAGAACTGCCAGAAAGCTTGTATCCCTTTTTGACGGAATGGCTGGAAAAATGGCGGCCTATTTTCAATCCGAAGCATGGGTATTTTTTTACGAAAGTCAATGGCGATCCGCTGGACGCTAGCGCTCTGGGTAGCTACTTCCGTAAGCGGATCTATCGGTTGACAGGCCAACTGTTTACACCGCACATGGTGAGGGATTCAATTGTTACTCACCTTAAATTGTCGGGAGCTGCGGATAGAGTGCTGGCGGCTTTGGCGGAATTGATGGCCCACTCTCAGAAAACTCAGGCTCAAATCTACGATCGGCGCACTCCTTCTCAGAAGGTGGCTCCGGCTTTGGAAGCGTTGCAGTCGCTCTCGGCTGGAATTCTGCCCGAACCAATGGTAGAACCGTTGGTGGTGGTTTCTTTTCAGAATGAGGCCACCACTTGACTATTACAGCACTTTTGCGGGTAAGTGAAGTACAAACAAATCGGTTTTATAGGGGCAGAACCCCCGTGCCTGCCCCAATTCCGGGTTTTTAAGCTGTACTTCAACTCTTGTAATGATAAGTAACTTATCTATGTAACTATTGACAGTTACTTAGAGAGAAGCTAAAGATAAGTTACCTAAAGTTATATGTAACTAGCGATGAGTAAATTGGCAAGGGTGAAATATGGGACGGCTCAACTCCCCTCTGGCAAAAAGATAGAGGTGGGTTTTAGGCAGTGGTATGAATGGCTAGAGCATCCAGAGACTAAATCCTTCAGGGTTAATGATGGTGAGGGTTACACAGCCAGAAAAGAAACGGCTAAAGGCTACTGGTACGCCTACCGCAAAGTTGAGGGAAAGTTACATAAGCGTTACATAGGGATATCAAAAGCTCTGACTTTGCGGCGACTGGCTGAAGTTGGGGCATTATTCGATATCCCCAGTACACCTAAGTTACCTAAGCCTATGGGTAACTCAAAGGTGAGTGAAGAGTTACATAATGAGTTAGGTAACTTACGGGCTGAGAATCTAAAGTTACATAATCAAGTTACACAATTAAAAGCTGAGTTGGCAGAAGTGCGATCGCAATCTGACAAACAATCGGAAAAACGGGAGAAATGGATTAACGAGCTATTGGAGGAAAATAGGCTTTTGCGGCATAGGGTACAAGAACTGGAAGGAACAGGGAGTCTACTGCGAATAGAAGAGAAGAAAAATAAGGAATTGGAACAGGAGAGAAAGGAACTGCGAGAGCAACTAAACGGACTCTTGGAGCTACAAACTTCACAAGCGCAAGAACTCCGAGAAGTGCGATCGCAACTTTCCAAGCAATCAGATCCAGCTTATGACAAAGATGTGATTGCTTTGAGAAAACAACTAACCGCAGAAATTGAAAGGTTCAAAGAGACTGAAAATAGCTTGCGAGGCAATGATGTAAGCTGGCAAATGCGGCTAACAGCAGCTAAAAATGAACTGGAAGAAGCTAACGCCAAACTGCTTCGGCAATACGACACAAACCGCAAACTTGAAAGGGAAGTAAGCCAACTGCGTGAGCAACTTTCCACCCAGACCGCGCAAGATTCCCCAATTTGGGAATTGCCAAACGCGGCGGACTTGCTCAACCAGCTCAAGGCTAAGCGTAAAAAATCAAAAACTGATTTACAAGATGTAGAGGCGATTTTGGAACTGTTGCCAGAGATTCCAGCACAGCAGCCACAAGCTCAGCTACCCGACTTGTACGCGGCGAGGGATAAGCTTTTTGAGATGCCCTCTGTTGGCGGTTGGAAATTTGAGAAGGGTGAGAAGCGCGATCACTTCTATGCTTTTGCCTCTGCTCTGATTGAAGAGGCCTCAAAACTTGACCAAAATTACACCATAATCCAGCGCTTGCAATCTGACCTTAAACAGGAGCAGCAGAGAGCCGAGGGGCATCTAAAGGGAAGAATTGAAGAGCATGAGAAATGGCAAAATCTAGAGAAAAAACTTGGACAGAGGCCTCTAACTTATTAGTAAGGCACGATCGCGACTTTATAATAAGTTGTTCGACCCTAAATCTGGGTAGAGGCGCAGATGAAGGTTTTTATAGGTGGATCTGACCTTTCTCGGACTTTTTCCTGAGCTCTGAGGCTGACAGAAGCAAAGTAGGAAGGTTAAGGTGAGCGCAACAAACTGAATTCCCCGAAATAGAAGTTAAGTAAGTCGGCGCTTTTAAACGCCACTATGTAAATAATTGTAAAGTGTCTAAATGCTCTCTACTGGCTGACTTAAGCCTATTTACATAGTGTTACATTATTCGATTTAATCCCCCCTACCTACTTATGTCCTCTTTACACAACCCGAACCAGTCAGCAGACAGAGTAATCATTTCTCAACTGAATACTTACCCTTCAGGGTTTGATCCTTCTATGGCTCGAAATCTAGCAGAGTTAACTCTGCTAGCCTATAAGCAGTTCGATTTATTTGAACTGAACAATAACTCACAAGCCTTTAAACTTGAGAAGCTGTACCAGCTAGATACCGAATTTGCAGAAAAGGGCGTTCCCTTTGGCTATGTTGCCTCTGAAGTTGACAGCGACAATGTGTATGTAATCTTCCGTGGCACTAGACGCTTTGTTGAATGGTTTAAGGATGCGAACGTTCAGCTTGTTTCCTTGAAGGATAGTACCGATAGGGAAAATCAAAAAGTAGAGATCAAGGGTGACATTGCAGATGGGGTTGTGCAGGAAAATCAAAGTTCAATCGTTATTCCCAGCATTGAAGATGATTTTGGATTCGTAACAGCAGGCTTTAGAGGCATTTATGTGAGCCTACG
This sequence comes from Kamptonema sp., assembly GCA_035298405.1. Classification (GTDB taxonomy): domain Bacteria; phylum Cyanobacteriota; class Cyanobacteriia; order Cyanobacteriales; family Microcoleaceae; genus Kamptonema. The sequence continues at coordinate 6,285 of DATGYA010000648.1, read as the reverse complement.
GAAGAAACTCATTGAGGCACTTAATCAAAAATCCCCGAATGCTAAGGTTTTTGTTACAGGACATAGCTTAGGTGGGGCGTTGGCAACATTAGCAATTCCAGATATTCTCAAGAATACTCACTTTAAAAATCCTGAGAACATCGTATTGTACACCTTTGCTAGTCCTCGGTGTGGAGACAGAAATTTTGCAATGAATTTTCAGAAGTTAGGTGTTCGACACTGGCGGATTGCCAACACGGAAGATTTTATCACTATGCTGCCATTTCCAACAGGAAACGTTTTAAAGCCAGCACCATTTGATACAAGACCAGAAGAAGAAAAACTAACAGCGGAGCTTGGCTTTGGCGGAGTAACTGGAGTAGACAAAAACCCGAATCCAATTTTCGGCTTCTTTAAAGCGATGTATGACAGAAATAAAAGAAGAATGCCAGACTATGTGCACACTGGTACACCCCTTTATTTCACTATTCATGAAGCTGCCTTGGAAAAGCATCATAACCTAGACGAAGTATATATGCTGGGAATCTCACAAGACCCTCTGACTGTACCTGTAAACGTGCTTAGTGAAGCCGCTGAGAAGATCAAAGATAAGATTACTGATGAATGATTGAAATCTTGTACTACTTCAAGGCTCTGGTTCCCCAATAGATTGATTTATTTAGTCAGGAGCATTATGAAAACTATTTCTACCATCGCTGTTTCAATTGTTGGTATTCTCCACATCGTCATTTCGATGGTAGAGATGTTTTTCTGGCAAACTCCGCTGGTTTATCAAAGACTTGGGTTTACTGCTGACATTGCAAGTCAAGTTGCACCAATTGTTAATAATGCAGGTCTGTACAACGCATTTATTGCGGCTGGTTTACTCTGGGGGGCTTTTAACCAAAACAGATCGATTCGGCTTTTTTTCTTGATTTGTGTTGTTATAGCTGGTCTTTATGGCGCAGTTACACTTAAGCCCACAACGCTCCTACTGCAAACACTTCCAGCAGCTATTGCTCTCATTATTATTTGGTTAAGTCGTGATGTTGGATTTGTGAAGGGTGGATGAGGCAATTATTAAGAAGCCTCAGCTTTGAATCTCTCGTGCTGGTTAGCGAGCGCACGATTTTGTTGAACCATTAGCCTTTCAGAAACAAGCTTTGTAATCTCAGCGCTTGCAATTTGACCTCAAGCAAGCAACCGAGCGGTGCGACGGATACGGCAACCAGTTGAGAGAAAAGACAGAAATTATTCACAAGCTAGAGGCAAAGCTAGGACAACGGAAGTTTTAGGTATTCAACCGATAGATTGATATGCAATAGCTGAATGGCTATCACGCTTGCGGCTATTTTTAGGCAACCTTAACAGCTTTTCAATTAGTTCTGCTTGCTCAATTGTGAAAGTACAGCTTGCTATAAATGCTACCACTTTTGAGCCTCTGCTACAATTCATTGAATTGGGAGTGTAGAGTTTGCTGTTAAATTGTTAAATTGATATTAAGTGTACCGGGACAGGAAAAAACCTCAAAATTAACTTTTTAGGACTGAGTTTTCGTGAGTTTTTCGCTGTTTTTCGCTGTTTTTTCTGAGAATGTGCGAGTAAACTTGTGCAAACTCAACTTAATTATTAGCTGAATTTGGGGGCTTATTCGCAGCAAAAACCGCATGAAAACTCAAACTTATGCAGATAGGAAGCTTGCACAAAAAGCAGGAAAGGGTGGTAGCAATAGCAATGTTCAGAGATATATTTATACAAAAACATAAAAAACTTCTCCAATAAAGAGGAGCATTTGTATTGTAGAGCCACAACACGATCGGTATTGAACAAAAATTCAACGAGGCGAACGATCGCCCTCCCAGTTTTAGCATAATTAGCAGGCTCAACAAATACTTTTCGATGCAGTATTTCAACGGATAACCTGAATATTGACTCTTAGTGGTTGGGTTGAGCCTGTTTGTTTATGCTCTTTTCAGCTATAGTTGCTGCTAGAACTACTATCGGGTAAGCTTTGATTCCAATTCCTGCGATCGCGCCAACTGAAACGATCGCCAATGACTACCCACAAATGCGGGGGAGTGAATAGGGAAAACAATTAGGTCAAATTGACCGGCAATCAAGGCCAATAGCTCGCGATCGCACCAACTGAAGCTCACGCCAATCGCGGAGGGTTTGTGCAAGCAGCGGCTCTATTATTTATGAGCTTGCTGTTTTGATACTAAACTTGCACTCGATCGCGCTAACCTGTATTTTCCATGCCACTTGCCAGCAAAATCTGCAACGTGCAAACAAGCGATCGCCCTACCAATAGAAACAAGTATATATTGTAGAGACTGATTTTCTTGATTGAGCAGAAATTATCCTCACATCTCAACTAAGAACCGATATCCACCTCACCTCGAAACCAGAAGTAAGGTGTAGCAATAGCAATGTTCAGCGATATATTTATACTGCTAAAGAAATTAATTGCCAAATGGATGAAGTGGATGGTGCGATCGCACGATTTCGTTGAACCTAAAGCCTTTCAGAAACAAGCGCTGTAATCTCAGATTTGGTAATTACCCCGTCGCGGTTACGATCAAACCCATTATTTTGCCTATACTCAATGCTGCCGACACGGAACAAAACGTAACTGTCAGGCTGACCTACCGCCGCAGGCCACAAAACAGAAGCATAGAAATCACCAATCGTGTTGAGCCTGCCTCTATATGGCAGCAGATATTTTCTCACATAATCTAGCTGCTCAATCTCTGTCATCCTCAGTAACGCCGATGTCGAAGTTCCCAACCCCCGCGCTGTTGACGGCATGAATTGAATTAAACCAGTAGCACCTGAGAATCGATTGACTTCATCAGCCTTTAAGCCACTTTCAAACTGCATAATTGCCATTAAGTGATTGGGATTAGCACCTAAATCTCTGGCAATCGCCACAGTTTTGTTTAGAAACTCAGGGGATTTTTTTGTTCTCCAAGACGGCTCTAAATTTGTCGAAACATTAGCAATCGCACTGATAGGATTTTGCCCATTAGCGACTGCATCTAGAGCAGAAGTAGCAGCTTCCCTGACAGGTGATGGCGCAAAACTTAACCCCAGAACTAAAGCACCGCCACACAGTATTAAACTCAGCGGCGCGTTATTACTCTCTGGTTCACTATTTGACCAATCTAAAATCTTACCCATAATCAATAACTCACAAACTTAAGAGGGTCTAACGGGTTCCCATCCTTTCTGATTTCAAAATGTAAGTGCGGGCCCGTGCTGTAACCCCCAGTGTTGCCAGAAAGTGCGATCGCATCCCCTCGTTTTACCCGTTGTCCAACTGTTACCAATGCTTTTGAATTATGGCAGTAGCGAGTATCCCAACCGCCACCATGATTGAGTTGAATTTTGATACCGCACTCACCCGCCCAACCTGCTACACTAACAACACCATCCGCAGGTGCAAGTACAGAGCTGCCTATCGGCACAGCAATATCCAATCCTGCGTGCAGCCTCCAAAACTTATGCACCGGGTGAAACCTCATTCCCATCTTTGAACTAATCGGCGCGAGCGCAGTTGGGCGGGTAAACTTACCAGGGAAATTAGGGGATGGTGCAGCTTGCTCCATAAGCTGTTGAGCGGAGGGGACACCTTGAGGTTGCAACGGCTGACGTGCTACCGTTGCCGTTCCCAACGCGATCGCTCCCAAAACAATCAGCATCAACTCCATAGTCAAACCAACAGCATTTAATCCTGCTTGGTCAGCTCTATTAGCGATCGCACGGGCTAGTATCTCTTCACTGAGGTAGCCTTGCTCGTAATCAGCGATTAGGCGCTCTATTGTCGGGTTGCTTTTGTTGCTGTCCATTGGGGCCTAATTTGAAGTTGTACTGACCGCTAAAAAAGGGGGTTTGAATATTTGCTCCTACTCCTACCAAGGGAGAGGGTGTTACCGTTGGGGAAGCACTGGGAGAAGGGTTTGATGTGGGTAACTGTTCCCCCATTCCTTGCTGTAAATCCTTCTTAATTTGCGTCTCTATGGTTTTGACAACTGGGTTCTGCTGGAAATTGGGAAACTTTACTGCAAACATCTTCAGCCATCCAAAATTAACAGCAGCACACCACAAACCATAGAGCGCTAATACCGTCACAACTGGGCTAGTAAAGCGCTCCATGTTTTTACCTCCGAGGTGTGATTTGATTTTGTTGACGGGCTTTATCAAGATTGTTGAGGAACGAGCGGCCGCCAGTCATACCAGCGTCTCCCGCACTTCCAAAAATCTGACCAACTGTGACATCCCAAGTGGCTACGAGTGCTAAGAAAACTAATAAAACAAACAGACAATCTTTGAGCTTCATGGTTCAATTCCTCCAGTTTTTGCGTCCTTTAAAATCTGTTCCCAAGTGGGTTTTAGGTATTGGGTGTAACGGGCATCAGAATTAAGCGTCTGTATGCCAAGTTTTGCAGCCAATGGTTTGAGTGGTGAGCCGATTTCACCCTTGACATAGAGCGCTGCTTGCAATGCGGCCCACTGTTCAACCTCAGTAGTCCAAGCACCCCGCCACCAATCAGCAAGCGGGTCGCGATGACTGAGTTTGACGTTCTTTAAGTGAGACAAATCTGGGATAACAACTACTTCGGGGCTTGATTCTCCCAGTTGAGCAATTGCTACTCTATGACCTGCTTTTTGTAATGCTTTTACCTGCTCCTCAATCTCATCAGCATTCGCAGGGTTGAGGTATTTAAGCTCTGAACGTAGGAGCTTGTCTTTAACAGTTAGTAAGCTGCTGAATTGATTGGAAGTGGCGAGATTGACTCCTGCCTCCCCAACGGCAAAAGATTGACCAGTAAAAATGAGTTTTTCCTGATAGCCTAGTCCCTGCTTAGCCAACGTTTTTAGCTGTTTCATGGGTTCAGACTTTTGTCCGCCAAAGTCTTCAGCAATGCTATCTAATTCGTCGATAATTAACAGCCGAGGGGAGAAATTAGGGGCAGCTTTACCCGCTCGTTTTGCCGCAATAGCTCTTTCCCTCCTACTGGTTAACTCCTTGTATTCGTGGTCTATAATGGCGGCTATTTGGTCGAGCTCTGTGTAAATGTAAGCCGGGTCAAGCTTGCACCAATCCTTGTCTCGCTTGCCGTAGTTGATATCCCCAATGGCGATTGTGGTGTTGGGATTAACGCTCAGGTAATGAATTAAGGCCGCTTCTGCGAGTGTGGTTTTGCCGCTTTCGGTTTCTCCCGCAATCCGGTTGTGTCCCCTTAGCCACCGCTCAAACCAAGAAGTATCAGCCGATGTCTGCTGTATCCAAGTTTTTATCTGAATTGGTGCGGCGTTTACCGCCAACTGAATCACCCGCTGCTGTTGTGCCTCTGTAGGTGTAAATTCCTCAAGGGCCTCACTTAACCAGTCCCAACTAGCAGCGCTACCCAGTTTTACCAGTTGCATTAAATCGCCGCCCAACGAGCAAAACTGACTCGCACCCACTCCACAGCCAACTAATAAAGTACCGATTGCAGCTTCATAGAATCTGTAAGGTTTAGGAGCAATTACTTGGCAACGTTGAGCGCCACAAATAGAGGCTGAATCATCATTAATTTGATACTGTTGGCGGCCAAAGATAGCATCACCAATCAACACTCCCCCGCCAATCAGAAGGGAAGCGCTAAGTCCTGCTATTGCTTGCCGCTGATTAATGGGAATTGGTGAGGGATTTGTCATAGTTGGTTTTCACCTCCTTGTTGTATTTATCTGCGTTTTTTTGACCCTCTGCAATAGCTCTCATCTGCTCTAATGCTTGAGTATCGCCAGCAATCGCCAACTCAGTAAATTGCAGGTATTGGGAAAGGGAAACGGCAAGGTTAGGATTGGGTAAAACTTGTAACTGATTCCCTTTGCCTGACTCAATTAGTAGGTCGTGAATTACTAGCAGAGCATTAACTTCTGTTAACCACACTTGCCAGTTTTTGATGCCTTTGTATGTGGTGAAATCACCCAAGTTAGCAGCGCGATTTTTGAACTGTTCCGCTTTCTCCTGTGCTTTCAGCAACCACCATCTATCAGGGGGCGTGTAGTGAGGGGCTTTGTTGGCTTCTCGCATCTGAGTTAAGAGCAAATTTACCATCGAATAATCCAGGTTTTCACGGGCAATGGTGATGCTTTGCTTGGCTGTTCCTTTACTCTGTTCTATGCCTTTAATCAGGGCATCTAAATCAATTCCATCTCCCTCAGTTGCCCCTGTTTTAGCGTTCGCCGCGACTGTTGGCGATTCCTCCCCCTGGCGCTGATTTTCTGCTGTAGTCTGAGATTGTTGAGACAGCGGAT
>DATGYA010000647.1:0-3776 GCA_035298405.1 Kamptonema sp. | reverse complement strand
AGATAAACGCAGCCTAAAAAGGCATTTAATTTTGGTATTTTGTGCCTACAGTTTCATCCTCTGGCATACCTTAACGGGAGGATTAAGACGTAGGTGGGCAAATAAACCTTTAAACACTTTTACAGAAGCACTGGAAGCGTTTCGGACAGCCATATCTTTTAGGTTTGTCAAATGGTTGAACGAAAATTGGGACGTATTCTCTGCTTACAAAGCCAGTTTGGGCTTTATTTGGGCTTGAAATTTGTTTAAGTCCCGCTAATGCTAATTTTTCAGCCCGCTAATTACAGAAGAAACCTTCACTGGAATTTCTATCGCAAACTCTGTTCCCTGTCCGGGTTCACTGTTGTAAGATATCTTACCACCGTGCTTTTTAGTAATAATTTGATGACTGATTGAGAGTCCCAGTCCGCTGCCTTTGCCGATGGGTTTAGTAGTAAAAAATGGTTCAAATATTTTGGAACCTAAATTTTGGTCAATCCCTAAACCATTATCAATAATATAGATAGCAACTGCTCGATCGGATAATAGTTGAGTGCGAATTGTAATCCTACTGGGATTCGCATTTATTTCAGCAACACTACGCTGTCGATCGCGTTCTTCCAAAACATCAATGGCATTACTGAGAATGTTCATAAATACCTGATTTAACTCACTAGGATAGCATTCCACCACAGGCAATACTCCGTATTCCTTAATTACCTGAATACTGGGACGATGGGAATTAGCTCTGAGGCGATGCTGTAAGAGCATCAGCGTATTATTAATACCATCTTGTATATCAACAAACTTGAGTTCCGCTTCGTCGAGACGCGAGAAATTACGCAGGGACAAAATGATCTGGCGAATGCGTTCGCTTCCCTGCTTAAGAGAATTAATCAACTTCGGAAAATCCTCTTGTAAATATTGCATCTCTACCTTTTCTATCCATTCTTCGATTTTTGGGTGAGGCTGAGGATAGCATTCTTGATATAATTCTACAAAGTTTATTAGAGTCCTCATGTATTCTTCCGCAGGTCTCAGATTAGCGTGAATAAAATTCACAGGATTATTAATTTCGTGCGCTATCCCCGCAACTAATTGGCCAAGGGAAGACATCTTTTCATTCTGTACCATCTGTACCTGAGCCTTTTTCAGTTTGTCCAAGGCCTCAGAGAGTTCTATGGTCTGTTTTTCCATTTGCTTCTGGGATTCACGCACCTGCAACTGTATCCGTATACGTACCAGTGTCTCTTCGTACTCTATAGGTTTTGTAATGTAATCTACCGCTCCCATACTGAGTCCTTTAACCTTATTTACAGAGTCAGAAAGAGCTGTCATAAAAATAATAGGAATATCGCGGTTGGCGACGTTTGATTTGATCTGTCGGTAAGTTTCAAAACCATCAATTTCAGGCATCATCACATCGAGCAGAATAAGATCGGGCTGTAAGAATTCTAAGCATTCTAGTGCAGCTTTACCACTTTTTGCGATCGCCACCTGATAACCAACGTTACTCAGCAAATCAGCTAACAATTCAATATTTTCAGAGTTATCATCGACCACTAAAATCGTTGCAGTTGGGAGTATGCTTTTAGAATACACGACAAAGCTCCTGACATATATAGGAATTACGTACATATTCAACAATGATTCTATCAAATTCTCAGAAAAAAGGGAAGAAATTTTATTCTTCCCTCTTACTCTGCACCTTTGCATTGTCATTCCTACTTCATTTCATAGCCAAACAAATTCGGATCGACTTCCCCCAAATTCAAATCATCCAAACCATACTCAGCCCAACGACGCTCAACCATTGCCGCCACATCAACATCAGACTCCAAAGCTTCCCCCCATTCATGGTCAGTTTCCGGCGGCATCTTCGTAGTAGCATCAATTCCCATTCTTCCTCCCAAGCCAATCTTTTCACTGGCAAAATCCAAAGTATCAAAAGGAGTATTCGGTAGAATAAAAACATCCCGCGAAGGATCGACTTTAGAGCTAATTGCCCACACAACTTGACGCGGATCGCGAATGTTGATACTTTTATCTACAACAATCACAAATTTAGTGTAAGTAAACTGTGGTAAAGCACTCCAAAAAGCCAAAGCCGCCCGTCGCGCTTGACCTGGATAAGCTTTATCAATGGAAATAATCGCCGCTTTATAACTCAGCGCTTCCATTGGTAAGAAAAAGTCTACAATCTCTGACACTTGCTGCCGTAAAATTGGAGTATAAATGCGGTTGAGTGCGATCGCCATCATCGCTTCTTCCTTCGGCGGCCGCCCGCTAAATGTCGTCAAATAAATCGGATCTTTACGATGCGTCATGCAGTGGAACCGAATCAGTGGCGAATCCTCCACTCCGCCGTAATATCCCATGTGATCGCCAAAGGGGCCATCGGGTAAAACTTCTCCTGGTGTAATCGTTCCTTCTAACACAAATTCTGAGTCGGCAGGTACTTCTAAATCCAGCGTTTTACACTTTGCCAACTGCACCCCAGAACCGCCATAAAGTCCGGCAAATAACCATTCTGATAAATCAACCGGGATCGGTGTAGCAGCAGCCATAATAATCAAGGGATCGACACCCAGCGCGATCGCAATCTCTAACTTTTTCCCAGCCTGGGCAGCCTTCCGCAAATGTCGCGCCCCACCGCGCACAGATAGCCAATGAACTGTCATCGTATTAGGCGACTGCAACTGCAACCGATAAACACCTACATTCGGCGTACCCGTCTCGCAATCCTTGGTAATTACTAAACCCAAAGTAATGATTTTTCCCGCATCTCCCCCATAGGGTCGAATCATGGGAATTTGAGACAAATCTAATCCATCACCCTCAAGTACAATCTGTTGACAAGCAGGGAAAAAATCGCGACCAGGTTTGGCCTTAATGACATCAAAAAGTACCTTGCCAAAATCTATCGCCTGGGAAATTTTCTTAGGGGGTTTTGGTTGTTGCAACATCCCCAATTTTTTGCCTAATTCCTCCAATTGGGCAGGTTTAGTCATATTCATTGACCAGCAAACCCGTTCCTCCGTCCCCAACAGGTTAATGGCCACTGGAAAAGCCGAACCCTTGACATTCTCAAACAGCAGTCCAGGGCCGCCCTGTTGCAGCATCCGGTTAGAAATCTCCGCAATTTCCAAATCCGGGTCAACCAAAGCCTGAATCCGGCGCAATTGGCCTCTTTCTTCCAGCAGTTTGAGGAATCCCCGCAAGTCTCTTGCCATAATAGTTTAAGAAATGTAAAGTGCTTCTTACTATTATGGGAGTGAATGGGAGCAGTGGGAGTGCGATCGCCCTCAAAGATCGGGTAAGCATGGGAACGCTACCCCTACAAGCACAATTCTATTTAAGACTGCTATAAAACTGAAAATAAGAAGGATTTCATTTAATTTTGCCTCTGCATAGTAATATTATCAACCAACAGCTATAACTTTAATCTGTTATTAACCAAATTTTAAAAGAACCTTATTCTGCTACTGAACTTTACATAGTAAGTTGAGTTTATCCTTGGTAGGAAATTCCTAAAGCCAGCTATTTACTTGAGGACAAACCAATATGATTTTCTTGACAGCACGTTGGCGGCGTGCTCTTGTAGTTTCACTGGCAGTAGCAGCCTTTTCACTGAGTCTTATCAGTGGGGCCGTCGCTGCGGTTACTCTTAATGGAGCTGGAGCAACTTTTCCTAAGCCACTTTACGACCGTTACTTCTCTCAAATGAGAGGCGGAACAGGAATTACCGTTAACTACGAAGGAACAGGCAGCGGTGCTGGTATCAAAGCATTAATTTC
>DATGYA010000646.1:0-6347 GCA_035298405.1 Kamptonema sp. | reverse complement strand
CCCGCCACTGGGCCCGCGGCCGAATCAAAGACGGTGTGCAGCCGAATTTCCTTAGCTTCAGCCGCAGGGCGCATTGTTTCCAAAGCCGCTTCAATTATGGGTACGAGTTCAACAGGGCGGACATTGAGCCGTACTTTACCCTGAATGATCCGGGAAACATCGAGCAAATCCTCAACCAATTGCGCTTGCGCTTTAGCGCTGCGCTCAATTGTCTCCATTGCCTTTGCTGTAGTCTTCTCGTTAAACTTGCGAGTGTTGAGCAGGCGCAGCCACCCCAGCATTGCGTTGAGGGGCGATCGCAACTCATGGGATAGCGTCGCTAAAAACTCATCCTTCATCCGGTTCGCAGTCTCCGCCTGAGTGCGGGCATTCTGTTCGCGGAGGAGTAACTGGGCGCGTTCGTCTTCAGTTTGTTTGCGTTCGGTGAAGTCGCGCATGATTTTAGCAAAACCCCGCAATCCTGCCTCATCTTGCAGGGAAGTGACAATACCGCTAGCCCAGAAACGGCTACCGTCTTTACGGATGTGCCAGCGTTCTTCCTCTGCTTGACCTTCAGCTAGTGCTTGCTCTAGTTCCTGCTTGTCTATGCCGCTAGCTAAGTCTTCAGGCGTAAAAATAATCGATGCTGGCTGGCCGAGTACCTCTGCTTCCTGATAGCCTAAAATTCTTTGAGCTCCTGTACTCCAACGGATAATCCGCCCTTGTGTATCAAGGAAGAAAATCGCGTAGTCCTTCACATTCTCTAATAGCAGGCGGAACCGCTCTTCGCTTTGCTGCTGAGCTAACTCAGCCTGTTTGCGGTCTGTGATGTCAGCTACAATCCAAACTGCTCCTGCGAAAGTGCCGCGATCGCCCAAAATCGGGTCGGCGGTGACAGAAAACCAGCGATCGCCAAACCGCAGTTCTAAATTTTCTCGGCGGCAAGTTTCTTGAGCGCGAATAAAGGGATTTACCTCCGCAGCAACGAGCATATCTCGCATCAAATCCCCATAAAAACAACCTTTAATCTCGCTTTCGGGTTTTCCCCAAAGCTCCCTCGCGGCAAAGTTGCACCGCACAACAGCGCCATTGCAATCCAACAAACACACCCCATCCGCGATCGCATCGAAAGTCGTTTGCCACTCCTTCGCCAGTAACCGTGCCGCTTCCTCCGCCTGTGTGGTGCGAAGCAAAGCATTGACAGTAGCAACCAACTCGATCGCTTCCACAGGCTGAGCTAGGTAGCCATCTGCACCGCTATCTAACCCCTGTACCTTGTCCTCGCTCTTGACAAAACTAGCCGAGAGATGTAGAACCGGAATAAAGGTAGTCGCAGGATTAGCCTTGAGCCGCCGACAGACCTCAAACCCATTGATATCAGGCAACTGTACGTCAAGGACAATTAAATCTGGCTGTTGTTCTAGTGCTATTTGCACGCCAGTTTCCCCAGTCGTCGCTTGTTTCACGTCAAACCCCGCATTCCGAAGCATCCGGGTAACGACATAGCGATTAGCTTCGTTGTCGTCTATGTGCAGAATAATAACTTGAGGCCGGTCAGGCATAGTTTTCGGAAATAATAAAGGATGATAAATCGAGAAATAGGCTATATATTTGATTGGATAGCTTTTTTAGCTTACGTCTATTAAAAATAGCCCAGCTTTTACAAGAGCTTCCCGGAGTTTACTACTTGCTGCTCGATCGTTTTGACTCTCTTTAGATAGAATTGCGATCGCTTTCTGTGCTAAATACCTTGACTCTTCTGCCTCAAGCAACTTGGAGCTATTTACAATCACAGGAATATTTCTAGTGGCAAGATTGTTTTCGAGCTGCTTCAACACTTCAAAACCGTTCATCTCTGGCATCTCCAAATCTAAAAAAATTGCCTGGGGATTTTCCGCCTGAGCTAGAGCTAAGCCCTCGCGCCCAGAATCGGCTTCAATAATGGTAAAATTAGTATTAGCTAAGTGTTCTTTTAGTAAGTACCTAGCTACTTGGTCATTGTCTATAATCAAAACTTTTTGCTGCAAATCTCCCTTTACCAAAGCATTAACTTTGTTGAGTAGCGGTAGTCTCTCCGCGGGTTTGATTAAGAACTCATCCGCACCTAACGCGCGAGCTTTCGTCTCGTTGTCAATCACAGTAATTACAATAATGGGAATATTGTTTGTGGCTTCGTTTCCTTTCATTTCAGCAATAAAAGTCCATGTACTCTGCCTATCTAGTAAAATATCCAATAGTATAGCTACAGGTCTAAAAACTTGAAGTGCTTCCCTTGCTTGAGTCAGGGATCGCGCTATAATCATTTGATAGCAAGAACCCTGAAAATATTTATCGTAAGTAAATAAAGTTTCGGCATTATCTTCTATTACCAATATAGGAGATAGAGCCGAATTTAACTGGCAAGAAAAATTTTCTACTTTTGCCTCCTCCTGCCTACTTTCATAAACGAGCGGAATAGTAGCAAAAAACGTCGAACCCTTCCCTACTTCGCTGCTGAGAAAGACACCTCCTCCCAACAATTCGGCTAATTTTTTTGCCAGTGGGAGTCCCAAACCTGTTCCTTTAAATTGTGTTTGTAGAGGGGAATATACTTGGGTATATTCTTCAAATATCCGTTCGCGATCGCCAGGTGCAATACCGATACCAGTATCAGCTACAGAAAAGATAATCGTGTTACCTGCAATTGCCGCTGAAACCAAAACTTCGCCAAATTCTGTATACTTTAAAGCATTAGAGATAAAATTTCTCAAAATCTGGCTAACCTTGCCTTCATCGGTGTACAATTTAGGGATACCAACAGGTTCTTGAAAAACTAGAGAAACCGAGGAATTATAAGCTAGCAAAGGCCGCAACATCCCTCTCAAAGCACCGAAAAGGTCGCTAACTTCAAACTCATTCGGAAGCACAACAATTTTTCCTGCTTCTACCTTAGCTAAGTCTAATAAATCATTAACTAAATCCGAAAGACCTTCAGCAGATTTACGGATAAATGTTACTTGCTTTTCTTGTTCTGCTGTCAACTCACCATCCATCCTGTCTAACAGCATCCGCGAGAGAGATATGATTGAGTTTAGCGGCGTGCGAAACTCGTGGCTCATATTCGAGAGGAATCGGGTTTTAACTTCGTTTGCTTTCTGCAAGGAATCTGCTTTTTCATCTAATTCAGCATAGAGTGCGACTACTCCCCGATTAGTGTCTTCTAGTTCGCGATTGAGTTGAATTAGCTGTTCTTCCCGCTGGCGGATATCTTCTAGAGCGAATAATAGTTCTTGGTTCTGCTGCTGAATTTCTTCAAAAGGACTTTGAGGCGATCGCATTGCCAATTCACTGCCCAACTGCCCTAAGTCTTTTGCTGTTAAAATTGGAGCCAGCTTCGGCAAAGTTTTTCCCATTTCTATTATAGTTCCCTCACCAGGTGAGGATGAAATGCGAAATATATCCATCAACCGCTTGCTGCCAATAATACCTAACCCCATTCCGGTTGTAGATGTATATTGTCCGTCCAAAATGCTATTAAGATTCGCAATACCTTGTCCTCGATCCTCAATAGAAATCATCAATATTTGAGGGGAAGATATTTCTACCCAAAATTTAACTTTTCCGCCTCCTGCATATTGAAAAGCATTGCGGCCAATTTCCGATACCGCAGTGGCAATACGAGTTTTATCCTGAGATTCAAAACCTAATAAAATCGCAATCTGTCCCGCCCGCTGGCGAGTCATTACGACATCTTGTTCAAATTTAATTTCTATGGTTAGGAGAGTTAGGCTCATTGCTAATGGCTAATGGCTAATTGCTGATTGCTGATTGCTAATGGCTAATTGCTAATTCTTAAAGTTAACCGTTAACCGTTAACCGTTAACCGTTAACTTAAAATTTTACTTAGCGGCTAGCACTGTAACATCATCGCGACCTCTAGTGAAATCTCGGTACAAAACTCCGGCAATTAAAGAGGAATGTTTGGATACTAAACCAGCATAACGCTCTAGGTGCCACTGCGTACCCAACCCGTCGGAGTGCATGACTAAAAGCCCTCCTTTAGGCCACTGATAGACAAATTCCTGAATTTTGCGAACCTCGTGTCCGACAGTACCGTTGTAGGAAACCATGCTGTAGTTTGCGTCAGGAGAAATAACTGCGGCAGAAATATTTCCGACTCCTGCAAAGCGAACCGATGAGGTGTGAAAGTTAATTTCTGCGATCGCCATTACTGCACCCCGCGTACTTCGCAATACCCCATGAGCGGCCTCAATAATCTCTTTTGGACTTTTACTCGCATTCTCTCGAAATACCCTCACAGCTTCATTAGATGCGATCGCAGCTTGCGGGCCGTGACCCAACCCATCTGCAACTAACAGCAAACTGCGGCCTTCCTGCTGTTCTGTGGCCCAAGCATCCCCTGAAACCTCCTCGCCTTTGACAGGTAAGCAAACACAACCGATTTCTAGGTTGCCCTCTGGTGGCGGTGCTTGGTTAGATGTTGTCCAGAGGTGGCTTAATATGGCTGTGCCGCCGTTGGCAACAGAATAAATATCAAAAAAGTTAGATAGCCGCTGGCAAGCCCCTAAACCGTTTCCCAGAGTCCCACGTGTAGAAAAGCCGTCGCGCAAGCACTCGCTGATACTCCTCATTCCAGGCCCAGAGTCTAAGGCTAAGATTTCAAGACGCGCGATCGAGTTTAATACCTGCGCTTGCAACAGCAGTTGGCCGTTATGTGCGTGCTGAACTAGATTGTTTGCCAACTCGGTGACTACGATGCTGACATTTCCGCGCTCTGTTTCGCTGAAGCCAAGGTGATTAGCGAAAGCGAAAGCTATACGCCGCGCTTCGCCGACTTGACTGGACTCTACAATGGGTAATGCAACTGGATATGACATATTTACTCCCTGGGGTGTTTTAAGGCTTGTAGGGCGCTAAAAAATTAAAAATTAAAAATTAAAAATTAAAAATTATGAATGAATTAAATTTTTAATTTTGCATTTTTAATTTTTAATTATTAACACCCGAAAATTGGTACGAAAGTAAGTTACTTCCACTTGGCGATCGTAATAGTTGTGCCCTCGCCAACGTGAGAAACGATGTTAAATTCGTTCACAAGCCGCTTGGAACCAGAAAGCCCCATGCCGAGTCCGCCTCCCGTGGTGAAGCCATCTTTTAAGGCGAGATCGATGTCGGGAATGCCAGGGCCTTTGTCTTCAAAGATGAGGCGCAAACCTCGGCGGTTGCCCTCTTGCAAGGCTTCCAGTTTTACTTCTCCGCCGCCGCCGTAGTCTAACGTATTGCGGGCTAGTTCGCTGGCTGCCGTCACGATTTTGGTTTGGTCTACCAGGCTCAAGCCTTGTGCCACAGCTAACTTGCGGACGGCTTGCCTTACTAGCACAACGTCTGCGGCGGTTTTGATGCTCATGGTTTCAGACCTCTGCACGGTCATCTGGCATCTCCTCTGGAGTTGCTAGCGATCGCCGCAACAGAGTCATTCCCCTCTCTACGTTTAAGGCTGTGCGGATGCCTTTGAGGGAAAGCCCTAACTCTACTAGAGTAATGGCTACTGCTGGCTGCATTCCAACTACGACTGTTTCGGCATCAAGAACCTGGGACATTTTGGCAATGTTTCCTAGTATTCGCCCAATGAAGGAGTCAACCATATCTAAGGCGGAAATATCGATTAGTACGCCGCGAGCATTTGTCTGGCTAATACGATTTGTCAGGTCGTCTTGTAATGTCATAGCTAGGCGATCGTGCATATCGACTTGGATCGTAACTAACAGAAATTGACCCATTTTAAGTATGGGAATTTTTTCGTCCATGATGCTTCCTTAATTGCGCGGCGGATTGCGGGTAATGCTGGCTCCAATTCGCTTTAATGCCAGAGCAAAAGCATCGGCTAGGGTGGCTTTAGTGATTACGTCCGCGAGATCCACGCCGAGGTAGACAATGGTTTGAGCAATTTGGGGACGAATGCCGCTGATGATGCAGTCAGCACCCATTAAGCGGGCGGCGGTTACAGTTTTCAATAGGTGTTGCGCTGTCAGGGTGTCTACGGTTGGAACTCCGGTAATGTCAATGATCGTGACTTCTGCGCCTGTCTCTACAATTTTTTGTAAGAGGGATTCCATCACACCTTGAGTGCGGTTGCTATCGAGGGTGCCGATGATTGGCAAGGCTAAGATGCCGTCCCAGAGTTTTACCACTGGGGTTGAGAGTTCCATAAGTTCTTCTTGCTGGCGGTAGATAACTTCTTCGCGAGCTTTTTGGTAAATTTCTGTGGTTAATAAGCCTAGTTTGTCTAGGAGGGTGCTGACAGACCAAATCTCTTGGATTAGCTTTTGGCTATCGTCTGCGTACTCGGACTGTAAGCGGGTGAATAA
>DATGYA010000645.1:0-1985 GCA_035298405.1 Kamptonema sp. | reverse complement strand
ATTTAGCGGCTTCCAATAAATACGGTTGTGGCTACATCGGACTTCTATCTCATCGCAGTGCTAAGGGCAATCGCAAGCGGAAATTGCCCGAAGATACCTTGGCAATTATGGACAAATTTATTGCAGAAGACTATGAAACTCTCAAACAAAAAAGAATGTGGGAGGTTTACGGTGCGTTAGTTCATGCTTGCGAACAAAGTGGTGCGATCGCTCCAAGCTACAAAGCATTCACAAAGGAAGTAAAGCGACGGGATGCCTACGAACAGACGAAAAAACGTCAAGGTCATCGATCCGCTTATCAGCGAGAATCTTTCTACTGGGAGTTAAATAAAACCACACCAAGGCACGGCGATCGTTCTTTTGAGATTGGTCATATTGACCATACACAACTGGATGTAGAACTTGTATGTTCCCGCACAGGTCGTCCTTTGGGAAGACCCTGGGCAACATTTTTAATAGACGCTTTCTCACGACGCTTGTTAGCAGTTTACCTGACCTTTGACTCGCCCTCCTATCGTTCTTGCTTAATGGTGTTACGGATTTGCGTCAAACGTCACGGACGGCTTCCTCAAACTGTAGTGGTAGACAACGGAACTGAGTTTCACAGCGTTTATTTTGAAACGCTTTTAGCAACCTTTGAATGTACGAAAAAGCAGCGACCTCCAGCCAAAGCACGGTTTGGATCGGTATGCGAACGTCTTTTCGGCACTTCCAATACCCAATTTATCCATAACCTGTTGGGTAATACCCAAATCATGCGCCAAGTTCGCCAGGTTACAAAGTCAATTAATCCCAAAAATCAAGCGATTTGGACTTTAGGAATATTGTACGAATATCTCTGCACTTGGGCTTACGAAGTTTATGATACGGACGAACATCCAGCACTTTTTCAGAGTCCCAGAGATGCCTTTGCATCTGGAATGGCAGTTAGTGGTAGTCGAACTCATCGAATGATTCCTTATGACGAAAATTTTCAGATACTTACTTTGCCAACAACTTTAGACGGAAAAGCAAAAGTTCAACCGAGTCGGGGCGTAAAAATCAATTATATCTATTACTGGTCTAATACTTTTCGTGACCCTGAAATTGAAAATACTTCGGTTTTGTGGAGGTAGTAATCTCGGTGTTCGACAAGCGCCGCGATTGTGTTGGCAAAGTTGGTGTCAGTTGGATCGTTGATAAAGGCGTTTACACTGTCGTGAATGTTCATCTTTAGTTTTTCTTCCTTATTTCTGGCTTTAAAAAACCGCCAGATCCCTGATAGGGATTAATTTTTTACCCTTCACACTTATAAGCTAACACTGTGTTAATCTATTGTCAAGGGGGTTTAGGAAAATTCTTTCTAATTCCCTGAAACCTATACTGGACGTTAGCTTATGCCCCGCACCAAAGGATCGAAAAACCGTAAGACTCAACCAACGCCGCAGGTTGCTTGGAGAATAGATGAGTCGCTTTATGTAAAGCTGGAAGCGATCGCCCTCAAGCACAACCTAATCAACCACCGCAACGGCGCGGGCGATAGAAGCGCTCTAATCAAGCTGGCGATCCGAAGTTTTGAGCTTTACAGCCGGGAGTACGGCGACGGGCTAACTTACCCCCGCAAGCTCACCGATTTGTTGATTTCATTGGAGGAAGCGATCGCTAATAAAGATTGGGATTCAGCAACAGCACTTGAAACGCGCATCACCGAGGCTAGAAAGTATCTGGAATCTTGGAGCGACCGAGCCTGTTATAGTGTCAAGTAATGTCACTTTTAACTTAAACAGATATACACAAAAGGAACAAAAAGCAATGGGCAAATTATCAGAATTACTTGGCGAAACAATTGACAATCAAGAATCCTATCAAAAGATGGTAGGGTTGATTAAATTAGCTCTACGAATGGAGGGAATGCGAAACTTATTCGTAGGTGTTTGTGATGACACAACAAACACCAAAAGAACAAAATTATTGAACAGACTGAGCAAGGAACTATCGCTAGATAC
>DATGYA010000644.1:0-2463 GCA_035298405.1 Kamptonema sp. | reverse complement strand
GATAATTTCCTGTGCCGTAGCCATCACAAAACTTTCTACTCCTTCGGGGGCGCTTTTTTCTTCAATTTGCTTGAGAAATTTAGTTCTGGCTTGCTGAAGTAAATCAGACGGCGCAATTTCAAGCAGTTTTTCCAACCCTTCTAGTTGCTGTCTCAACTTGATTACTTCTGGAGGGCATTGGAAAGAAACTTCCTGTTCCTCCTGTTCCTCCTGTGCCGATGCCAAGGACGTGGCTTTGAGAAATAATTGACTAATAATGGCTTGGTCAATTTTTTCGAGGCGAATGCAGGAGCGGTTTTGGCAACCAGTTCCCGATTGCCTGCACCCGTAATATTGATATTGAGCGCTGCGCTTTAACACGCATTTATAGCCGCAGCGAGCGCAAATAACTAATCCGGTTAAGTAACAAGTCTTACCAGAAGTTGCTACCTTCTTGGCATTGAATTGTTGGAGGGTTTGAAGTTCGACAAATTCTTCATCAGTAATTAATCGTTCAGTGGGATGGGTATTAAGGTGTAATTGCCATTCTTCAGGCTTTTTCTTTGTAGGCCCCTTACTGGATATATTTGTTTTGCAGTAACTCGTATGACCTCGCAAAATTGGATTGGTTAACCAATCGTCAGCAAAGTTTTGAGCTGCACTCCAAAAAAGTAACTCTGGACTCAAAACTAAGTTGGTATCTCGTTTGCGTTCCACCCCGTACTTTTCATACAAGAAAGCTAAAACCTTCCGTGGTTTCCTAGTTTTCAGCAAATAATCAATAGCTTCTCTGGCAATTTCAGCTTTACTAATGCCAGGAAGTTGTGGTGAAAAGTTGGGTTCAAGATACAATTCTAAATAGTTTTCAGGACGTTCTGCTAACAGGCAGATCACAGGTCGTTTATCTAAGACATATTTATCCTCCTCAATGAAATATCCCCAAGGCGCTCTTGTCCAAGCAACTTTTTTACTTCTGCGGTATTCATGACCGCGCTTGATCCGCTCTCGAAGCTGGCGACGTTCGTGGGCTGCAAAGAGAGCCTGTAGGTCAGCACTGAGTTCGCCAGAGGCGGTGCTGAGATCCACTTCTCCCTGATCGAGAAGTTTCAGTTTAACTTTGTGTTCTCTCAGGAGTCCCTTAATCACCGCGTAGGCTTTTTCCTCCCTAGTTAACCTGTCCCATCGAGTCGCAACAATAGTGGAGACTTCTCCACGTTCAACTGCCTGAACGAGCTTATTAAATTCTTCTCGTTCTGGGTTGGCTCCTGATTCAACGTCGTGGTAAACCAGATCGACCCCTGCATTTACTAAGCGAGCCATTTGCTGCTCTAAAGCATTGCTGTCCTCAGCTTGTTCGCGGGTTGATACTCTCGCGTATCCAATAACTTTTTGGTTCATAATAATCACGAAACTCTGAGCTTATTCTAGCAATTAATTGTGCAGGATTTATTTGAATGAATCCTGCACAAATGCGACTACAATCGTTAACTTTAATTGGCATTTTTGAGAATAAATAGAGCAATTAAGTCTGCTACTAGCACTCTTTATCTCTCTAAGAAGGCGCTCAATAAATTCAGATTGAGATATACCCTGAGTGGTGGCAAAACTGCGGAGTATGTCTTTAGCTGTCGGGGTTAAGCCAAGAGAAACTATTTTTTTGACTTCTTCATATATTTCTGGCTGATTTCTCTGACTCTTGTATCCTTTTTTTGCCATGTCAAAGTCTCCTTGCTGATTTGTTTGGGAACAAGCTCTCACCTCTATCTGCTCTGGAAATGAGCCAAAAAAAAAGAGTTCCTGCTGGGGGAACTCCGTGTTGGGGTTTGTTCGTTATTTGTGTTAGTCGAAAAGTCGATCCTTGGTTGTGAGGCTTTTAAAAAAGCCTGCCCCGACGACTATCAGAATTTTAGAGATGTATGAGTGCTGGTTCGATATAGCAGTGCTTACTTTGGGAAAAACAGCGAGTGCTATATTTCAGAAAGTTTAGACTGCTGTAAAACAGCATAGCACTAATGAATCTGAATTTGCAACGGTTAGTAAATTCTCAGTGATTTAGTCTTTAAGTTTCTGCTAGATTGGCTTTAGCTCTTAATAAGAGCATGGTAGTGCTTGAAAACTTAACTTTTATTTACAGTCTGCTTTCCACCTATCTACTTTACGTCAAGTCTCTTCTGATTTGCGATCGCGCCTGATTCAAGCCCTCAGAGTGAATCCAGCCGACTTAGCCGCCATAAATCATTCTGCCATCGGGTGTACGTAAAAAAATGAGGTCAACATTGCTGTCAGCAAGTCCTCTAACGGGACTTAGACAAAAGTTAGCCGGAAAACAGGCTTAAACCCTTTTAGACAAAGAGTTTGAGGTCAATTTATGATTTTTCTGGCTGTGACTGGGTTTGAGCCGGATTTACCCTCTCTAAGCAATTTCTTTTGCTCCCTCGTAATCATCATTTTGCAATTTGTCGCTGATTTCACCACCCAAACAAG
>DATGYA010000643.1:0-18512 GCA_035298405.1 Kamptonema sp. | reverse complement strand
CCTTAAACAGTTCTCGGACACAACGAGCGATTACTCCCTGACAGATCCCAGCAATGGACACCCTCTGGGAAGCAGGGACACCTTGGAATCCTCACCAAATCTGTTGCTTGCTCAAGGTCAAGCCGTGGATGATTAGCTTCAATGCGAGTCTTTCGTTGCACTCCCGGTATAGGTACTCGACACCAATACTCGATTTCGTCCCATTGCCTTAGCTTGGTATAGCGCGGCATCGGCTGCTCGATAAAGTTCTTGCAAGTTAGCACCATCATAAGAATACTCAGCTACTCCGGCACTGAAAGTAACCTGAAAGGTCTGATTATTAGTATCAGTAAACTTTTGCTCGCACCAATTTTTCAGAAAGTCATTCAGCCGCTTTGCACCCTGCTCTCGTCTCATACCATATATACCTAAAACAAATTCCTCGCCGCCCCAACGAGCTACTATATCCTCAGACCGAAAGAACTGCTTTAAGTGTTTTCCCAACAGGGAAAGAACTCTATCTCCTACCTCATGGCCGTATCGATCGTTAACTTGCTTGAAGCCATCTAAATCCAGAATCATAAAGCACAATGGCTGATTTTGGCGCTCTGCTAGATGTAGCAATCGCTCTAGTTCCTGAATGGATTTACGCCGAGTAGCAATGCCAGTTAGTTCATCAATTTCTGCAAATCTGTGTAGAATTCGGGTTCGATCCAGCCGATTCAGAATACGGGCAATTAATTCGGGGCCAGCAATCGGTTTCTGCACGTAGTCATCTGCACCTACAGTAAACACCTGATGAATGATATCGGGATCGTTATGGCTTGAGAGAAATAGCACGGGCAATTCACTCCAGCGTGAGTCGCTGCGAACTACTTGGCAGAGTTCAATGCCGCTAAAATCAGGCATTTCTATATCTAAAATCAACAAATCAGGCCCACTGGCTTCTAGGGTCTGCCAAAATTGCTGGGGGTCTGCCAAAGTTATAATACGAAAACCCCAGGGTTGCAGCAGAGCGGACAAAGCTGCTAGTACGTGGCGATCGTCATCGACAATTAGTATTCTGGCTTCCGGTTTCTGGGTACGGTTGAGTTCCTGAGTAACTGCTTTCACAATTTCTTCTGAGCTAATTGGTTTCTCTAAAAAGACATTTCCGCCCAAACGCGCTACTTCTACCCGATCGCTTAACTGATTGCGTGCTGTCAGTACTAACACCGGAATTCTGGGATCTCGTTGCGCCAGTTCAGCTAGTAGAGTCAGTCCGTTATCTGTAGTGTGGGGAAAGGCGAGGTCTAGAACAATAGCATCAGGTGGATGACGCGCAATCGATTTTCTTGCAGCCGTTGGGTCTGTTGCTACTTCTACCTGAAAACCCCAAAAGATCGCTTCCCTTTTGACTTCTTGGGTCAACCCTACATCATCCTCGACCACCAGCAACCAATCCGACCTCATCTTTAAAGGGGGATTCGTCGCCGTTGTAGATGGCTTGTCTTCCACAGCTTGCTTGAGACGCACCACCAATTCTTCCAGTTGCCGCGCCTCATGTTCGCCCAAAGACTCTAAGCTTAGTAACTTTTCGATCTGCCGCGCCACCTCTGAACCTTTTGGGCAGCCAAGTGAACCCAGCGAGCCGATCGAGCGATGAGCCTGCGCCAGAGCAGAGGATCGCAGTTCCCGATCCAGAATCCCGGTAGAGATTTGGGCGATCGCTCGCTCGAACACCACTACTTGCGATTCTAAAGTCTGTTTGAATTTACCCCATACCTCTTGCATAACTTCCTGCACTTTCGCTTGAGCTTCGCGCTTGTCTGCGATCGCGATCGCAGCTTTCTGCATCTCTTCTGAAGAAGCGCTTGGCGAGAGCGAATCTTCCGGTAGTTGTTTGAGTCGATAACCCAATCCGTACACCGTCTCAATCAAATCTTTAGTCATTCCCCCTGCTTTTAGCTTCTGGCGCAGACCTTTAATTTGAGTGGAAACGGCTTCCTCTTGGGGAAATTCACCATTAGACCAGATGCGGTCTAGGATGGCACTGCGGCTGAAAATACGTTTGGGATTGCGGAGGAAAAGTTCTAGTATGCTGTATTCTTTTGGGGTCAAGTGTAAAATTTTTCCTGCATAAGTAACTAAACTAGCATCGGGGTCAAGCTCAAGCTTTTCCCAGGTCAACATAGTAAGTAAGCTAGAACTTCCTCTTCGCAGTAAAGCCTGAATCCGAGCGATTAATTCTGATATTTCATAGGGCTTGACTAGATAATCATCGGCTCCTGCTTCTAAACCAATTACCCGGTCAGTGGTGCTGTCTTTGGCACTCAAAAGCAGAATCGGCATCTGTAAACCGTGCGATCGCAGTCCGCGACAAAGACTAATTCCATCCAGCTTAGGGAGAACAATATCCAGCACGAGCAGATCGTAGTGAAAGGCTTGAGCCAGTTCCAAACCCATTTGACCATCCGCCGTTGTCTCGACAGTGTAGTGATGGGTAGTGAGTTCTTGTACTAGGATAGTAGCTGTCGTCTCATCATCTTCTACTAGCAAAATTTTCATTGGCACTTATTCCTAGCAGTACCGTGTTGTAACTGCAAAAAGGATTGTAAACCCCTATTTTATCCTCGATCTTCAAAGCTTGTTAAGTAGTCGGACAAAAGTAAACAACACGCTTGTTAAGAAGTATTAACAAGCCTGAAACCTTTACTGTTCCCCGTTCCCCGTTCCCTCTTCCCTATTCCTCATAGTTAACTTTATTTTTGTCCTACTACTTAGCATTTCAGGCTTACACTGCTTAATCCAAGCCGTCATTCCTTGGACTCCCTCCCGTTTTAAATATTCCATGTAATCGGTTTGAGCCGAAGCAGCTTCCCGCATACTATCAAAAGGCCCAAAGTAGTAAGTACACACTGGTAATAAGGTAACAATTTTTACCCACCAGCTAAATTCAATTTCTTCTTGTTTTGGAAGTGTACCATTTGTTAAAACCATCATAAATCTCCTTTCTATTTAATAGAATACTTCAATTGATTCGACGTAATTAGAGCAACATTAGCTTTAGCTAAGCCACTTTTAATACTCAATTTAGAGCCAGTGTCTAAGCTACCCAAAAAGCTATTCTCATAATTGGGCATCTCTTGATAACAGTGGCGGCAAAACCAGTAGACTCTTTGGGAGCGAATGTGACGGAGTAAAGTAGTAGAACAACAAGGGCAAGTAGAAATTAACATTTTTTATCTTCCTGGTTTAAATTCGGGTTGAGACAAAATTAATTCGCGCGATTCTTGCTTAACTATTCCCTTCATGGTAGCCAGTTGCAACTCGCTAAAAGCGTTGAAATCTTCTAAGGAATATTTACTGTTGAGCAACAGCCGTAATTGATTTTCTGCGGTAATACTCAGAAAACCTGTTTCTAGAGCATCCCGAACTAAATTGACAATTGAATCCATGATGATTACATCCCAAATGATGTTAGATAAAGTCTTACAGCCCTAAGCTTTCAACTTTGGCTTGCCAAATATAATGCAGCCATCAACTAGCTGAAGAAGAGGGGCTAAAGTTGAATTTCTGCAATTGAGGTAGAGCAGAGCTGGTTCTGCTATAGCCAGGCATAAGATCGTGAATTCCCAGATGAATGTAATACTCTATATCTAATAGCTCCTTAGTGGGATAGGGAGGGAATAATGTTTGTTGTGACAAAAGTTGTTTTTGTTCTATAACAGCGTACTTATTAGGAACGCGGTTCAGAACATAAGCTAATAAATCTTGGCGCAAACCAGTGGCAGAAAAAGCTTGTTGGTATGGATATGTTGGATAGCTCGATAAAATATTTTCAATTTCATCGGTGACTACAGTTAAGGTAATATTGAAAAGTTCTTTTCCCATTTTTGATTCCTACAGTTTTTCAAGTTTTCGGCGAGCGAAGTAGCCTCCATTTGTATGGAAAGCTGACTTACAGTTATATTTGCTGCGGCAATTTCCAATAATGCCTCTGGAAAAAGTTCAAACAGCAGACGCTGTTGTGCCAAAAAGAATTTTTTCAAACACCAGTTGGCTCTGTTCGTAATGATTTTTCCAGAGTTCCCAAATTTGTTCGTAAGCAGCTTGTGGAGAAAGTTGTCCATTTGTTTCTAGATCGCAGATGTAATTGACTTTCTCTAGAAATTCTTGCAGGTTTATAAACGCCAACTCTTCTAAGAAATTATTGCCGAGAGCGGGAGCGCGAGAGTAAATAGATGAATTGTTCATGGTTAAGACAAAAGATTTTTTTGTTTTCAAGTTATTAACGAGCGATAGCTTTTATAGCAAATCTTGGCTTTACAGCAATACTAGAAATGCTAAGCAGCATCAGTTTGGAATAGAAGCGGAGTTACTTCTTCTTTGACGCACAAGAGATGGCAGGGAATTTTCTCGGATAGAAGGGAACTAGCTATAGTTCCTGTGGAAATTTCTAATACTGCCTCTGGAACAGCTTCAAACATCAGGCGTTGTTGTGGAAAAACGACCTTTTCAAAGTACCAGTTAGCGATGTTCGTAATTCGGACTATTTGAATTTGCTTAGTGGGGTTGGCATAGTAACAGAGAACCCGATTGTTAAGTTGCAAAGGTCGAAGTGTAAACATTTTATTAATCTCCAGATATTAAAAACAATTTGCACTATAGCTAGGGATTGGCCGCTAGTCCCTAACCGCTAGGGGAAGTAGCGGTGAGAATTAAGATAGTTAAGAATTAAAAACTTCCTAACTACCTTGGTTATTGCAACACTTCAGAGCTTAGGAAACAAATTTGAGGAAATTTTGAGGATTAAATTTTTTGTTCTATAAAAAATACTTTAAAAAAATGTCTAATGGCTCAACCCCAGACTAGACAACAATTATGAGCTTTTCTTTGAAAGCAATCAGTCCAGTCAGGAATACAAATTGTAATAATTAGCAGCAAATTTATGAAAAATTTCTTTACAAATTTCCTTTCAAGATTTACTGGGTTTGCAGATTCCAGCCGAGAGCGTTGGCAACTTGGGGAACTAGCGTGAGAGAATCAAAGGGTTTAGCGATCGCGCCTTTGACTCCCAACGGCTGAAACCGTTGTGGCTCAGTCAAGCTCAGCCTTGCGGTCAAAAATACCACTGGGATTGAGCAAGTGACGGGATTGGCTTGTAGCTGTTGTAACAAAACTAGACCATCCATTTCTGGCATCATCACATCGAGTAGAATCGCATCGAGTTTCTCTGAAATTGCCTTAACTAAACCTTCTTGAGCTGAAGCTGCTAACACGACTTCCCACCCTCCTAAAGATTCCAGACAAACTTTCACGATTTGTCGAATGTGGGCTTCATCGTCAATAAATAAAATTCGTTTAGTATTAGTAGCTATCATTCTCATCCTATCTGGGACACCCCTACTATGGCTGAAGAAGCAAGCAGTCGCGCGAAAATCCATCGATCGTGTTCGTCAAAAATTTTTTGTCCGAATGCTTTGTCCTGCCAGGGCTTGTACAAAGATACATACTTAGGTGACTTTGTCAAATACTTCTAGTCAAATAGCGCTGTAGAAGGTCAGAGCTTTAAACCCTAAATTTTGGTAACTTTAGATAGATAACGCAGCAAAACTCACAACTTTAGATAGATAACGCCGTAAAACTCCATTTCGCATCCTCGATGGTGGCAGATTTCATCTCTAAGTTAAAATAAAAATTTGAGGAAAGTTTGAGGGAAGTAGCGGGCAATGCTTGAGCTACTCCCTGAAAATGATTAAAAGCTACCACCCCAGTATGGAAGCCACCTGCTCTGCTAGTGTCAAAGGGTCAAACGGTTTAGAAATCACTCCAGTAACGCCAAGTTTCCTAAATTGCTCTAAGTCACTGGCCTGGACTTTAGCAGTAAACAAAATAACAGGAATTGCTTGAGTTACTGAATCTTTTTGCAACTCCCCGAACAGCATGATTCCGTCCATATCAGGCATCATCACGTCTAGTAAGATTGCATCTAGCTGTTGAGTTTGGGCTATAGCAAATCCTTCTCTAGCGGATAAAGCTGTTAGTGTCCTCCAACCGCCTAAGTTTTCCAGACAAGCCTGAATCACCGTACAGAGGTTGATTTCGTCATCAATTACCAGAATGCTTTTTTCTGGCATATAATTATGTTTAATTAAAGTATATAGCTTAGGATAGTACCATTTATTGCTAATTTAATCTAGGAGTTTTGGCAAAGTGAAATAAAAGTTACTGCCCTCTCCAACCGCACTTTCAACCCAAATTTTACCGCCGTGCTGCTGGACAATATTTTTACAAATAGCCAAACCCAATCCCGTTCCTCCTTTTTGCCGAGAGTCGGAAGCATCTACCTGTTGAAACCGCCCGAAAATACTTTCTAATTTATCCGCAGGAATGCCTCGTCCTTGGTCTTTAATTTGAAATAAAACTCGGTCGGCTTGGTCTTGGACGCTGAGCGTAACTGTAGTGTTTGGTGGTGAAAATTTAATCGCATTACTCACCAAATTAACGAGAGTTTGAATAATCCGATCGCTATCCGCCCAAACTTGAATAGAACTCGACTCAACAGACAGGGTGATGTTGCTCTGTACGGCTAAAGATTGCACTGTTTCCACAGACTGACGCATGAGCGTTAAGGCATTGCACCACTGCTGATTCAGCTTGACTTTCTGTGCTTCTAGTCGCTCTAAATCGAGAATATCATTAACTAAACGCACTAAACGTTCGGTATCGTGAGCGGCAATGTTTAACATTTGTTGGGCAGTTTCCGGCTTGTTTTTGAAGATTCCGGCGGCGAGTAATCCCAGAGAACCGCGAATTGAAGACAGGGGCGTTCGCAGTTCGTGACTGACGATCGAAATAAACTCGCTTTTTATTGCTTCAATTGCTCGACTGTCGGTAATGTCCTCTACCGTGCCAACATAACCAATAAATATATTATTAACAGAGAAAATGGGGGCTGACAGCACTCGACTAAAACGAATGATTCCATCTTTACGGACATAACGAAATTCACTGGAAAATTCCTGCTTTTGGGAAATGGCTGTTAACCAGTTGGCTAACACTTCCTCTCGCTCTTCTGGGTGGATAAACTCCTGATAACCTGTTGCTAAAAGCTCCTCGAACGTGCAGCCACAAATTGCCTGAAAGCGGGGATTGGTATAAATACACTGCCCCTGCATATCAGTCATAAAAATGCCCATAGGCGAACACTCGCTAAGACAACGAAATTTAGCTTCGCTCTCTCTGAGAGCTTCTTCTGCTTGTTGGCGAACCTGTTTGAGGTGCTTAGTTACGGTGATATCTTGGTGAACTGCAACTAAAACATCGCCATAGTCGGGATGTCTAAATACAGAAGTCGTCGCTTTACACCAAAAAGGAGTTCCATCTTTCTTGACATTATGGACTTCGTATGTAGCTTCACTATTTTGGAAAACGGCAGACCGAATGGCTTGGTTTACATCTTCAGGCGTTACTTCTTTGCTGGCATAGTTGACAATTGAAACGTGCTGACCGTTGAGTTCACCAGAGTCATAGCCAAACATCTGTTCAAATTTAGGATTGGCATAGACAATGACTGCATCATCGGCTCTGACTAAGCAAATGCCTTCTGCCATATTGCGGGTGATTACAGCTTGAAGTTGTAGCATTTGTTCTGCCTGTTTGAGTTGAGTCAGATCGCGTAGGCTAACGATAACACCTGAAATGTTTTCGCTCGCATCGCGGTAAGGTGTATAAGTAACACTCAAAAATTGCGGAACTAAATTGGGATACTCAAACCACCTTTCATACTGAATTGTTTCTCCCGCCAAACATTTGTCTAACCGAGACTGGATGAAGTTATCGAACAAGTCCTGACCCAGAATATTTCTAACTGAATTTCCGATAACTTCGTGAGCAGATTTGTTACACCATGACAGATAAGCTTGATTAGCAATTTTATAAATATAGTTGCGATTCATCAGCGCCATACCATCTTTTGTATTGGATATAATGCGCTCATATTGTTGGAGATTTTCTTCAGCACGTTTGCGATCGCTGATATCTAACATTACACCGAGCGATCGCACGGGTTGCCCTGATTCATCGTAGATGGATTTTGCACGCCCCATTAACCAATGAACAGAACCATCAGGATGAACCACTCGATATTCGGCTGCGTAATCAGCATAGTTTTCAATTGATTGTAAAAACTGTTGTTCTACCCAACCAATATCTTCAGGGAAAACGTGACTGCGCCAAAGCTCATAAGTTGGATCGACGCTATAGGGAACTAAACCCAGTAGCGCGAAATGATTATCATTCCAGATGATTTTTCCGCTAGGTAGCTGCATATCCCAAAAGCCGATATGGGTTAAATCTAAAGCCAGTCGGCGGCGTTCTTCACTCTCTTGTAAGGCGGTTAATGTTTCCTGTAAGCGATCGTTTACTTCCGAAAGTTCTGCGGTTCGCTGGGCTACTCTTTGCTCCAATTCGACATTCAGTTGTTGTAAAGCGGTCTCTATTCTTTTTCGTTCGGTGATTTCCTCGCAAACGATATCGATACCAATAATATCATCGCCATCCTTTAAGGGTAGCCAATTCTCTATCCAAGTTCGTTGCACACCAGGCTGGGCAGGAGTTTCCCCAACTATTTCCACATTGAGAACAGGTTCGCCTGTTTCTAAGATGGAGCGCAATAATTGTTCGGCAATTTCAGCCAGATCGGGTACTACCTCACTCACTTTGCGACCAATATGTGCTTCAATAGGAAGCCCATTCATTTCTGCTAGCCTTTGGTTAATGCGAATAAAACGAAGTTCGGTGTCCAAAACAGTCAACCCAATGGGTGCTGACTGGTAGATAGTTTCGATTTCAGCCACTTGTCGCTGAAGCTGAATTTGACTTTCCCGGAGGGCAATTTCAGCCTGTTTGAGATTGCTAATCTCAACCGAGAAAATAATTATGCCGCCAATTTCATTTGTAGCAGTATACCAGGGGTGAATTTCCCACCAAATCCATTGTTCCCTCCCGTTTGCTCGGATAAACAAATCTTCTTCACATTTCTCGCTCGCCCCAGCCAAACAGCGTTGATGAATCTGTCGCCAGCGTTGGGGAATTTCAGGAAAAACTTCGTAGTGCGATCGATCGATCAGAGATTCAACCGATTCGAGGTTATATTGATCTACCCAGCGCTGGCTTGCCATCAGATAGCGCATATCCCGGTCAAGCATGGCAATGCCAGCAGGCGCATACTGAACAAATAAGCGCAGCAGAGCTTCAGCTTGCTTGCGTTCTGCCAGTTCCGCTTGCACTTGTTCAAACAATTGGGATTGCTGAATGGCAATGCTCACTTGGTTGGCCAACTGTCGCATCAGATCGATTTCTGATGATTGCCACTGGCGAGGGGCAGCACAATTATGAGCAATTAGCAACCCCCACAATTCACCTCCTTTGACAATGGGAACTACTAAATTGGCTCTGACTTGGAAATTTGCTAGTAATTGCAGGTGACAGGGATCGATTCCGGCATTATAAATATCGGATTTGACAGTAACTAAACCTTGTTTGTAGGGTTCGATGTACTGTTCGCCAAAGCAAGGATCGTAGATTTCGGTTGATAAAATAGCTGTCCAGTCAGTACCCACTGATTCGGCAACGACGGTTCCCAGCCATTTTGAGTCAAATTGAAAGATAATTACGCGATCGCACTGAAGTAACTGTCGAATTTCGCCTACAGTAGTTTGGAAAATGTCCTCTAAATTGAGCGATCGGCGAATTCGTTGAGTTACTTCCATCACCAAGCGTTGTTGCTCAAATTTCTCTTGCAACAAACCTTGTGCTTGCTTGCGCCGATCGATCGCCGTCGCCGTCCCAGTCATTTGAATCGGCTGTCCCGCTTGGTTATAAAAAGCGTGTCCCCTAGCTTCAATCCAATGAATAGTAGCATCTGGCCAAACTACACGATATTCTGCTTGGTAAAGGCTGTTGTTTTGAATTGCCTGTTGTACTGCCTGGTTGACTCTTTCCCTGTCTTCAGGATGTATATAGGATAAAAAGGTTTCGTGTTTGCCATCAAATGTCCCTGGAGTCAAACCAAATAATTGCTCTTGATCGGTTGACCACTGAATTTGTCCGGTGGTAATATTCCAATTCCACATCCCCATCTGTGCTGCTGATGGCGCTACTTGCAGTAAATTGGCTTTTTCCTGTGCCAGTTGTTGATTAAGTTGCTCAATCTTTTGTTTGCTGCCTCTAAATTTGCTAGTCAGGAAGTTAATTATCAAACAAATTAGGAAGAAAATGCTTAACCGCAATAAATCAACTGGTTGGGTAATTGCCAACTGATGTAGGGGAGGAATAAAAAAATAATTAATTGCTAGTGTGGCAAAAAATAAGGTAACGCATCCTAACCGCCAACCTCCATACCAAGCCGTTACAATAATGGCAATATAAAAAAATGAGCCATTAGTGCGGAGCAGAAATGGTTCTAATTTGAGTGTTAGGAGTAACCCGATCGCTGTGGAGCCAATCGCAACTACATAAGGTAAAAATCGCTCTGGAACTTTCATTACTATGCCTAATAGGTTGTTTTATCTTCTAAGAAACAGAAATATTTCTTTACATCATCGGGAACGCGATCGCTTTCCTCTGGCGCTTTTTTAAATAATTTAATAGCAATTTAGCTAAAAAGTTATTCATCGAGTGGTATAGGTACGGTGAAATAGAAGTTACTGCCCTCTCCGACCGCACTTTCAACCCAAATTTTACCGCCGTGCTGCTGGACGATATTTTTACAGATTGCCAACCCCAAACCCGTTCCTCCTTTCTGGCGGGAGTCGGAAGCATCTACCTGTTGAAATCGTCCGAAAATAGTTTCTAATTTATCAGCAGGAATGCCCCGCCCTTGGTCTTTTACTTGAAATAAAACTCGGTCGGATAGCTGTTGGACATTCAGCGTCACCGTACTTTGAGAGGGTGAAAATTTAATCGCGTTGCTGAGGAGATTAACGAGAGCTTGAATAATCCGATCTCGATCCACGAAAACTCGAACGGCAGTCGGTTCGATTGATAGCGGGACCTGACTTTCCGCTGCCAAAGATTGTACTGTTTCCACGGACTGTTGCATCAATTCTGCCGCCTCGCACCACTCCTTAACTAAATTCACTTTATGTGCTTCTAGTCGTTCTAAGTCGAGAATATCATTAACTAAACGCACTAAGCGTTCGGTATCGTGAGCGGCAATGTTCAACATTTGTTGGGCAGTTTCCGGCTTGTTTTTCAAGACACCAGAGGCGAGTAACCCCAAAGAACCGCGAATTGAAGACAGGGGCGTTCGCAGTTCGTGACTGACAATCGAGATAAACTCGCTTTTCATGGTTTCAATTGCTCGACGTTCGGTGACATCTTCCACCGTTCCCACATAACCCATTAATTGGTCGCTCGTCCGAGACAGGGGAGATGCTTTCATCTGTGCAAAATGAATGGTTCCATCTTGATGGATATAGCGCACTTCTGCGGAGAATTCCTGTTGTGCGGATAGGGTTTGCGACCATTCTTGCATTAGCCATTCTTGGTCTTCCGGGTGAACGAATTGTAACCAACCTTCTCCTAACGCTTCTGCAAAGGTGTATCCACAAATAGCTTGAGAGCGTGGATTAGTATAAGTACACCGGCCCTGTGCATCTATGCGGATGATACCGACGGGCGAATTCTCACTTAAAGAGCGGAATTCGGCTTCACTCTGCTTTAATGCTGCTGCTACTTGCTGGCGTTCTTTTAGTTCGTCCTGAAGTTGCTGGTAAAGTTCTGATTGCTGAATCGCGATCGCCATCTGATTAGCTAGCTGCTGAAGCAATTCAACTTCCCAAGGTTGCCACTCTCTCGATCGAGCACACTGATGGGTAATCAGCAGTCCCCAAAGGTTATTTTGTTGGATAATCGGAACGACCAGTTCGGCTCTAACTTGAATCTGTGCGAGAAATTCCACCATACAGGGAAGCAAAGCTTCGTTGCTTAGGCGGTCAGTGAGAGTAAAAACTTTTCCCTGAGCGTAACTCAGACGGCAGTGTTCGGGGAAAGCTTCTTCGGGTAAGGTAATGTTGGCAATCTTGGGCCATTCGGGTGCGATCGCTTCAGCGATAACGGTTCCGGTACTATCCGGCCAAATTCGATAAATCACCACTCGATCGGCCGCTAGCAACTGTTGCACTTGATTAACGCTCGTATTGAGGATTTCGCTTAGGTTGAGGGAATGGCGGATTTGTTGAGCGATCGCCACCATCAAACGTTCTCGTTCCATTTGCTGTTGTAAGGTTGCTTGAGAACGTTCTAGCGCGACCGTTCGCTGCTGAACTCGCATTTCTAACTGTTGATTGAGTTGCTGTAAAGCAGTTTCAGCTTGCTTGCGTTCTGTAATATCGCGCTGTACCGCTACCCAATTGGTATACCTGCCTGTTTCATCGGCAACGGGTACAATACTGAGTTCAACCCAATATGGGGAACCATCTTTGCGATAGTTAATCAAGTCAGTCCGCATGGGTTGCCAGTTTTGCAAGGCTGTGCGAATTCGATCTAAAGCCGTCCGGTTTGTTTTTTTTCTTTGTAAGATACGCGGTGTTTTACCTAAAACTTCCTCTAGGGTATAGCCCGTCATCCGGGTGAAGGCAGGATTGACGTATACGATCCGAGGGCCAGGTTCGTCAATTGGTTCTGCCTCGGTAATGATGACGGCATCGTTAGTCGAGATGACAACGGATTCCAGCAGGCGCAGTTGGCTTTCTCTGGCTTTGCGATCGCTAATTTCCACCACTGTTCCCAGCATTCGCACCGGATTACCATTGTTGTCATAGAGAAATTTGCCCTTCGCCTCGATCCAGTGGATGCTACCATCAGGCCAAACTACGCGGAATTGATGTTCGTAATCTTGCCTTTCTAGGCGCGATCGCTCTACAGCTAATGCGATCGCTGCTCGATCTTCAGGATAAATAAAAGCTTCAAAAGCTTTATAAGTACC
This sequence comes from Kamptonema sp., assembly GCA_035298405.1. Taxonomy (GTDB): domain Bacteria; phylum Cyanobacteriota; class Cyanobacteriia; order Cyanobacteriales; family Microcoleaceae; genus Kamptonema. The sequence goes on along the minus strand of DATGYA010000643.1, from coordinate 5,560 downwards.
ATCAAACGTTCCGGGTTCTATCCCAAATAACTGTTCGTGACCCCTTGACCAAATAATGCGATCGGTCAGTAAATCCCAATCCCAAATTCCCATTTTGGCAGATGATAAAGCTAAGGTTAATTGCTGATTAACCTTGGCGATTTCCTCAGCTTTGCGTAACACGATCCCCACGATTGCACTTCTCAATTCTAAAGCTATTTCGATTTCGCACTGCTCCCAGGGTAAAGATTGAAATAAAACCGTTTCTTTCCAGAGTTCAAACGATTTACGAGGCGTTAGGCGTAGTTCCCCATTCCTTGCAACTTCAACAGGCTTATTGGGATTACCTGCCCAGTTTACGGTTTGAATAACCTCCGGACGAAACCACAAAATATAATGCTTTTGGATGTGAGATATAGAAATCGCTAGCATTCCACTAGCAACTTCTTTATATTTCTCAGCGGCTGGATAAAGTTTAGGTAAAGAATCTGTATAAAAAATGTCTTGATTAATAGTTGTCAACCAATTTATTAAATCGTGAATATCAGCCAAATCTGGCGTGTTACCGATGATAGTTAAACTTTCATCTTCACAAATGGCTGCTCCTTGAGCGCCTATTAATTCTACTAAATTACTTCTCTCCTTCAGTAAACCGTCTACAAAACTCTCTTCTTGAGAAATAGCTTCGACAAATTTAGACTGAATCGAGTTTAACTTTAGCCGATAATCCAATCTCTCGTTGTCTTCCTTAGAAGCCAGTTCTAAAGCCATTACTTTCCCTAAAAGCTCGCAAGCAGTACGGATTTCAGAAGGAACATACTTCGGCGACTGATGATGACAAGCAATTAAACCCCAGAGTTTTTGATTCCGAATTAACGAGATTGACATTGAAGCCCCAACACCCATATTTTTGAGATACTCAATATGGATGGGAGAAACGCTTCTTAACACGCTAAAGCTGAGATCGAGGGGTTGATTGGTAACTGGATTATCAACAGGAAATAGTTCTACAGGTTGGTAATTTACATCAGAAATTAATCGCAGTAAATTAAGTCCATACAAATGCCTTGCTTGGCGGGGAATGTCTGAAGCTGGATAGTGTAAGCCAAGGTAAGGACTTAATCCCTCTAATTTATCTTCAGCTATGACCGTACCCGCCTCTTCCGCATCAAATTTATACACCATCACGCGATCGAAGCCCGTCAGTTTTCGCACTTCTTCGACGAGCGCTTGACATATCTCATTCAAAGTGCGTGTTTTTTGGATGTTGGCAATAGGCGATTGAAGTAAATGATAGAGACTAAAAAAATTACTAAATTCTTTTGATGTAACAGGTTCTAATTCAAGAATTATCGCTCCCTCAGAACGATGGAGAATGCCGTCAAAGAACACTTCCCCTTTTTTAGTATTGATAGATAATTTGAGCGGATTGATTGTTGCCAGCCCCTCACCTAATTTTTTCTTGATTTGTTTAACTATTTGCGAGTCGAGAAAAGCTTTTAATTTTTTCCCCAACATCTTTTGAGGATGAATACCGAGAATCTCCAAAGTATTATAACTAACTTGTAAGATTCTTAGCTGAGGTTCTTGCAGTACAAAAAGAATTCCGTGAGGCTGAATAGATCCCGGAATGTGAATAGGTTCTCTGTCACAATTGGTTAAATCGACGGGATACGAAAATAACAAATCCTGATCGTTCATGGTTCCTCGTGTTTTTGGGAATTTGTATATAGGTTTATAAGAGGCGATCGCAATATAGCGGTTCTCAGTTATACAGTTACGCAACTACTCCCCCTGCATTGGGGATGAACTGTAAAAGCCCCCGAAGATCGGGGTTGGGGGTAAAGCTATATGTACCTCACCAGACAGAGAAAGGCTATATTCAAAACTGCTAATCAAATCCTTAGCATAAGTTTCTGTTCGATTGCTCATTTCACCCCAAAACCAAACCAATTCAAACAGTTTCTTTTTTGCCATCTTCAAATCTTCACATCTATCCCCAAAGCTGGATTGAAAGCATGGCGATCGCTGGCATGAGCGTACAGAGCTGTAATTTTCGGATCTTTCTGACCCAACAAATCTTGCACTTGCCTCAGATCGATACCCGAACACAACCCCAGGGGCCCTGCCGTGTGCCTCAAGCTGTGAGCCGATCGAGTTGTCCCCTCAGTGTGCTTGAGTTGTGATTTCAAAAGATACTATCTATAAATCCTCTGGTATCTGGATGCGATACCTTCGGCGCGGCATTTCGCGATCGCACATTTAGATTAAGGTTGAGACTGCCCACTTAAAACACTGGGGATTCACTCTAGGCTAACCTGCTTATGCCACCGGAAGAGCGATCCGCTGACAGCAGATCGCTCCGTAGGGAATCCCATGTTAAGATAAATTAAGGTATGAATCTGGTAAGTCTGTCAGGTGTCAACTGGGATTAGCAGCCAAATCTTAAAAGATAAAGCTCAATACAGTTGTCATACCCAGTTTCAAGTATGAATAGTTGAGTAGCACATCTGAAACTGCTACTGGTTGGGTAATTTAGCCCAATCTACAACTGGAACCTCTAACTAACTTTCAAACGGGGGAGGTTTCTCCTAGTGATTAAAGTGACTGAGACAATATCCATGAATAACATCCAAGAAAAAATTGACGAAGAACTCGCAAACGCTCGTGCTGTCTGCGATATTAAAGGCGGCACGTCTGGTGAATGTGCAGCAGCATGGGATGCGGTTGAAGAACTGCAAGCTGAAGCTTCCCACCAGAAGCAGAACAAACCGAAGAATTCTTTTGAAAAATATTGCGACGATAACCCTGACGCGGCTGAGTGCCGACTCTATGAGGAATAAAATAGCCTGCTTTGAGCGATCGTAAAGCTGGCAAACCTTAGCAAGCAATTGGGACTTGAAAAAAGTATCCCATTTGCTTGTTTTGTTTGTGTAGTATAATTCTTGTAAAAATATCTAATTAAATTTGCCTGAAAATGTCGAGTTTTTTATTGGCTGCTACATCGCCTTGGTTTCAACCGCTAGTCTGGACGGATTATCGACTGGCGTTGCTTTTTATGGTTTTGCTACCGCTAATTTTGTTGATTTGGGCTTTTGTTGAAAAAGCTGACGCAATGGTGCGGTTATTAATTATTTACTGGCGAGTGGCTAGCTTGTTAGCGATTACAGTTTACCTGATGATTGCTGCTTTGCCGATCAGTTTTGGCTTGTCCCTGGTAGCAAGGGTGTTGATTCCTCTGTCTCTGTGGTTTTGGGTAGACTTAAATGAAGAAATTGACGATCGCCAACAGTCGCCGCTGAAACTGAGTTTTAGTTCGTGGCGTTGGGCGGTTAGTGTTTATAGTGCAATAGGCGCGATCGCATACATTCCTTTTATCACTTGCGCTTTCAAATCTCAAAGTCAGTTAATAGATGAGCCATTTTGTCGGGTTTGGCTAGATGCACCTTGGCTTTATAAAGAGATTTTTCACCACAATGGAAGCGTTCAATTTTTAGGCTTTTTGGGTCTGGTCGGCTTAGTAATTTATGTACTGTATTTGAGCTATTTTGTGCTAATAAAGTTGGGGAAACAGGGGCGATCGGCTACGGGACAATAAAGGCTAATGGATAATTGCTAAGGGGTAATTTTGAATGAATATACTGAGCTTCAATAGCTCAGTGTTAGCTGATATGACGAATAGATTTAATGAGTCATTGTGAGATACGAGATTATTTTTTCGCCTGAAGCTGAAGCAGACATTATTGCCCTCAAAGCCAGCGATCGCGCTAAAGCATTGGATGCGATCGAGACATTCCTAAGATACGAACCAGAAAAGACGAGTAAGAGTCGGATCAAGCGTCTTCGAGAGATGCAAAGACCTCAATATCGATTGCGGATTGATGACCTAAGAGTATTTTATGATGTTAGCTACACTGAAGATGGAGATGGTAATGTAGAAGTCCTGCGAATTCGGGAGAAATCGGAGGCGATGATGTGGTTAGCCGAGTTCGGCAGGAGAGAAGAATGAAGCAAGTCTCTATGGATGAAGTCAAAAATGACCTTTCAGGTTATTTGCAAATAGCCGAGAAGGAAAGTGTAATTATTACTCGTGATGGGCAACCTGTAGGAATTTTAATTGGGTTCGAGGATGCAGAAGATTGGTGGGAGGAATTGATGTTGCGCGATCCGCGTTTTGAAGTGGAGATTGCTCAAGCTCGTCAAAGTTTGAAAGAAGGAAAGGGCATTAGCATTGAGGAAATGAAAGCTAAATATGGAGTATAATAATCGTCTTGGAGGTGATTTGGTAAATATGGAATGCTCAAAAAATCGGAAATATATAGGTTAGTCAATGATTACATTGGGGTATCTGGAGGATATCTGAATGAGTTCTCTTACAGAACCCATTATGAGTTCTATCCTCACTATTGCGATTTAGAGATTGACGTAGCCAATTATGAACCTGGTACTACACGGGAAAAGTTTATTCGTATTCTTGAAGAATCCAATCGGCTAGATCAAGCCAAGATTTTGAAAGGAGTATTTAAGAAGTTGCCTGTTTCGTTCTTTGATGAAAAGGATAGGGAGAGAAAAAAAGGAATTTATGATGAGTATCAAGCAATAATTGCAAGCCTTGAAGCTTTAGGTCAGGGTCTTAGTGGTGAGTTTAAGAATCTAATTTTTGCTGCAAATGGACCAAAACCTAAAATCGTATTAGTTGATGCTACTACCAATGAGATTAAGATTGTCGAAAATGAAGAATACTGTCTCGTCTATGACAGACCACTTACTGAAAAAGGACTTCTGTGGGAAGAGTTAGTTGATTGGTGGCGCGATCGAGAGAATTTGAACGATCAGACTCGATCCGACCAGCGTCATAGCCTTTACAAGAGGTTGCAAGCATCTATTGAAAAAAATGAGCCAGAAAAAATTTTATTTCTAACATATTACCAATCTTTTTTTGAGGAGTTTAAAGATCGACTTCCCGCGCTGATTCCACAAGTTTATTTGCACTACGATCCTTATACTTGGAAAGAGCTAGAAGGCGTGAAGCAACTACCTCGGCAAAGAATGGATTTTTTATTACTACTTCCCTATAAAAAAGTCGTTATTGAAATAGATGGTAAACAACACTATTCTGAGAATGAAAAAGCAAGTCCCCAGCTTTATGCAGAGATGGTTGCAGAGGATAGACGATTGAAGCTAAAGGGCTATGATTTATATAGATTCGGTGGCTATGAGTTTTTAGATACAGAGAAAGTAAAACAAACAATAAAGGACTTCTTCATCGATTTATTTAAGTTATACTCTATTGGTTGATAGCAGCCAAGTTTCCATTGAGGCGATCTAATGTTAAATGTCACTGTTGATGAAATACAAAGCGACCCCTTAAAATATGTCCGTCAAGTAGAGGCCGGAGAAACAGTGATTATTGTTAGATCCGATCGACAAATCGCTGAACTTAGACCTATTCCCAGTAGTAAACAATTACGACCATTTGGTTTGTGTGCAGGCGAGTTTACCGTTCCCGATGATTTTGACGATCCTTTACCAGAAGATATTCTCAGTGGATTAGAGGTCTGATGAGAATTTTACTAGATAC
>DATGYA010000642.1:0-5370 GCA_035298405.1 Kamptonema sp. | reverse complement strand
TATTTATTGCTTTGGGTGCTTTTGGGGTAGCAACGATGTGGGAAGCTGTTTTTGCTGATGTAGGTGTAGCTTTGGCGGCTATTTTCAATGCAACTAGAGTTTTAAAATGAAGACTTCGGTTAGGTGCTGCGTACTTAATTAGGACTTACGCAATGGGCATCTCCAATAACTCTTGTCGAGCACAGGCAGCTTTTCTGGAGATGTCTAATGGGCATCGTTAAACAAAGGCACGTAGTTGTGCTGGGCTCGCTTTTTCATAGTCTAAGAGGGCTGAAGCCCAACTACGTACCTGTAGTTGTGCTGGGCTCGCTTTTTCATAGTTTCAGAGGGCTGAAGCCCAACTACGTACCTGGAATTTAACTTGATTTTGTGACACTTAGGTAAGCCCTCTTAATATTTCTTTAGATGGTTGACACGCTCACAGCTTGTTGTACAATTATGAAAACAATATGAAAATGTCTGGAGAGCAAGTAAATGCCGCATTCCTCGAATCCTGTCAGGAGGCCCAGCCTTCCTGAAGTCCATCGGACAGTCTCGATTCCCGACGGTAAGGGGTTTTGGCGTAAAATGATGGCCTATGCAGGGCCGGGATATCTGGTTTCAGTTGGTTATATGGACCCAGGAAACTGGGCAACCGACATCGCAGGAGGCGCTAAATTTGGCTATGCGCTATTGACAGTAATCTTGATGTCAAATTTGATGGCAATCTTGCTACAAGCGCTATGCGTGCGTTTGGGTGTGGCGACGGGGCGAGATTTGGCGCAGGCTTGCCGCGATTATTTCAGTCCGCGTGTAAATTTTTTGTTGTGGGTACTTTGTGAAATTGCGATCGCAGCTTGCGATCTAGCAGAATTGTTGGGAAGTGCGATCGCGCTACAACTCTTATTTGGAATTCCCCTAATTTTTGGGGTGTGTATTACAGCATTGGATGTAATTGTATTGTTATTTCTTCAAGGTAAAGGCTTTCGTTATGTGGAAGCTTTGATCGTCGTTTTAGTGGCAACAATAGGAGTCTGTTTCGCAGCAGAAATTATCTTTTCTCGACCGGAGGCAGGAAGTATTTTGCAAGGATTTATACCAAAGAAGGAGATTTTGCATAATCCAGAAATGCTCTATATTGCCATCGGCATTTTAGGGGCGACGGTGATGCCACACAACTTATATTTGCATTCCTCTATTGTGCAAACTCGCGCTTGGGAACCAACTTCCGAGAAACGGTGGGAAGCAATTAAGTTTGGGACGATTGATTCCACAGTCGCTTTGTCATTAGCGCTATTTATTAACTCAGCAATCTTAATCGTGGCGGCAGCAACTTTTCATACTTCTGGCTATCAGGATGTTGCAGAAATTCAAGATGCTTATAAACTGCTTTCACCTTTGTTAGGAGTTAGCGCCGCTAGTGCTATATTTGGTTTAGCACTCCTGGCTTCTGGTCAAAGTTCAACGCTGACTGCAACCTTGGCTGGACAGATTGTAATGGAAGGCTTTTTGCACCTACGCTTTGCCCCTTGGCTGCGCCGTTTAGTAACTAGGATGCTTGCCATAATTCCCGCTTTGATTGCAATTATTTTATTTGGGGAACATAGCACAACTAGCCTCATAGTTTTAAGTCAAGTTGTTTTAAGTTTGCAGTTACCATTTGCCGTGATTCCACTGGTAATGTTTACTTCAAATCGCCGTTTGATGGGAGAGTTTGTGAATCCTCTCTGGCTAAAATCCTTAGCTTGGTTAGTCGCTAGCATTATCGTCGGCTTAAATTGTTGGTTGCTATTACAAACTATGCTAGATTGGTTACATTTTAATTAGCGACGGCAGAAATGAGAAAGAAAATGTAATCTTTATAGGACATCGCTGCATTGAATTGTTCGTCGGTTATGTAAAACTGATTGCGGATTAGCGTGGGTGGATAGCCAGCGCAGATGTAGTCCATCAATTGATACAGGGTAATCCTTGTGCCTGCGATCGCGAGTCCCGGCTCAGTACGAACGATCGTTGATTGTCCGCTTGATACCGAAGTCATAGTTGTAATCTTTAAGCGATTATCTTTATAGTACCATGCGCGATCTCCCGATCGCACCAGCCAAATGCCAGACATTATTGTGCAACTCCTGAACGAATCAGATATACTGAGATACGACCCGAACGATTCTGGACTCACCCTATTATGCTAAAAACACTTTGGGCGATCGTTCGCCAAGGCAAAATCGAATTGTTGGAACCAACAGAAATTCCTGAAGGTGCAAGAATTCTGGTAACATTCCTACCTGATGATGAATCTGAATTCTGGATTCAGACAAGTCGAGGATCGCTAGATGCAATTTGGGATAATACAGAGGATGATGTTTATGCCCAATTACTCCAAAAATGACATTATTTTAGTACGATACCCTTTCTCCGACTTATCAAGCTCTAAAGTAAGACCTGCGGTTGTAGTAGCGCACCCCACACCTCAGAAGATATCCTGATTGTGCCATTAACTAGCGAAACTACTCCTCTACTATCTGGCGAATTCATTCTCACTGATTGGTCAGTAGCTGGACTGAATGTGGAGACGGCGGTGAAACATAGTTGTAATCTTTAAGCGATTATCTTTATAGTACTATGCGCGATCGCTAGTACATCCTTACCTGAGACTTTCGATAAAGATCCACCAGAGAGAATTTTAGTCGCGATCGCGAGACAATACGACCTTCCATTAGTTACTAACGTTTATTATATCAGTTTGCCTGCCGCCTGTTGCACTTTTTCAATTTGTCTGGGGGCTTCCATTTCTCTGAATAGTTGAATTGCTTTGTTAAAGTTTTCTTGGCTATCGGCAGTATTTCCTATTGTTTGATAAGTTAAGCCTAATTGATAGTACGCCTCAGCTAAGTCACATTTAGCGCCGATTTTATCCAGAAGTTCGATTGATTCTGAATGATGGGAAAGGGCTGTTTCAAATTCTCCCTGTATTCGATAGAGTTCTGCTAGACCACTGAAAGCTTGTCCCTTAATCTGAATATAGTAGCTGTCTTCAGCAAATTTGATAGCTCTTTGAAACATTTCAAAGGCTTTGGGAATTTCCCTTAAATTTTTATAGGTGAACCCTAAAAATACTAATGCACACCCGTGACTCCAAGGCTGCCACTCAGTTATTGAAAGTTCACCATAAGCGTTTTCAGCTAGGTTATGTGCTTCTTGATTCAAACCCAAACATGAATTACAGAAAGCTAAAAAATAGCAGGCATCTACTGAATGATGATGAAGTTCTGTATTTTTAGTTGCAAAATAGCAGTTTTCAAAACTTTTTTTGGCGGTCTCTATTTCCCAAAGGTATATATACCCATATCCAATGTTCACAAAAGAAACTAAATCCATGTCTTTTAATAAAACTTCTAATATTTCTTCATTTTTATATGTATTTTCTGAAAAACTTGATGCGATTTGCTGGGATTTTTTATGATAATCTATTCCCCGATTAGGTTCACCTTTAGCATAGTGGATGTCCCCTATCGATAGATAAATTTGAATTAGTAAATCAGCAGTATTAATACTCAGAAGTATTTTATCAATTATTTGGTTGAACTCTGAAATAGTCTGTTGCAACAAACCGAACCTGTATAAGCTTCCACCAAAAAACTCTCCTCTATAGTATTTTGTCCATTTGTTAGACCTCCTAATTACGAAAACTCTCCCTGCCAAATCAAATTCCTTAATTTCAAAATAGTGATAATAAGCTTCTAATGCTTTCTTAGCATCTGCTATAGTCTCCACAGTTTTAACACTCTCTGTCCAAAACTTTGCTGCTGTCTGGTTAGTAATTTTCCAATCTTCACTTTCCCTTAACCTACTTATCGCCTCTGCCCGAATCACTGGATGTAACCAGTATTCTCCTTTGAAACACTCAACTAAAGACCGATTTCGCAACGATTCAATAACCCGTCTGCGCTGTGCTTCTGGCACATCCCACAGTAAGCTCAATAACCCCTCAGTGGGGACAGTCGGTACGTCCTGATAGCGATAACATCCCAAACGGCAGAGGAGTCGATAGGCTTCAGGAGAAGTTTGTTCGAGACGATTAAACTGATCTTTGACAAGGTTTTCTACAGCTAATTCTACCAATAAATCAGCTTCGACTTTATGTTGTTGCCAATAGGCTACCATCCCTCCATCTCTCTCTATGGGATCGCATAAAATAGTCATCGCCAAGGCATTACCACCATAAGCTTTGTGCATTTCTTTTAGAGTTATTTCATCTATCTCAATATCGCGGCGGCTAAAAAAATCTTGCCACGCTTTTTCATCAAGACTAGGTAACGGGTAATTAGTGACACCTACGCATTCAGCCAAAGGTTCGCGACTGGTAATTAAGGTTACTGACTGTACCGAAGAATCAGCCAAAACTCGCAACAATTCCCCATAGCGGCGATGGGGTTCAATAAATCTGCCTTGTCCATCTAGCGCAGGTTCTAAATTATCAATTAATATCCCCACTCGGCGCTTCTGAAGTTCGCGCTTCAGTCTCCCAAGGGTAACTCCAAACTCGCGGCCAGGTTCTTCCTGAAAGTCCCGCTTCAGCCATTCTTCAATCACACTTTCAACCAGGGTAATATTTTCTTTTTCCTTTGCCATTAGCAATTCTAGTATTAAGTCAAAACCCTGAGACTTTAGATATTCCTGGGCTAAAGTTGTCTTTCCCACACCTCCTGGTGCTTGGATGAGGATAACTTTTGAGCCTTGGCGGATCAGGGTGTTGAGGCGTGCGATCGCATTTTCACGGCCGACAAAATTAGACTTGCACTGCGCTGCATCTAAGTTATGAATCTGTTCGCCTGTGTTTGCTGCTGTTTCCTGTGACTTGGCTGTTGCTACTTCAAGGGGAGGCGCGATCGCAGATTGACTATTTCCTAATAACTCAGGTTTGTACTTGGCAAATAAAGCTATTAATTCAGGACGCTTCGATCGGCGTTGATCGGAAAATTCATTCTCAAAACCAAAAGCCTCAGCAATAGCTTTAATATGTTGTCTGACTGTTGCTTGACTAATGTAAAGAGATTTGGCGATCGCTTTATCTGTTTCACCAGCCAAAAACTTCTCTAACACCTCTCGCCGTCTCAGTGTTAATCCATTGAATGCTCTGTCAAACTCTCCCTGACTCATCATACTGTTTCCCTGATTGCTAGTGATTGCACAGTGGTTTATTCAGTTTGTTTATCAAGACTCACAGCCCTAAAGTCTTTGTGCAGTGGGTGTTTATTAGACCCATGCAATCATCGAATTGTTGGTAACACTAATCAAATTTACCCATGTTTTTTAACCGTCGAAAACCCAAATTTCAAATGTTGGAAGAACCAGAGAGAGGAGTCGTAGAGGAAGCGATCGGGCCTCACC
>DATGYA010000641.1:0-9128 GCA_035298405.1 Kamptonema sp. | reverse complement strand
TACCTTGTCAAACTTGCGGGCGATCGACCGGGCGACTCGCTCTTGGTTGTAAGCCCTACCCTCTGGTGTTTTTAGCCAACACTTGTTCAGGCACAGGTTGAAAGCGACACACAGGTTGTTGTTATTCTTCCCGCCACAATTCTGGCAGCGGGCGACTTCACCCAACTTTTTCCGATCCCTCCATCTCTGCTGCTGCTCTTTGGTTGCCATATCACTTGTTTTTAACTTGGTTTCTACAAGTTTAACATGGTTTCTACAGTGGCTATCAGTTATCAGCCCGCACCTAGAGCCACAACAAAAAAACACCGCCGGGGTGTGTCGGCGGTATATTCAGAGAAACTTGGTGCGTAAAGTCGGGGGGTGGAGTCGAACCACCAATTTTCACCTTATGAGAGTGACGAGCGACCGCTGCTCAACCCCGGCTGGGCCCCAATTATAACGTCTTGGGGGAGGACGCTGAGCGAACGATGAATTAGCTACGGCTGGCAACATCGTGACCAAGTTTTAATTCCTACAGACGGAATTTGTTTTTTAGCGGGTTTCAACTCCCGACAGCGCCGCGAGCTGGAATCGAACCAACGTCCACCCCATCAACTAGGGTCAAACTACCACTGTTCTATCACGGCTGGCCCCATATTTAACGTCATGGGATAGACGGATTGACAGGGTTTGGCTATCCCTCTGCAATTTTTGATTAATCGCCTTGCAGGGCGACGGCATACGGTTTAGCCCTGGTATGCCAGCAGGTGTCATTTATCCTCTCACATTAGAAGCTTTAACGCCCGAAGACTTTTGCTTGGCTTGATATTGAGTGACTCGCTATATTTACTTTATCACATTGTTTTACTCCCCGTTAATGTTTCTCGTCTTTCAAAATTTCATCAATAAACCTGACTGGCATTAGGCGGGAACCATTGTCAATCCAATCTGTAATGCGCGTTAGTACGTCCTCTGCCGTGTGTCCGTCCCATTCTGGTGCAAACTCTCGATAGTCCAAACGTTCCGAAGCTATCCGTAAATATGTATTAGGCAAATGATACGTAATTTGCATATCTTCTTCTAGCTCAACGCCTGCTATAAACCAACCAGGTAAGTCTGAACCGTCATGATGTTTTTCTGAATACCAACCATTATTTGCTAAGGTCAAAAACGCAAGGAATAGGGTGCAACGATGCGCGTATAACTCATTAAATGTGTGATAGCCGTCGGAAACTTCGCCAACATCACAGGGTAAACTTAATTGATTATCTGCCATTTGTTTTATGGATAAATTGAATTTATAACTATTATACTGCCAACTGGATATCCACCGCCAACGCTGGGGAATATCGTGGCACAAGTTGGCGGCACAAGCTAAAGTTAGCTCAACTATTCGGATTCATATGGCGCAAGGAAGAGAACCGAGTGCTGAAGATTTGGTGAAGTTGCGGGGATGGTTGGATGCTTGAGGCGATCGGTGGAGTTGATTTGAGTTGCGGGTGATCGGTAGCTCAACTAACTCCGAATATTACAAACCCAACTCCGAACATTATGGACAGTGCACTAAAAACTAAAATCAACAAAAAATTAACCAGATTAAAAGTGTCTGCTAAAACCCCAGTAGTAGTTAGTGTTGTAGTCGTAGGATTTGGCAATCTGAAACTATCAGGGTCTGCCCAATATGAATCAACGGCTACACGATTCATTAAGCCGTCGTAAGCATAAATTATCACCAATTCCCTCCTTTCGTTAAAGAAAGAAGGGGGAACATCAAACAAGTCAAGGCACTGGTTGCATTGATATGTAGTTGTTTTCGTGGTCAACACGGCGCTGTAAAAGCTACCTAGAAATGTGTTGCTACAACTGGCGCAGTACGGACATTCAAGAGTTAACGGCATATTTTTATTAAAAGTAAAACAAACTTTGGCGCGGGCGATCAAGTTAGTCGAAAATCAAAACAATATCTGGCTCAACAGGCGGATTAATTGTTGGCAACTGGCAGGCATCGCCGAAAATTCCCGAAAATTCCCATAGTGACAATACTACGCAACCCTCTCTATCTGTGGTTAATCTATGTTGTTTTTGCTTTAAATATTTCCGTCCGGAGTTTGTGAGCTTAACTTTAATTTTATCGTTTAAGTTGAACTTGAAAGTTTTGTTTTCCATTAACTGTTCCAGCGTCTTTGCAACTATACTAACTAAATATTGGCAACTCTGCCCGATCACTTGTCAACCCCAGCACACCAAAATTTTATGTCAGACCTAACCAGTATTGAAGCACTGAACCAAGCAGATATTTACCGTGATAGTTTTTGGGACTACATTATCGAGACTCAACACGGGGCTTATCCGATTGGAACTTATACATTTCTCCGTGGCTTTAAATTTTATGATGATGCCTTGAAAGATTTAAAGATGCTAGAAAAGTCAAGTCCCGGTCAGATCAGGTTAGTTAATAAGCGTCGCACGGTATTGGTTTCTGCTGTCACCTAGCTACAATTGCCCGCTATCCCACCACCGACCCTACCCCGGCGCGTCACATTATTTTATTAGCGGGTTTAGCAATTCAAACCCAATCCACCCGATCGCTTTGCAAGCAATTGCGGCACATAGGCACCAAATTGCGTAATTTGCCATTTTTGCCCGAAAATCGCGCAAAACACTAAGCGACTCAAGGCTCGACATTGCGACGCTTGTTAGAGTGAGGATGAAAGAGTGTTCAGAATCGTAGTAATGTTCATCATACAAAGCTTTAGCAAGTATCAACACTCCGCCAGGTTTTGGCTGAAACCCAGCAAGGCAAAAACCAAGGGTAGCTAAAGACAAAATCACTGAAAACACATTAAGAAATAAAAGATGGTTATTAATCGAGTGTACTGTTGTCTGGAAAATTATCAAAAGCGTTGTCAACCCAAGTACAAAGCCGAGTTTTGTTACTAAAATATCAATACTCCGATTTACTAATGCTATTTGATATTCCACATGATCGTATATCAGCTTGAGATTGTTGTGTTCGGGTTCTTGAATTTCGGGTTGTTGCAATTGCTCAGTATCTGTCATATTTTTTATTTGGTGATTTACATTTTGACTTGTGTATTGTCACAATGCTAACAAAAATCTCTCCGATCATGGAGAGATTTAAGTCTGTTGATATATTCCGTCTTCTACTTGGTTACGTCTAAGAAGCTGGTTTATGTTTTGAATATATCATAGTAATTTGATGTTGTGATTGATTTAACTTTGTTTTATTCGCTTCGCTCCTCCTGTTGTTGGGCCGGATAAGTTCGATCGAACCACGTCAAAAGCTCTTCTAAATTACTGAATCTCTGAGTCAGCGGATTGTCGTTTGGTGTTGCGAACAAACCGCCCATATAGCTGCGGATGAACCAGTCGGCATCTTGCGCGGTGGTGATCGACTTGTGCCGGATCGGAATTTCCGCACCTTCGCCGTAGACTAGCTTGTAGGCGGCGTTAACCCGCTCGTTCGGGGGTAGCGGTTGCCCTTCTGGAGGCTGAGGTTTTTGGATTTGTGGCTCGGTTGGTTGCTCTGGGTTTGGTTCTTCTTGCTTAGGGGCTTCCATTGGTTGTGTGAGAGGAGTAGGGCGACCACCAGCGGCAAGTTGAGTTTCTTCAATATTGGGTTGCTCGATCAACTCTTCCAAGCTTTCTGGCTGCATGATGTTAGATGCTGCTTTGGTGATTTTGTTCATGATATTTTTGTGATAATTTAGATTAATTGTAACTGTTAATTAATGCGTTTAGCGGCGATGCCTGTAAAAGTTTCCCAACGTTGCAATATTACTTCAATATAATCAGGCGACAATTCTAAGCCGTATACGGTGCGCTTGCCTTCCATTTTTTGCGCTGCAATAATTGATGGTGCTGAACCGAGGCACGGATCGAAAATATTATCATTTAATTTGCCATATTTTTCAAAAACCCATTCACATAACGCGATAGGTTTTTGGGATGGATGCACTCTCATTTCTCCTTGTTCTGAATCTCTACGAAATCCGTCCCAAATATGCTTGAACACTCTTGCTGGTTGAGGTATGTTAGTCCAAGCTAATTCACAGTCCGCAAATGTTACGCTTTTTCCATCTTGCTTATCCCAAACAATCCAACAAGAAGAATCGTTAACAACAGAGGCGAAATGATTGGCTCCCCAAAAAACTTGAACACTCTGTTTAAATAATTCTTGGCACAGGTTAAAAATATTATATGCAACCTCTTTCGTTTCGTCTCCCAAAATTTGAGCATATTTCCCCTTGGTGGTAACACCAAGGGAGCCGTCTTTTGATACAACATTAATTCCATAGGGAACGTCAGCCCAAACCATCCCCACATCGTCAAACCGATCGCGCAACAACTCCCGAACATTCGCCTCGATCGTCGAATCACCCATCATAATTCGGTGGCGCCCCAAAGCCCAGATACTGCCAAGTTCTACCCCTTCACGAACCTGAATACCTTCCGGAACCGTCGGATCGTCCTCTCCATATTCCGGCTCCGGTTCATCGTTCCCACCTTGCGCCAATTGATTCAACAACTTTTCTAAATTCGCTTCACCAATACTGACCGGAACTTCGTCATACTTGCTCAGTTCTTCCAGTTCCGACAACAGCAACTCCTGGTCGTACAGCTTCATTAAGTCTGCCACTGCAAAGTCACCGCCCAACAGCGTCAGGTTATTGTCATCGAGCGCATAAGCCCGCGCGATCGCCTCCGAGCTTGCCTCAACCCCGAACAACACCGGAACGCACCACTCGCCCGTCTCGGTGTCTTGAGCGATCCCGATCGGCAGCTCATCACCGCGCTCCTCCATCACTCGCAGAGCCTCAACCCGACCGTTCCCCGCCACTATACCCCCGCGTCCGCCGTTCAGGGTGGATTCCCATTTGGCAGCACTCTTGAATCCGTAACGCGCGATCGACTCAATAATCTGATCGAGGTTGTGGAGTTTAGCGTTATTGTCAAACAACTCAGCTTGGGAGATTGGGATATATTTTAGTGTAAGTAAGTCGCTCATAGTGTGGCAATGGTTTATTCCAAATAAACGAAAATAAATTAAAATAAACGTAAATCACGTATTTTTATCATAGGATAGATTTTGCCAAAAACAAAAGGACAGTCAAAATATACTTCAGCTAGGGCCATTCCCACGGTAGCTGAAATGATTTTTAACGGAGCTAGTCAAGGCGAAGTTGCTGAACACCTTGGCTTAACACCGCAGCGTATTTCTCAATATATGCGTACAGACCTTTACAGAGAAACGCTTGACAAACTAGAAAAAATTAAAAATAGGTGCGTAGCCGACTATGCTCAACAGCAGGTCGATCGTTACAATGACGAGTTTGAGGAATGGTTTAAACTGTCAAAAACCATGAGCGGAGTAAACACAGCCGCGTATCAAAAGTTAATGACAACAATCAACTCCGCTCTTGACGCTGCACTCGCAGAAGCCAAACCAAAAAATAATGCAGAAAAAATCAAAGTAACCGAGAGCTTAAAAAATTTATGTAACTTAACTAGAGCCGCGATGATGCTTGAGCAACAAATAAACGCTGCATTTAATCAAAGGTTGGGAACAGATGAACTAAGCAAAAGATTAAGTGCTGATAAAGATACAGAGGTATAATGCGAAAGAATTATTTAGCAATTAAAGCCGCTAGTCGAATTCTTGATCGCACCGGATTGAATCATGCTCAAACAATTAAACAAAATCTATATAACGTCCCTGAAGACTTCCAGGAGTTTGCTCGTTTGTGTCGCATTCGATCGGGCAAAAAGATTATCCCTTTTGATTTGTACGACTATCAGATCGAACTAGCTAAATTATTGGATACCTACAGGGGTATTATAGTCTTTAAAACTCGACAACTTGGAGCAACAGAGACAATTGCTTGCAAGTTCCTGCACAAAGCAATCCTAAATCCTGCATACGTTGCAGGCATTTTGTCTATGGGTCAAGAGGAAAGCTCTAACGTGGCTCGGCGTATCCGTAAAATGCCAGCGGCTATTCCTAACTTTCAGTTTGCCACCAATAACCTGAAAGACTTAGAACTCAAAGGCGGCGGGCGCGTGGTGTTCCGACCTTCAACGGATAACGCTATTCGATCTCTAGAATCGGTCAGTGATTTGTTATTTGATGAAAGCGCGTTTGTTGACAACGCCGAAGAGATTTATTCGTCTGCTGTCCCCGCGCAAGAAATGGTGGGCGCTGAGGCTCGAACGGCGATCGTCTCAACCATGTCCCAATCGGGTAAACTGTCTTGGTTTTGGAAGATGTTTGCCAGTAACAACGGCTCAATTGATGCCGAAAGGGTTTGCGCCAGAGTGCGAGAGAATTTGGATGAACCGTATCAGTTTTGGGTTGATGATACGGGATGGGCAAAAGCAGTTCTACATTGGAAATCTCACCCTATTTATTCGCAGGTTCCTGACTATTTAGAGAGAACTAGGGAAGAAAAAAAGCTGACCGAAGACAAGGTGCAGCGAGAATACAACTTAGGAATTCCGGCATCGGGAGCCTCTTTGTTTCAAGCTGATTTAGTCAACTTGTTTGCGATCGGCAACTGGTGTCCTGCTAAACGAGATAGAGTTTATCTCGCAGGTATAGATCCTAATTTTGGTGGCACAGATTATTTCTGTATGTTGATTTGGGATGTCACTGAAGCCCCGTATCAGTTGGTTTGTCAGTACCGGGATAACGGGCATAGCAACAGTTACCATCAAGAAAAAGTGCTACAACTGTTAGACAGCTATCAGCCAGCCATTACAGCGATCGAGTCTAATTCTGGTGGTGCGGTAATTCTTGAGGACTTGATTGTTGCTCGATCGTCCTTGCGGTTTGAAAAAGTCAACACGTCGGCGGTGTCTAAGCGGGTCAATACCGATCGGCTGGCGATCGCGCTTGAAGGTGGCACAGTCTGTTATCCCCCAGATTGGCAAGGAATAGAGGAAATGAAAAACTTTTCTACCAAAGACAGAAAAGCCGTTGCGGGTCACGATGATTGCGTGATGGCTTGGGCTGCGGCTTGGGTGTGGATTGGGGAGTTAATAGCTACTGAGGAGAATTTGTTGGCGCGGGCGTTTGGGTAGCCGAATTAGCAAAGGTAATCTAAACGATTAACGAGTTATCTATCGCAAATTTTTGAATTTATTTGTGCATAAACTCTGAATAATTCACTAAGAAGATGGTCTACTAGCGAAAAACAAAAGCCCTCTTATATCATCCGTAATTGAGTTTTCTTTCTGTTCTTTGGTTGCTCCACGGGCTTCTCCACTTTGAAGGTAGAATGAACGATCAGTTTGCATCTTCATGATCCAGTCGTTGAACTCTTCTCGTTTAACTTGTTCTCCTATTTCTTTGCGTAAATGCCAAATAGGTACAAGTCCTCCATAGTTGTAACTTTTGTTCAAATTTTCATAAGTATTATTTGCTGTTTTCTTGAAATCATCATACGACTCAATAGACTGAGCTTTTCCTTGTTTCTTGGTTGTAGTACCAGTATTTTGTGCAGCATTAGCTTTTTTCTGCGCTTTCATCTGTTTTTGGATGAGTTCTTCGTTGCCTTCTTCAATTACCGTCGCAGGAAAAGTATCCCAAACTTTTGGTTGCATAGCTTTTGCAACTATTGCGGTCGCTACTTGAAATTCTCCTGACACCAGATCGTAGCTAATATCAGCACCTTCTCCTTTCCTTTTTAATACGGGAGGCTCAGTAAATCCTCCAAGCTTGATAAATACTTCCGCTGCTTCACGTAAGTCTTTTTCATCAAACTCTTGAGTGAGTCCGTTAACGCGTTTGCTGTTCACAAATATAGGCATTAATCTATTTTCTCCTTTTTTCCCAAGGTCTGACTCTGGTGTTTTAGTTGCGGCAATTTGTTCTGCCAGTTTTTGAGCTGTAATTTTTCCTGATGCTTTGCTTGTGGGTAGTTCTGTAGCGGTTGCAGGTTGTGTTGGCAGAGTCATTGCAGCCGTCGGCGTTTTAATCTTAGCCGCAACTTGCTTTGCCATTCCCTGTACTTCCGGCGACATCGGTTGCTTGCAAGGTTTTCCTACTGCCCGACAAACTGCGCCGCACGGAAACGTTTTGCCGGGGGTACAAGTCAAAGTTTTCCCTGATTTGTTAGCTTTCGCTTTAACACCTACTTTAGCTTTTGCTGGTGCATCCGCACGGAAAAACCAACTGTCTAGCTTTTGCTCAATTGCACTTGCGTCTGAAATTTCAAAAGCTTCGCGCACAGAGTAAATCATTTTAAATCGATCGGCATTCTCAGATTCTGCTAGCAGCGAATCTGCTTTGTTGGCGGCTTTACTACCTACTGGCTCATAAAATACTGTGTTAGTTTTCATATTTAGGATGTACTGAAAACTGGTGCCGTCAGCAATAAATTCACCAACAATATTACCACTGGGAGTTTTTCCATAAGTTTTAATTCGGTCAATGCCCGACGTGTAAAACGTGTTTAATATTTTGGTTAGTAACTTAGATGTTTCCGTGTTACTTCCTGTTTGAATTCCAGTTATAGTGGCTTGCATATTATGTTGAATTCTATAATTAGTAAATTCTGTCAGGGTCGTGTTTTGGCGGTGTCCCTTCGTCTGTAATCTTACCTTCCCATGTTTCTGCCGCTGTTTGGGCGATCGTTATGTCGGGCCACGGATTAGACGGGGAATATAACATGAAAAACGGTTCGCCGATCGTTGCCGTTCTAATTTCGTTTTGCGTCCACTCGTTCAGCAGGTCATTTAGGTCTTCATCGTCACTTGTCCAAACGCCGCCCTCGATCGTAGCGTTGGTTTCTGAAAATTTAACAACTGGCATCATTTCCCTCTCAATGTGTTGTGAATAAAAGCAAAATATTCTGGGTCTTGTTTGGCAAAAGCTACCGGATCGCGGTACATCATTTCCATGCCCATTGATAATATCTCTGAATTTTTGTCGCTGTTAGTTTTTTTACCCATGTAAGCTTTAGGCCATTTGTCTGGCTTTGCAACCTCATTATCCCCGTAATTTGAATTACCTGTCAAGTCACTAAGTTTTTGCCATTTTTCTCCAACCGTTCTGCTTTCAAAAAACTTCTGTACTTTTTCATGAATGACCGGGTCAGACTCTTCCAGCCAGTGTGCTGCCTCGTGGA
>DATGYA010000640.1:0-6485 GCA_035298405.1 Kamptonema sp. | reverse complement strand
TTTGTTTGTGTAGCTGCGGTTTCAACCGCCGGACTTTGTTTGTGTGTTCGCGTTGGTGTACGGTGATAACGACGTAACTCAAGCAGATTTTTGATCGAAATAATTCTGACCGTAAGACTGGTAATAATACCTACTTCCTTTATCCCCATTCGCAACCATTCCCAATAGCGGAATGCCAGCCATTTTCAAATCTTCTAGGGCCAAAAGCAATGCCTCCCGCTCTGTTTGATTCAGTCCCACTACCAACATTAACCCGTTGGTGTGAGCCCCTAACAAATTCGCGTCTGCTAAGCCCAAAAGCGGCGGAGTATCGTAAATAATCAAGTCGAATTTACTTGACAAATTCTCCATTAAATGTTGCATTTTTCGAGACGAAAGCAACTTAGTTGGATCGGGAAAAAACGGACCCGATGTTAACACAAATAAATTTTCCTCTCTCGGCGATCGCACGATCGCCTCCTCCACATCCAAATCTTGAGTAATCACACTACTCAAACCCGTCCAATTAGGCAAGCATAACATCTCGTGAACCTGCGGCCGTCGCAGATCGGCATCGACTAACAACACCCGCTGACCCATTGCCGCCGCCGCCATTGCCAAATTCACTGCCACCGTAGACTTACCATCAGCCACCTGGCAAGAAGTAATCGCACAAGAACGAATCGGACTATCAACATTTAGCAACCGCATATTAGCATTCAGCGATCTAAAAGCTTCCTGAAACGCACTTGTAGGACTTGGTAAATTTCCTAACTCAATCGCCGCTGCATCAGCAGGAGGCAGCCGCAAAACTTTTTCACTAACAGGAATTACCCCCAACAAAGGCAATTGCAGCGTATATTTAACCTCTTCTGGCGTATGGAAAACCTTCTGCTGAAACCGTTCTGCCAACTGCGCCAACAGCATCCCCAACAGCAACCCTACCGCACTACCTAAAGCCAAATTCAAAGGCATATTCGGAGAAACTGGTATCAACTCCCCATTCTGATAACGCGGGATTTCTGGCTTAGCAATCATATCCCAAGCTACATCTTTTGCACCCACCGCCTCAAGTTGCAAAGCTTGCTGTTTTGCCACTAAATTATTCAGCGTAGTGTTACCCACCTCCAACTCCCGCTGCAAGTCAGAATAGCGGCGGAGAACAACGGGAAATACTTGCCCGTATTGACTTAACTGTTTAGCCGCTTGTTCGAGAACTTGGTTGCGTACTCCTAACACCTGAATTTGATTAGCAGTACCCACCAACTCCTCGATTAACTTCATCCGCACAGAATCTTGAAAAGCCAGAACTTGCGGTTTAACTTTAGCTAAATCAGTACCCAAAACTTGCTCAGCTTCTTGTCGCAACAAAGGCAGCAAATTCTTATGCTGTTCTAGCATCGATTGCATTTGAGGGCTTTCCTGCGTATAAGTAGCTGAATTAATCGCAATATTTGCTTCTAATTGTTGCAATTGATTTAGCAAAGCTTGGTAGCGTGGTGCTTGCGTGAGGGCAGATGCCATCAATGCTTGCTTTTGATCGAGTCCTAACTGTCCTTGCAGCCTTGTATAAAGCAATTCCTGTTGATTAATCTGCGTTTGAGTATCTAACATTTGAGCCTGAAGTTGACTCATTTGTTGGGCGAGTTGCTGAGTTTGGATTTGAGGATCGATGAAATTATACTGCTGGCGTAACTTCTGCAATTCTGCTTGTGCGCTGTTAATTCGCTTAGTCAGTGATGGGATCTGGGATTGAATAAAATCAATGCTTTTGCGGATATTAATTTTACCGTCTTGTACGCTGTAGTTCCGATAACCTTCAGCCACTTTTTCCAATACAAACTGGATTTTTTTAGGATCGTAATCCCGATAACGCACTTCTAAAATTTTGGTATTATTGATTCGCTTAATCGATAGTTTATCTTCTCCAAATTGGACATTTTCAGTGGTTTTTCCGAACAAAGTTCTGTAGCCAATAT
Source organism: Kamptonema sp. (assembly GCA_035298405.1). Lineage (GTDB taxonomy): Bacteria > Cyanobacteriota > Cyanobacteriia > Cyanobacteriales > Microcoleaceae > Kamptonema. The sequence continues at coordinate 4,527 of DATGYA010000640.1, read as the reverse complement.
CGGGATATTTGCTTTGTAGTTGTTTAATAATTGGTGACATTACTTGAGGACTCTGCAAAACCTGAATTTGAGAGTCATAATCAAAGGCTGAATTTTCGGAGTTAGCAGGCGCGGCTGGTTGTAGCTTGAGTTCGCCTGAGTAGATTTTTGCTAAGGTTTTTTCGGTAACTACAGGTTCGACTAATAGCTGAAACTTACCTTCATATTGATTTGTTTGATTTAAAGTCCAGCTAAAAACTGCTGTAGTTACTGCTGCTGCTACCCCGATAATTAAAATCGCTCTGCGTTGGCAAACATTCCAGATACTTCCCTCTTCTAATTCACTTTTATCGTGTTTCTGAATATCCTCTGGATAGAGTACAGAAGTTAATTGTTGCTGTGGTTGTTTTTTATTAGAATTAAACACTGCTAGCTGTGAATTTGGCTCTGACTTCATGATTCCACCTACAACTTTTCTGTTAAAATTTATCTCTGGCTTACCGGAACAAATCGAAAACTCGGAAAATCCCCAAGAAGGGACTAAAAGGAGCTACAGTGCTGCCTACGGTATCTGAAAATGTAGCGCGGCCGGATCTTTTTACCATAATTACATCATTGCTACGCAGCAAAGGATTAGTTTCTTCATTCACTGCTGCCGCAAAGTTAATGGGTACTGTCCGCCGCGAAACTGTGCCGTTTGGATTCAGACGAATTAGTTCTACTGAGTTCATGTCGGCACGGGCTTTATTAAATCCTCCTGCTGCTAATAATGCTTGATTTAATGAAGTATTCGGTGGGACTGCGATCGCTCCTGACCTGAGCACTTCTCCTACTACGTTGATCTGAATCGCATCTGGAGAGAAACTAGAACTTCCCACTTCTGCATTTTCAGTTGTGTTTGTATTCTCTGCTTTGGGAACAATAATAGTGTCTCCCTGTTGTAGCATTACGTCTTGGCTTATATCTCCTGTTTGCAATAGTTGCCACAGATTGACGCTGATAATTTGTTCTGTGCCTGCTCGCGTGATGCGGCGAACTTGGATTTGGCGAATGTCGGCTAACTGGGTAATGCCACCTGCCATTTTTATGGCTTTGGTGACAGTGCTTTGACCGCCTGTTTCTCCTGGTTCGTTTGAGTTCAGTAGCGTGCGATCGCCATTAGCATTAAGGGCTGTTGCTGGATTTGTGTTGATATCTTTTCCCAGGGTGTATGTACCGGGACGGGCGACTTCACCGACTACTGCAATATTAATAGGTTGAGTACTTTCACTGGAAAAGTTAGCATCAGCTAAAGTACGGTTTTCATCGCGGTTGATGTTGGTGACAGTGGGGATGTAAATCGCGTCTCCGTCTCGTAAAGTTATGTCGGTACGCAAGTCGCCATTTTGCAATAATTCCCACAGGTTGATGTTAATAATTTGTTCTGGCCCGCCGCGTTGGGGGCGACGAATTTTGATTTGGCGAACGTCGGCGGAGGGGGTAATGCCGCCGGCCATTTGTAGTGCTCGCGTGACTGTTGGCAATTGAGTTCCGATTTGGTCGGCTAAGCCGCCGGGGCCGGAGGAGGGGGATACTGTGTAGGAACCGGGGCGGTGAACTTCGCCTGCGATCGCGATTTGCAGAGGGCGCGGGGCGATTAATTTCAGGTTAATTACCGGCCGTCTCAGGTATTTGCCGTATCGATCTTTAATCGCGTCAGCAGCCTGTTCTAAGGTCATGCCTTGAACGCCGAGGTTGCCAATTAAAGGGAGGCTGAGGGTTCCATCGGCTAGGATTTGGTGCTGACCGTTAGGCCCGCTATATTCGGGGACGTTGAAGATGTCAATTTGGATGCGATCGCCTGCTCCTAAAGTATACGCATCTGAGGATGGGTTGGTTGGCTGTGCGATCGCGGGAAAAGGTACTGGCACGGGTAAGGGCAATGTCGGCGGCGGCGGTGGCAATTGAGCCTGAGTAGGATCGGAGGCAATCGCCGCCATCAGAGTTGATGCTATTAAACTTTTGACGATATTAATTGTGAGATTGGTTGTCATCGCGATCGCCTGCAAGCTTTTAGCTTGATTCTGAGCCGTTCATTTTCAAATGTAACCTAACTCCTCTAGTTTGGCCAGAACTTTAACAACACTTTCATCTATAGTTTCTTCCGCTGTGGAGCAAATAATTTCGGGGTTGAGAGGTTCTTCATAAGGATCGTCAATTCCTGTAAATCCTTTAATTTCCCCTGCTCTGGCCTTAGCATACAACCCTTTTACATCCCGCGCTTCGCAAGTTTCTAAGGAGGCTTTTACATATACCTCTACAAAGTTTGGCTCTATCGCTCGAATTTCGTCCCGCACCGATCTGTAGGGACTGATGGCTGCGGTAATTGCCACAACTCCATTGCGCGACAATAAGTTGGCGACGAATCCAATCCTGCGAATATTAGTATCGCGATCTTCTCTGCTAAAACCTAAGCCTTTTGATAGATGCGTTCTGACCACATCACCATCTAATAATTCAACTTTGCAACCTCTTGCTTTTAGCTTTGGTGCGAGAGCTGCACTAATTGTTGTCTTTCCTGAACCGCTGAGTCCAGTAAACCATAAGATGAAACCTTTTTGCGTCATTATTAGTAGTTTTTTGTTCGTTGCTAGTGGTTAGTTGTTAGTTGTTAGTTGTTAGTTGTTAGTTGTTAGTTGTTAGTTGTTGGTTATCCCACTTAATTAATTAATTGTAGGATAGGTGGAGCGCAAACGCAACGCATCTCAAAAAAACTACCCCCCTAACCCCCCTTAGAAAGGGGGGAACTGGAAAAGCCCCCTTTCTAAGGGGGTTGGGGGGTAGAGAACTTTTGTACCTCAGCGGGAAGAGAAATGCTCTAACAACGAAAAACGAACAACTAACAACTAACAACCAACCAACAACTAACCACTAACAAATAACCACTAACCAATTTAAGGATAAAGCAGAATTTTATAAGTATCTGCTGTGGGTTTTACGGCAAGTTCTACGGCTTTGCTCAAGTCTTGTAGAGGGTAGCGATCGCTAATTAAAGCATCCACGTCAATCCGCTTGTTAAAAACAATATCCGCTGACAGAGATTGTAACCGGAAAGATGAACTATAACTGCCCATCAAATCAACCTCTCGGCGATAGAGAATATTAGGATTGATGGGAATTTCTACCTCGTCGGGAAACTCGGCAAAAAACAGAATTTTGCCACCTTTGCGGGTGCAGTCGAGAGCTTGGAAAAAAGCCTTTTCGCTAGGAACTGCTAAAATGGTAGTATCAACACCCATGCCACCAGTAAGAGCTTTGATTTTCGCTGGTAAATCGGGATCTCGCGCGTCAAAAGCTGCTTCAGCACCTACACTCAAAGCTTTTTCAATGCGAGAGGGTAATAAATCAGTAGCGATCGCACGTCCTCCGAAATACTCGATCAGCATTACAAACATTAACCCAATCGGCCCAGCACCTACAACTAAAACTGTTTGTCCGGGGGCAACTTGAGCTTTTTTAACTGCTTTGAGACAGCAATTAGTTGGCTCTACAAAACTAGCTTGTTCAAAAGTAACGCTGTCAGGAATTGGAATCAAACCCCCGCTACGAACAATGTGTCCCGGCACTTTTACATATTGAGAAAAACCGCCGCCGCTAGGTGCAAAACCAGCAGTTGTAGTGATGTTTTTATAGGTTTCGCACATCGAAAAGTTCTCATTGAAACAGTAGTCGCAGTGCATACAGGGTATGTGGTGCATAACTACTACTCGCTGGCCTACTTCCCAACCTGTGACGCGATCGCCTACTTTGGAAATAATGCCTGCGGTTTCGTGACCAAAAATGCGCGGCGGTTCATAAAGAGGATAGCGAATTTTTTTAATGTCTGATTGACATAATCCTACAACTTGTACCTGTACGAGAACTTCATCCGCTTCGAGTTCTGGTACTGGAATTTCTTCGTAGCTTAGCTGATTGACACCCCGGAAAACTTGTGCTTTCATAGTTCCTTCCTTTTGGCCCACCGATATTAGAATTTAACACTAAATTGATTTGGTTGAGAGTGCGATCGCGCAATTTACGGAGATGGCACGTTTCAACGCTTGACGGATTAATATAGCTACGGGCAGGGAAGAGGGAACAGGGCATAGGTGTCAACTTAAGCTGAAACCCGCCAGGGACTTAAGTCCCTGTCTAATAGCTTAAGTCCTCTGAAGAGGACTAATTAACTTTCAAAGTCTTCTTAGTCCTCTTCAGAGGACTTGATCTTTGAGACAGGGACTTAAGTCCCTGGCGGACTAAGGGTTTGACGCTAAGTTGACACCAATGGGAACAGGGAAGAGAGAACAGTCTAGTAAATGCGATCGCCCCTACCATAAAGTTTACTAAGTATACGTAAAGCTTTATTAAATATTTTGCGATTTTCCGTAGTATCACATAGAAAATCTCCGTATATTTACCGTTGTCATCCGTTGAAAAATCAATACAATTGGTTGTGTGGCGATGAGTTAAGTAGTCGGACAAAAGTAAACGACACTGTATCAAGAAATATTAACAAGCCTAAAACCTTTA
>DATGYA010000639.1:0-3310 GCA_035298405.1 Kamptonema sp. | reverse complement strand
CCATTAGGGTCTTTGAGATTCTGAAAACAGAAAAGCATTCCCCCCCGAAGAAGAAAAGGGTATATCTCAGTTTTATCGACTGGGTGAATAATTTCTTGAGATGCTTCCTTAGCTTGCAAATCGTTGTACTTGCAAGGAACGCCGTAGATGTAGCGAGGCATTGCTACAACGGGAAATAGTGTGCTGTAAACAGTCTCCGAAACGTAGCTACTTCCTTGATTTTCTATTTCGGAATTTTTATTGCCGATATACTCCTCTAATAGCTTGCGGATAATAGCTTGTATCGCTTCGGCATCGGGCCCGTAGTAATGGCGATCGCCCACGTGAATATCGCGACCTTGATTAATGTTGAGGTTGTACTTTCCCAATTGCACTACATTGCGATCGCCGCTGATGATAAGTGCTTGTCGCAAGGCGGCGATGTCAGTCTCGGTATGAGTACCGACTGTAATGCGGTCTAGGATAGCCTGGAAGTTATCAGGGGCAATCATAGCGAGAACGATTGCTTAGGGTTGGTTTTTGTTGGCATAATTTGCTTGGGCATTATTTCCCATTGATACATCTCTAGCTTTTCCTATGTTGGCGTTGTTTGTCCCCTGCTGAACCACATTTTGGTTGCCAGAAGTAATAGGGCTGCTGGCGATCGCACCACCCACGGCTACACTCCGAGAACCCGAAGCCTGAACAAGTTGGCGAATCGTCTCCGTGGCTTCTGGTTGTACAGCATCCCAACCTTCTGTTGGTAGTCCTTTGCCACCACACAGTACGGCTACTGAAAAGTCCTCGGTCGCTGTATCAAAAAAAGGTATCTGTTCCGCGTGGCATAGCGTCCGGGCGCTCTCAGGGACTGTCTTCCCCAAATGGTTCATCAAGTTGGAAAGCCGCACAACCTTGTCTTCAGGCAGGTTGCCTGCACCTTGCAAGGCTTCGATGAGGTGGTAAGTATAGATGCTCATTGCCCCATCAGAGCGAATCCAAGACTTTTGCTCCCCACGCGACGACGTGAAGACAGCTCGCCCCTCACCCTGCTTGAGGTCGTCTACCAAGCTCTTAGGTGGGGCAGTCTCAACAAAACTAGAAGGGAGTTTGATTACAGTTTGTTTGTTTTTAGCAGTTGCCATTCCCTCGGCGTGGCAACTGTCAATGATGACTAGCAGGCGTTGTGACTGTATTTGCCGCAGCGCATTGGTGAAGTCAACAGCAGAGAGGGCAGAGTTTGGGATATCAAAGGGTTCGACATCGTGTTGAATTAGGTAGTAGCGGTCTGTAGATGGGTCTAGCCAACCGTGACCCGAGTAGTAGACAATAACCGTCGAATCAGGGTCAGCAGCAGTTCGCTCTTTGAGCCAGGATAGACCGTCTAGGATAGCACTGTGCGTTGCCCCAGCATCATGCAGTAAGCGGATGTGCTGGTCGTCATTAGGGTAGGCGCAGTTGGGGTTGGTAAGGATGGATTGGAGTGCCTGAACGTCTTTAACTGTGATAGGAAGTGACCATTTTGGGTAAGCGGATTCGCCAATGCCGATGAGTAAGGCATAACCGTGAGTGAATGTGTCTGACATCTCAAGGGGTAAATATTGTGGGTTTAAACTCAGCCATTTTAGACAGTTTATCTTTTTTCGGAAACTTACCGAGGTGGAGGCGATCGCTATTGCGTCTGAGTATTCCTACCAGTTGCGTTCCTCAAATTCCTCACGTCCTAATTCACGTTCTAAGTCTTGGTGCAATAATTCCTCCATCCGTTTTGCAAAGCTCTGAACTCGAAAGTTTTCATCTTGAAGCCAGGGAGTTATCTCCTCTAAACGCTGTCTATTGAAGGTGGAGAATCCTCTTCCAATAAAAATAGTCCCTGGTGTTGAGTTAATAGAAACAGAAATGGAGTTCTTGACAGCTTCATCATTAGTATGACCAATTATTTGTCGACACAAGCTGTAGAAAAGTGGACCGCTATTGAAACTCTGCAAAATTTGAGCTACCGCATGGACTTTCTTTTTCTCTCTTGATTCGATCCACTCTATCAACACACTGTAAAGAGGCTCTTCCAAGCTACCAGAAAATTCCTTCAATACGTCAGGAGTCTCATAAAACCAAAAATTATCTCGTAGCATCCAGTCGCGCACACGGCGCAGGATATCAGGATATTCAAGACTAGAACGTATGCTTTTTAGCGCAACGGAATAAGGAAAATGGATGGTATAATTATTTGCACCACTGTTTTTAGCTTTATTTACGAGCCACTGTTCGATAAAGTTTAGCAGTTGTATTGGGGCAAGTTCCCCCAGCCGATTTAGACATTTTCCAACAGCAGAGTCCAGCCTAGAAAGCCTCCCAAAATTTTGAATAATAGCCACAAAATCTTCATTTTGTATGAATTTTAGCCCCCACTTATCTCCAATAGATCCAAAGGATAAAGACAGAACACCTGCTACACGCAGCAGTACACTTTCATCAGAACTAGCAGCAAATATTTTTATAAAATTAATTGCTTCCTGGGGATTGTAAGGTGCAAATCGTGATATAAGCTCAAGAATTTCACAATCAACAGGTGAAGATTGTTTAGCCGTCAGGTCGTGCAAAACTTCCCACTCTCGATTCTGGAATCGACTCCAATCCAGAAAATGGTAACTTTTGGCAACAGCAAACCAGAGAATAGGATCGTCGCTATCAGTCCAAGACTTGACATAAGACCAAGCTACTTCTAAATCTGATTGATACAAACCTCCAACAACATGACCAAGGTGATGCTTGATGCTTAGATTTTTTGTAATTGCTTTTTCTACTACCAGTTGCTGTGTAAGATTAGGATGTTTCTCTCCCAGCTTATAAAACAGTAAATTGAGTCCAGGTGTAATGCGTTCGCCTGCCTTTAGGCACTGTTCTACTATTATTTCTATCTCGCAGATCGACGATTCCATTGTAGCGGGTGAAATCTGTTCTAGATACTGATCAATCACCTCTAGCTGGCGTTTCTCAATTACTTCCCAGTCGGAATTATCGTCTTCTGAATCACCCAACAAGCGATTGCTAATCAAGACCCGATATAGCTGATACAGCTTATTATTTTGTAAGCGCTGTTTCAACTGTTCAAATTCATCTAACTGGTAGCGACTGAAACGAGGAGCATACCACAGCCAATCGGCTACCGCATCCAAAACAGGCAATTCTGCTTGAGGTATTACCCGACATAACAAAAATTGAGCTGTCTTTTGGCAATCGGGTTCTAGCCAATCCCAGGTTTCTACCGAAACTTCAATAGCATCGGTTGAAAAAGGCAAAACTATAGCTCCTTTTAAAGCTGTCACAATTTTCA
>DATGYA010000638.1:0-5252 GCA_035298405.1 Kamptonema sp. | reverse complement strand
ACCATTAGCAGGACGGAAATCTATACCCAGTAAGCTTTCTCCCGCCTGCAACCCCGTGACAGACACATTGCTGAGCGCGTTTCCCGGAGCAAAAGTATTAAAGCCGACAATCCTATTTGCAGCAGTCAGGGCATAAGCTGTAGTCGGAACCCCAGGCAACGGACTAGGTTGAATGCTGGAGATGGTAGTACTAAAGTCGGCCTCAGAGATCGAACTCCGCTTAATACCTCTGAGTGCAGCGAGGAATTCTCCAGTTACTCTGTCTTGAATGAAAGTATCGTTCCCGGCTTCCAGCAAGTTGAGGTCAGCAAAACTCAATCCTCTGCTCAAACCGATAACATCTAGGTTGTCTGTAAAATCGGTGATATTGTCGGCATCTGCCAAAGTCAAACCGCCGCTGGTACCAGAGGCATCAGCCCCAGTGTTACGGCTGAGAACAAATACATCAGCCCCATCTCCACCGGTGACAATATCAGCACCTCTGTCCCCAAATAAAACGTCACTACCTGAATTGCCAGAAAGTACATCGTTACCTCTACCGCCATAAATAGAGTCGTTGCCTGCGTTTCCGGAGAGGACATCATTTTCTTGCAAGCCAAAGATTAAATCATCTTCTGATAAGCCTGAGATATTATCTGGCTGCGATGTGCCTATAATTTCTGGCATATTGTCATCCTATCTACAATTAAAGTTCAATAGAATAATTTTAACCAGCATTTATAAGTGCTAAACACCCTCTAGAGTTTAATCCTGATACCGATATTCCCCTCTTCTGTTTTGAATTAGAATAGCAACCATCCAGACAGTTCTGACCTTCTCAAGTTGCTGAAACCCTTGGTTTTATTGCTTTCTTCCTTCTTACCCACTCCCCACCCTATTTAAGATTTTCTAGCCGAATCCGGGGGTCAACTACCTTTAGGAGTAAATCTGCCAACAAATTACCGACAATTAACATAACTGCGCCCATCATCAAACTTGCCATCACTAGATACAAATCTTGGTTGGTGACAGCTTCTAAGGTCAGTTTACCTAGACCCGGCCAATTAAAGAAAAATTCGGCAATGAATGCACCGCTTAACAAACTTGCGAATTCAAATCCTAAAAGTGTAATCAAAGGATTAACTGCATTCCGCAGAGCGTGAACGTAAATTACTCGATTTTCTGACAAACCTTTAGCACGGGCAGTTTGGATGTAGTCTTGGCGAAGCACGTCTAATAATTGTCCTCGCATGAGTCTTTGCAAACCTGCAAAACTGGTGATGCTTAGGGCTATTGTTGGTAAAATTAAATGCCAGCAATAATCTATAATTTGACCCCACCAAGGTAAATCTGCGTAGTCAATACTTGTCATTCCACCTATAGGGAAAAGCGGGGAGGTGTTCTGAGCTAAAAATAACAAAAGCAAAGCTGTAATAAAGCTGGGAAATCCTTGACCAGTGTAGCTAATTATTTGTAAGAATCGGTCAACAGAGCGATTTTGGTTAACGGCGGCGATAATTCCCAAAGGTAGCGCGATCGCCCAGGTTACGATTAAAGATGCGATCGCCATTACCAGGGTTGCAGGTACTCGTTCCCACAATAAATCGGCCACATCTCGCCCATAAACAAAGCTCTTACCAAAATTTCCCTGGGTGATAATTTGCCAAAGCCAGCGCCAATATTGCTCAAGCCAAGACTTATCTAAGCCAAACTGTTGCTCTAGTTGCTTAATTGTTTCCCCTGAAATCTTAGGATTTTGACGTAAGGTATCCAAGTAATCTCCCGGCGCTAGCTGAATAATTGTAAAACACAGCGCCGATGCTAGAAATAAAGTCAAAAGCGCCTGTAACAGCCGCTTAACTACATAAGCTAGAGTCTCGCTGCTTAACAGGGAAATCAATACTTGCCACTGAGGAGACGATTTAATAGAAGTCATTGGTCATTGCTAATTACTAATAGTCAACTAAGGTAATAATTGGCACATCTGGCAACTTTTGCCTTCCGCCCAAATCGCGCAATTCGATGATAAATGCAAAACCCACAATTTCGCACTCAACCTGCTGCAATAAGTTAGCTGTAGCAGCCGCTGTTCCCCCAGTCGCCATCAAATCGTCTACAACTAGCACCCGACTCCCTGGTATCAAAGCGTCTTGGTGCATTTCTAAGCGATCGGTGCCGTACTCCAACTCGTATTCAACAAAGTTAATTGCTGCTGGCAGCTTGCCGCGTTTGCGGACAGGAATAAAGCCAATGCCTAATTTATAAGCCAGAGGTACGCCAAATAGGAAACCCCGCGACTCCATACCTACTACATAATCAGCGGACAGTCCTGAACATTTTTCGGTTAAAGTGTCAACTGTGTAGCTCAGTCCTTCGGGATGACGCAGGAGAGTAGTAATATCTCGAAACATAATTCCAGGCTTAGGGAAATCTGGGATGTCGCGAATTAGAGACTTGAGATCCATGAAAATTTTGCTCTATGGTAATTTTTGTCGCAGTTTAAAAGCTTAACACTTTATGCGATCGCTGTCAGGTGTGTGGCTTTGAGTTTGTCAGCGTTGTGCGATCGGGCTTACAGGTAAGCGATGTTTGTGTAGTAGCGATTTCAATCGCGGAATGATTGAGGGGATATCAAAACCGGATTTAGTATTACTCAATACCAAAAAAGAGCCAGAATTATTTCTGACTCCTTTTGACCGACTAAGTATTAGGAAACTACTCTTCTTTCGGGCCAAAAACCATCTGTAACACCATAGTCGGCTCACCCCTTTTGTGATAGCGATCTGCCCACTGGCGAATCACCTCATCTAACTCTTCAAGAGCTTGGTCAAGGCGCTCAGGGGGAATATCCAACTCCTCCAGAACTCGCATCACCTTGGTGGTTCGCCGTTCCGCCCAATCCTGCATTAGCTTAAAGTAGCGTGCAGTATCCTCTACCATAATAAAAGTGCGTTCTTCCTGCTCTGCCGGAGAATAAGTAGATCGTGTTAGAGCGTAGAAAGGCATACCCCAAGGAGAGTCAATTCTAGTTACAGTACCGGAATATATCAGGCGGCGCTTAATATGTTCTGCGAGAGCTTCACTCAAAGGCATCCGCTTATCAGCAGATAAATCTTCCTGCGATCGCCTATGCAAAAATTCTATCAACTCCATGAATTGAAAAGAATTGATCGATTGAGCGTCAGGCAAATTAGAAGGAAGTTTGGCTTCTAGATATCGTTTTTCTTCAGCAGTTAAATTATTACCCGGAATCCGGGCTCGCCCTGGCTGCCAAGGATACTGTTCTAACCAAACATAAGGAAACTGAATCAAATAGCGAGGCTCTTGAGAACCTAGCATTTTCAACAACTTGCCTTGAGTCAAGGCTTCCCGGACTTCCTCAACAATCACCTTGACCCGTTTGGGTTCAATGTGGTGTAAGTGTCCAGTCATTCGCAGGTTTTGATCCTGCTCCATATACGTTGTATAAATGGCACATTTAGCCGCAGTCGCAGCGGCATCAAGAAAAGCCCCGTGCCTGTGCCCACTTGTCCTCATGGCACTGAATGCCAAATAAAGCATGATCTGATCCATTGCACTAGGGCTGAGGCTCTTGATCAGATCCAAAGAATCATTACTCATCACAATCCCCGAAATAGCCAAACTTGGAGGCATGGTATCATCCTCCGTTAATTGTTGCGAATACGCCGTATTAGGCGATGCCAATTTTTGCTTGCGCCTATTGGCAACCCTACTACTCACGCCAGTTACTTTCCCTGAGACTATTGGGGCGTTGGCGTGGAGGCGATCGCACCGAGAAGTGCGAGTTATTGGCGAATTCAAGTAGATTGTTGCACCCTATGCACTCAGGGTTTACCCACATATTATCTTAAGTATCACAAATTTATTATAGTCCAACCATAGAAGAATCATCTCTCTTGGAGGATAACATAAGATAAAAAAATTTTATCGACCTGGGAGCAATCGACTGATGTCTGAAACCAGCCATGCCATGCAGGTCTTACAATTCAGCCACTATACCATTAACCTGTGGCTCAAGCGCTCGGCTAGTACCGATTATGGATCGAGTGCGTCGGGTGAAGGGGGCAAAGTTGGCGATCGCGACCCAAAATATAGTAATTCCAAACATGACTTCACTTCTCGATCGAAGAGCTAATCTGGAACTTCGCGATCGTTAATATTAAATAGCAACCGCCAAGGCGGTTAGGACTATCTTGATTGCCAAAACCCTTGCTATTATTACCTCATCCTTCTTCCTTCTTCCTTCTTCCTTCTGCTATATTTCACAATCTCTGGCTCAAAACTGCACGGTAAATGAACCAATTACTGTTAATGGTTCACCAGGCTTATTACCTGAGTCGCGGGCATTACTGACAGCTTCGATGTAGTTGATATTGAACAGGTTTTTGATGTTGATAGCAAATCGCAAATTATCGCGCTGATAAAAAATTGCGGCATTGGTTAGAAAATAACTCTCGGCTTCAAAACTGTTAGCCAAATCTCCTTTTCTCTCGCCAACATAGTTGAACCCAACTCCCACGCCTAAACCTTGCAACTCCCCGCTTTGAATTTCATAAGTTGTCCACAGACTAGCGCTATGTTTGGGAACATTAAACAATCTGTTACCAACCAGATCCCGGTTGGTATCGGCTGTAATTTCAGCGTCAGTATAGGCATAAGCAGCAATAATATTCCACCCCGGCAAAATTTGTCCCGAAATATCGAATTCAAGACCTCGACTCCGTTGTTCCCCAGAGGCAATTGAGAATAAAAGATTATTCGGATCGGTGACAGCAACGTTCTGTTTTGTAATGTCAAAGTATGCCAAAGTAGCAGCAAGCCTTCTGTCGAACAACTCAGCTTTGACTCCGACTTCGTAACCTTCTCCGGTTTCCGGTTTAATAAGATCGCCGCTGGCTGTTGTTGCCGAACCTGGATTAAACGATCGCGAATAACTCGCATATAGAGAAAGTTCTGGAATGGGTTGATATACAATCCCTACACGGGGAGTAAAATCATCGTAATTTTGAGTTGTTTCGCTTCCCTCTGAGCTAGAATCACCCGGAATTTTTCGGTTTTTTTGCTCGGCGCTATCATAGCGAAGACCTGCTAATAGCTTTAAATTATCAAAGATTGAAATTTGATCTTGCACGTAGAAACCATATCGGCTTGTTTCTACTTTATTTCCTCCAAAACCAGCTAGTGTATCCTCATCAGGTCTCGGAACTTGTCCATAAACCGGATGGAAAATATTTATGGAAGTCGGTGTTTCA
>DATGYA010000637.1:0-11446 GCA_035298405.1 Kamptonema sp. | reverse complement strand
CATCTCCCCCATCTCCCCCATCTCCCTCCCCCTCATCCTTCTTTCGCTGCGCTGACAACGCGATCGCGGCCTAAAGATTTTGCCTCGTAAAGTGCCTTGTCAGCAGCAGCAATTAGCATTTCCGGCAAACCCTTAGTAGCATCTGTACTCGCGACACCTAAACTGATGGTGACATACTCGCAGACAAAAGATTTCTTGTGGGGAATTGCTGAGGTTTTGACTCGGTGGCGAATTTCTTCCGCAACTGCGATCGCGTCGTCAATGTTTGTATTCGGCAAAATCACGGCAAATTCTTCGCCTCCGTATCTAGCTACCAAATACAGTTTATCCGATGAAATTTCGCGGCAAGCATCGCGAATCGCAGTGGCTACTTGTTGCAAACAAGCATCACCTGCTAGATGACCGTAAGTGTCGTTATAAGCTTTGAAACAGTCTATGTCGCACAAAATCAAACATAGCCGTATTGGTTCAACTATTAATCGCTGCCATTCTTGACTAAGAACTTCATCAAATCTGCGACGGTTAGCTATTTTTGTCAGACCGTCCAAAGATGCCAAATTCTGCAACTCTTGGTTTGCGACTGCTAACTGTTGATAAAGTTGAGATTGTTCGATCGCGATCGCAATTTGAGTAGCCAATTGTTTAAGTAATGTGGTTTCCCAAGGTTGCCATTGTCTAGGGCCAGTGCAGTGGTGAGCAATCAGCAGACCCCACAAACTATTTTGAATTTTACCTCCTCCTTTGAGAAGGGAAGATGAATGTGAATTTTGACTTTGTTGGTCGTTTTGAATAATTGGAACTACTAAGTTAGCTCTGACGTGGCAGTTCGTTAACAAATTGATGTGACACTCGTTCAAACCCGCACTATAAATGTCCTCTGTAGCTCTAATTTTACCTTGTTTGTACTCCTCAACATAAGCTTTCCCAAAGCAAGGGTCATAAATATTTGTATTCAAAATTGCCAAGGATTCCGCACACACTGATTCTACTACTATATCTCCGCTCCAGTCAGGTCGAAAACGAAAAATAACGACTCTGTCAGTCATAAGAAATTGCCGTACTTCAGTCACCGCAGTATTAAGAATTGCATCTAAATCCAAGGAAGAGCGAATACGAGCTTGAATTTGTCCTACTAGGCGTTCGCGTTCCGCTTGCTGGCGGAGGGCAATTTGTGCGAGCTTGGTTTCAGTAATGTCTAAAATATACCCATCGCTGTGAGAAATTTGGTGGTTGCTGTTACGTGCAATAGATATAAAACTGTAAACCCACCGACTTAAACCATCTTTTTGAACAATCCGGTAATTTTGCTCAAAAGATGTAGTTCCTGCTTCGGTGTAACTTTGCAATTCTGTCGTTATTCTGGTTCTATCTTCAGGATGTATAATATCAGTATATACAATTTTCCCACCGCTCAACTCGGTGGCTTGATAACCGAATTGATTAATATTTGGGGAGACATATTCTACTAGCCAATTTTCTTTGGGGTTCCAGCGAAAAAGCGTGACTGGTCCAGTTGCAAACAAATTTTGCTCTCGCTCTAATGCTGCTTCTGCAAGCGCACTGTCGGGAGAGTGGGGACGATCTTTTTCTGGTTTGCTTGAGTGAGATTTTGCGATCGACACTTTTGGCTTAAATAGTTTTTTATTAACTTTGTCTATGTAGTCAGCTTCAGCTTTGACTTGACATTAAACTAATGCTTTTGGTTCACTAAAGCTACGATTTGTAACAAATTTACAACTTTGGCGCATCCCCTGTCTTGAAGCGGCGTTAGCGGCGATTGCAAGCAAGCTGAAGCTATCCCCACTTCATTAAATGCAAATTTGCCTGCTTTTACCGCTATCCTCCACAATGGAAGAAATTGGTAGCATAGATGTTTCTATTGTAGATGATACTACTTAAATACTTGATTTTGGCCCTGACTTACTTGGGTCTGGGTTTAGGATACTTACCCGGACTGCGGATGAACCGCGCTGCGATCGCGCTTGCGGGATCGGCTTTTGTTGTGGCTTTAGGCATTCTCAGCCTTAAGTCAGCGAGTGAGGCGATCGACCCTGGTACAATTATTTTTCTGTTAGGAATGATGATTGTTAATTCGGCACTAGAAGCTTCTGGTTTTTTTCAACTTTCACTGGCTTTTTTAACTCGCTTTGGCAAAAGTCCCTTGGGTATTTTAGTAGCTATTACCTTTGGCAGCGGTATTTTATCAGCATTTTTCCTCAACGATACAACGGCAATTTTGCTAACACCTTTAACTCTAAATTTAACTCGTTCTCTTTCTTTAAATCCCTTACCTTATTTACTAGCTTTAGCTGGGGGGACTAATTTAGGTTCGGTAGCGACTATAAGTGGCAATCCCCAAAATATTTTGATCGGTTCTTTTTCGGAAATTAGCTATTTAGAATTTGCGCGATCGCTAGCTCCTGTTGCTTTTATTTGTCTCTTAGTTCAGGTGGTTTGGCTGTGGTGGCTTTATCCAGAAGTGCGTTCTTGGAAACCCTTTCCTAGTTATCCCTTAGTTCGCTACCGTCTTTTTAAGCCTTTATTGAGCAAAAGCTTATGGGTGACGGCTGGGCTTTTAATCGCATTTTTAACTGGATATCCTTTAGCCGATTCCGCTTTAATTGCTGCTAGCATAATCTTAATTACCCGCCGGGTCAAAGCTGACAGAATCTTGCAGGGTGTAGATTGGAATCTCTTAGTGATGTTTGCCGGATTATTCATTATCACTAAGGCAACTCAGGAATTAGGAATTTTAAATAATTTGACTGGCTTAATTGCCAAACCGCCGAGTTTATTGGGAGTAACAGTAATTCTTTCTAACCTAATTTCTAATGTGCCAGCGGTGTTAGTTATTCAGTCGTTTATTTCCAAAGGGGATACACAAGCTTGGTTGTTATTGGCGGCTGGCTCTACCCTGGCGGGAAATTTAACTTTATTGGGTTCTGTTGCTAATTTAATTGTGGCTGAAGTGGGGGGAAAACAAGGTTATAAGCTGAGTTTTTGGGAACATTTACGGTTTGGGTTGCCTTTGACTTTAGTTACTTTAGCAATTGCTTACTTTTGGATTTACTAACTATTATTACTTGGTGCGATCGCAACTTCCAACTCTTCTAAAGCCTGAACATATCCCACCACCCAAGAACGAGCCACCGCAGCGGGTACAATCTGAGTAATCGCTATTTCTGGAAAAGTAGGACTAACATTAGATTCTACATACTCTCCATCTCTGAGCAAATAAATAGTTAACCTGCCGCGATCGTAAACCCATACTTCGGGAACCGCGATCGCTAGATATGCTGACAATTTTGTTTTAGAAGTGACATCAGTTTCGATCGCCAAATCGGGAGGAGGGTCATCAGTTTCGAGTCGGCGGCGGTTAATCATGCGCTGATAATTCTCAATATAAAAGCAACTATCTGGTTCCACACCTGCTCTACCTTCTCGTTTAAATGTAGTAGATCCAAAAGGTTGATATCTTCTGCCTGTAATCTTGAGTAAAGTTTTTACAATATCTGAAATTAAATCGCTAGGGATTTCGTGTTCGGGTAGAGGAACCATAATTTCTAAAGTACCATTGTTATAAGCAACTCGCGCGCGGCGTTTTTGTCCCAATTCCTGTAAAATCGATTCAAATTCGAGCCAACTCACATTCGAGATAGTGACTACACTACCAGGAGCAAACTCCATCTGGCTAACAGGTTTCGCAACGAGAGTGAGAGTAGTCATAAGCAAATAAAGATAAAAAATTAGTTCGATTTTACGCTATTATTAGCATTATAGAGTTGGGTTTGTCAGAAGGTCTAAAGCATGATTCTATCAATCCATAGCGAAAGTCTGACTCACCGTACAAACTCATTCAGTCTAACATTTTTTTTAGCTACAGGTCAACCCTATGCAGATTTCCAAAATCGAAGCCAAACAACTACTCGAACGTTTTGTATTTGAAGATGAGCGTCCTCAAGATTGGGTACAAGATGTGTGGGGATTAAGTCCAATGTTGGGAGAAAGTGCAGCCAAACTGCTCGCTGTCTTAGCTGCTGTAATTGAGTGCTGTCCCGAAGAAGAACTACAAGACCTAGTAAACGCCTTATACCAGAATTATCTCGATCGATAAAGCTTTAGATCCACAACAGCAAAACTAGCAATTTTCCAAGGCCCAATCTTAACATCTTCCTCCTCCCTCTGCGCCCTCTGCGCCTTTGCGGTTCGTTCCTCATTTACCGATGCTTCCAACAAATTAACAGAATGCGCGATCGCCAACCCCAAATCGCTCTTCAACTCCAACTTCCCCTCTTCCCCCCAACACTCATAACACCGCAAAATCCAAATATTGCTATCATCCTCCGACTGCTTAAACGCCATCAAAACCAAATTTTCTCCCGATAAATCCAACAACTTACCCACAGATGGCAAAGTCGCTGCTCGATTTTCGCCTACCGACAACACCTTCACCTTTAGCGGCAAATTCAACTCATACCCCCGTCTAACTGTATGAGCATCTTGCCAATTTCCTACGTGGGGATAAAGTGCGTAAGTAAATTCGTGTATACCTCGATCTGCTTCCTCATCTGGCCAAGTGGAACCCCGCAGCAAAGTTAATCGCAATTGATTTGATTTAGCGTCATAGCCGTATTTACAATCATTCAATAAACTAACTCCCCAACCGTCAGCACTGATATCGGCCCAACGCAATGCCGATACTTCCCATTTTGCCTGTTCTGCGAGTATTTGCGATCGCGTCTTTCTCCCCATCGCCCCACAAGGAATTTCATAGGTTGCTTCCTCTGCTTCTAAATTAAATGAAAAAGCCGCTTTTACTAATACATGACGTTCTTGCCAATCTACAATCGTCACAATTTTCAACATTTGCGACGACTCTTGAATGATATAATCTTGGCAAAATTCTGAATCGCCAATTTGCCTGACTACTCGCAATCGCTGCTGTATTTTTCCTTGTTCTATCCAGCGAATATCTTTTAAGATAGTTGGCGGTAAAGGATGTTGAGCATAATTTGGATCTATGTTCCAAGCATCCCAATATTGACCGCTATCTTGGAAAGCTTGTAATTGGTTTCCTGCTTGTTGATTTAGGATTTCCCTACTTTCCACTTTGTCATAAACGCTGGATAAGTCACCTGTACTAGCGTCTACTTTTACCCGGATCGATTCATTCTCTAAAATCCAATCTTTTTCGTCTAAATATGTTTTTTGGGAAATGTCACCATCGGATGATACACTTATGGGTGTAACCTGGGGTAGCTTTGGCTTTTTTGAGTTATCTCTCTGAGTTGATACTTCATCCGGGTTAGCTTCCCCTGTTTTAAGGAACCGCAAAGGCGCAGAGGACGCAGAGGGAAGAGGAAGAGGAGCGGAGGGGGGGATTTGGGATGAGGGATTTTTAAGGGTTTCGGGTTGTTGCGGATACAGCCAAAATACTTGATAGCCGATGGGGGGAATCTCTGAGGCGAAAAATAGCAGTGTCGGCTGCGAGTTGTGGTTGGTTGCGGATAGCTGGGATGTCAGCGTGCGTCCAGACAAGTCGCAAATTTGCCAATGGCAATCTAGGGGGGAAGTGGGCAGGGGTACTGCTACTACCTCAGAGCGCGACCAGTTAAGAGTATTAAAGATCAGAATTGGTTGAGCGTTTGGGTGCGGTGGTGAAGGTAGGGTAATTTGAGCTGCGATCGCCTCTATTGCCTTTGTCAATATTTCCTCGCCTACTCGTTCCACCTCTGCCCAAGTTTGGTTGGCATCCGCGAAAACTTGACCTATGGAAGATCCGGGTAAAATATCGTGAAATTGATTGAAAAGCACTTGTTTCCAAGCTATCTCTAATTCCGTTTGGGGATAAACCGCCCCTGCACTGATACTTGCCAGTGCTGCCAATAGTTCAGCTTCGTATAATAATCCTTCACAACGGCGGTTACAGCGTTTTTGATCGGCATGACTTGTATAACAACCGCGATGGAATTCTAAGTAAAGTTCGTCATTCCAAATTGGAATTGGTAATGGCGGTGCATCTTCCCTTGCCTCTGACAACTGACCGCAGATTAATGACAGATAATCAACGGCTTTAGTAAATTTCAATTCGGGAAAAAATGGCGAATGTTGCCAGCGCTTAGCTATTTCCAACATATCGCGAGTTGGCCCGCCACCATGATCGCCAACTCCTGGCAGCCATAGGGCATTTTTCAAACCTGTCTTAGCTTCCCAATCGCAGGTATAATTTGCTATTTTTACTGGTTCGATGCTTTCGCCAATTGGTGCAGACATCAAACTGAATATTTGACTGCCATCAGGGGACTGCCACCAAAATACACTATGGGGAAATTCTGTTGTGTCGTTCCAGCGCAGCTTTTGGGTGACAAAATATTCAATTCCGCCTTGCTTGAAAATCTGAGGTAACTGCCAACAAAAGCCAAAGGTGTCTGGCAACCACGCTACCCGCATTAAGTCTCCAAATTTTTCTTGGGTGTAACGCTGTCCGTATAAAACTTGCCGGACTATTGACTCGCCAGAAATTAAGTTTAATTCTGGTTCTACCCATGTCCCCCCGACTATTTCCCACCGACCGGCGACAACTTGTTTTTTGATATCTGTAAATAAGTCTGGACGGTGTTTTTCGATCCAGGCGTAAAGTGCTGGCGTGGAATGGCAGAAAATTAAGTCGGGAAATTCTTGTAAGAGTTTGAGTGCTGATTCAAAAGTCCGTTGTGCTACTTCCCAAGTCTCGCTAACTGGCCACAGCCAAGCTAAGTCTAAGTGAGCGTGTCCTAGTAGGTGAATTTGTGATTGTCTGAGAAAGGATTTAGTTGTAGTTTCAATAGCAAAAGCCGGAATGGCGTTGAATTCTTCGTCGCTTTCTATCGGATCTTCTGCTAAAAGCGATCGCCGCAGGGTGACAAGCGATCGCAAAAATTTTTCTCTATTGGGTAATGCTTCCCAATCAATTAATTCAATTTGAGATTTGAGCTTTTCCCCCTTGACAACATTAGTGGGAGAAGTTATGATACTGGTGCGGGGGTGTTGGGAATTTGTCAAACTTATTAAGTTATGTAAAATTTCTAATTCGTTGGCAACAAAAGCTGGGTCAAGACTAAGAGAGTCGGTTGCTTCCCAGAGTAAAAGCGATCGCATTAAAGCACCAGCATCGTGACTTGGACTTACCAAGCGCAAAGCTAGTATAATTTCTTCGCCAGCTACAGTAGCCGGACTTAGCAAAACTCGCGCCGAGGAGTCAAATAAATCTCCGGCTTGTACTAACTCACCACCTACAAAAATTTGGGCATCTTGGGCCCACCAAGTCAGGGCGAGGCGCAAACATAAACCGTCTAAAGGATAGCCGTATAAATTGTGGGGCAGGATCAATCGTTGACCTAACCACAAAACTTGTTTGCCACAGGGCCAAGGGATATGTCCTTTATCGTTAAGTTGAGCCAGCGGCCAGGAGTCGATTTCCTCGTAAGGCGCGATCGCCAGCTCACCTACTTGAAAATGCCAGTTAGCCTGGACATTAACTTGAGTCAGTCGCCGCAATTTCTCAATAGCTTCAGAAATTTCATCGGTGGTAGGTGAAATAGAATCGCTCATAGTTCGGTAAAATTTAGTGAGTAGTAATAATTCCGTTAATCTAAAATTAAAATTATGTCTTACTCCAGCCGCTATCAAAGCCGATTACTCAATTTTATCTCACAGCAGTCACGCAAAGTCGTTGACAAATGCGATCGCGCCTTACGACATCTGAAATTCGCCGCCGAAGGAGCAGTACAAGCAACACTTTACCCAGTTTACCTGCTATTGCAAACAGCCCGCGCGATCGGCAGACAACTCCAGCAAGTTGGGAAAAAAACCGCCGCACAATTAGGCAACACAGTCAATGACGACAGCTTAAATGCTCCCGAAGCCGACGCACCGATTCAAAAAGTATTGTCATTCCTAGAAAAATTATCTTTACCTGGCTCAACAACTCAAACAAAAACCGAGGAAATATCTGCCGTTAATTATCGGGATACAGCACCATTTACCGCCCCAAACTTGGGGGAAAATGGACAAGCCGAATTGCCAGTATTTAAAGATTTAATCGCAACTTCAGCGGATGCACTGGCTAAGCTCGATAATAAGCTGGAAAAATCCTCAGATTCACCCTTACTGGCACTAGGCGCTGCACCAGAAATTCCTAACAATCCCATCGGGGAAACGGTGAAGCTAGGATTCATCAACGCTTCAGCAGAGGCAGTAGTTCAGCTTGACAAATCCTTGGATTCATGCTCACCTGCACCAGAGATAGCGATCGCGCATCGGCCCCAAATTGTAGGAATCGCCACCGCAATCGCCACCCGCAACTTGGTACTCGTTGCCCCTGAAAATCAAACCTTAGATATTTTAACAGCCCAGCAACAGCAAGAACTGCAACAGAAAATACTGAGCGAAGTTGCAGAATACTGGCAACAGCGACAAAGGCTAGTAGAAAGTCAAATAGGATTTACCAATGACTTACAGCTAGTAGCAAATCGAGCTAATTTATTTGGTTTGTTTCGTCAATTCTTAGGAGTGATGTCTTGGGTGCAAACCAGCCCTGTAGCAGTTAAAATTAATCTATTTGGTGAAGCTAACTTACTCCTGGCAAAAATAGATAATTCAATTAGTAATTATCAATTAAGCAGCGGCGCAAGTCTGGGAGTTAACGGATTTCAACAATTAGCAATTCCGTTGCTACCAACTAACGGCAAAGAAGAGTCAGCAGAATTTATCCCCCCCTTGCCCAGAAAGCACAAATCAGGCTTAACAAAGCTGCTCTCTTTCTTCTCTACAAATAGCCAAGAAGATTCTACAGAATTTAGCCCTCCCTTACCAAAAGCAGGCAATAAAGAACGGGATTATCAATTCCAAATTGCCAATTCATCTTTACCATCAGTTCGAGGCGCGATCGCACCCATCGCACCTAGTCAAGAATTACCCAAAGACGAGACCGAAAAATATACTAAGTATCTAACAGTCAAGTCCCTGGGATTTCTGCAAAGCAAACAGCCGGAAGCGGGAAAAATTACTCATCAGGAAGAGAAGCCTACAAAACTCGTAGGTATTGAGAGATTTGAGGACTATCTTGAGCAAACTATCGAATTGATTTTGTCCGCAATTACCTACTTCTTTGGCGGTCAAACCGAACAAAGTGAGAAAGACCTTGCCGAACATTTGTATACAAAGTATCGCATACCTGAAACCTTCGTCCCCGAACTCGATACCATCAAGAGCGATCGCACCACTGAAGAAACCGCTCTCACTTGGAGCGACTTATTTGGACAAACCAGCGCTGCTCCCCCAGAAACCACCTCTCTCCAAGAAAAATTTAACCTCCTCGCTGGTATAGTCGCAGAAACAAGCTATGCCCCACCCTCAGAAACCCTAGACTTAAACCCAGCATCCGCAACCGCACCGTCGGCAATTGCACAAAATCTTGCCAAAGTCAATACTGCGAGCACAGTTTCAACAGCACAGACAACAGCAACCGCCGTCGCCAAAGAAGAGCAAGCAGAAAGCAGCTCAGTCAAGCCAGCACCCGACTGGTGGGAAGCTCAAGTAATTTCAAGAGGATACGTCAAACATCCTCTAGAACAGACTCTAGAGTGGCTGGACATAGCCCTGTTGTGGCTAGAAGAAATCGGGGTCGAACTTTGGAACTGGGCAAAAATCCAATTGGCCAAAATTTTCAGCAGCAAAAACTGAGCAAACTTTAGATATTATAAAAAGTTGTGGCATACTGTCACAACAGCTCAAATCAGCCTTTCACATCCCTGGAGAGAAATACTGTGCTCACTCTTAAGATCGTCGTTAATATTGTTGTACTGTTCTTTGCTTGTTTATTCATTTTTGGATTTTTGTCCAATGACCCTGCCCGTAACCCTAACCGCAGAGATATGGAGTAAACAGGCAGTAAGATCCTACTTTGCAACTGTTGTAGGGAGAAGCCGTTACGCATATAAACTGTATTATCTGTATCTATATACCTAACTCCCAACCCCTGCCCTACAAGGAAAGGGAAGTAGAGCGTGATACATTAATCTGCTCATTAAATGCGTGAAAGCCGATCGCGATCGCCCCTCTACAGCAGTTGTATAACAGCCAAAAATCAAGAATAGCTGTCAACTGATAGCTGTTTGTTATGTTTTGCCTCGCTCACAGGCGAGGTTATCTTATGGCTAAATCCCGATCGCAAAAACCCTACCCCTTAGAATTTTCACACATTTTTAATTTTTAATTTTTAATTTTTAATTCCCTATGCCCTATCCGGTATCGCCTCCTGAACCCCCAGCAATTGTCCATACCCTACCGGCTCAGGATATCGCCCCAACTTGGGAGCAGATTAACGCAGCACCAATAGCAGAATCAACGGAGCCAGCCACACCAGTTACACTAGAAGAGCTACCGGAGCAAACATTTAGCCCAGAGCCAACTAATTCCGCAGAGCTGCTGGGGCCGCCAGTGGCAAGGGATTTGTCAGATCGACCAAGCGAGCAAGTAGCAGATTTTGATAGCAGCGAAGCTGTCATAGTAGGATTTACTAATCCAGAACCGCGTGTTTCAGAACCCACAGAGGAACTGGCAAGCAAAGGAACGGGAGAGGAGTTCTCCTTTACTACCTACCACCTTGCACCTGTCGATCGCGAAATTCAAAATCGCGATCGCGACTCTTCAGAATTAGCTCAGGGAACCCCGGAAGCCTTACCTACAGAAGTTCCTGGCAATGCCCCAGAGCCAATAACACCAGACCCCATAGAGCCTCAAAACCCGCCCCAATTAGAGATTCCTACCCCCGAAGAAACACCACCGCCAGCAGCAAAGCCGCGCGATCGCACTCAGCCACAACCACCTCCCAGACGCACTCCCGCACCAACGCCTCAGACCCCCCCCACTCGCGTTCCTTCAGGGTCAGATACCGTAGAAATTAAAGCCGATAGACAAGAATTTGACGATCGGCGGCAAATCGTCACAGCGATCGGCAACGTGATTGTCAGATTTCAGCAGGCAGTAATCGATGCTGACAAAGCAGAAGTGAACTTGCTAACGCGCCAAGTAGTCGCCGAGGGCAACGTTGCCTACAGACGAGGGCAGCAAGTAGTGCGCGGCGATCGCATGGAATACAATTTAGGCTTGAGTTCAGGCGCGATCGAACAGGCAAGAGGCGAACTATTCATTCCCACTGCGGGTTCCGATCTTGCCCCGACATTGCCCACAGACATCAGTGCTGGCGGACTTTTAGACGAACCTCTAAGCGATCGCATCCTCAGTCAGCAACCCGTGCGCGGCATTAGGGCCACTCCCGGCGCTAATGTTGTGATTGGCGGTAGGAGAGGGCAATTTTTTACCTTTCCGCAAGTCTTCGGCACTGTTAACCGCGTGCGCTTTGAAGCCGAAAGACTCGATATCCAACCTGACGGTACAAGGGTAG
>DATGYA010000636.1:0-5522 GCA_035298405.1 Kamptonema sp. | reverse complement strand
GATCCAAGCATTAGCCTTGTTTTTGATTTTTAGTCTCCATTTAATAATCAACTCTTCTGTTAAGTTCCGTACCATTCTAATCCTCCCGGCAACTTGAGTGCGGAGTATTCTAAATGCAAAACTCGTCGGCGGGACGGATTTATTGCAACAGATGAAGCGTGTAATAATAGGGGTCGCATTACCAACGCACTGCCTCTAGGAATATTACAACTAAAAGGGATTTTTTTCTGTTTCCAAACCTGTATTTCTTCTGCACTCATGCGACCATGACAGTGAGAACTTGGCAGCACTTTCAATGCTCCATTAATTTTACTTGTATCATCTAAATGCAGTCTTACCGTCAGAATATTTTCCATCACAAATATCGGCGGCTGGACGCAAACAATACCAGATTTTATTGACCAAGTATTAAAACCCGGAACATTAATTTTTTCACGAACAGCAATAGTTAAGTCTTGATGCCAAGCTACTTTCCAATTTGCTTTCGGTGTTTTGTCAAATAAAATACCGCGAATGGGAATTGCCTCTCTTCCTAAAATTGGCTCAACTAATTTTCTGATGCGATCGCAATTAGCTAATGCTCGGATACTTGGTAAAATATTCAATATATTTCTAATTCCATAGGGACTTTGCCCATACTTTATTTCTAATTCAGTAGTATTTATAGTGCTTAGCTCTTGACATATTTCTTGAATTATGTATGGTTCAATAACATTGGTAGCGATCGTGAAACCATTATTTCTTATCTGCTCAACATTCATATTTTATAGTATTTGTTAACAGACATTAACTAATTTTATAATAACATCATCAACCAGAAACTTTGTGTAAAACGATCGGTTGACATTTTTCTGCCATCAACCGATCGTTACTATATACTACTTATCCGTCACTAGAACAGGCGGCATAATAACTTTCCGCGCCAATCCCAAACTCTTCATTAACCAAATTGCCCACCAAGTAATATCAACTTCCCACCAACGCCAACCAGCTTTTGCCACATTAGGATGAGCATGATGATTATTATGCCAGCCTTCACCATAGGTGAGAATTGCCGCCCACCAAAGATTACGGGAATTATCATTAGTTTCAAAACTACGATATCCCCAAAGATGAGTAACAGAATTAATGAACCAGGTACTATGCCAAAGCAGAACCGCTCTCACAAACATACCCCAGATAATAAAAGACCATCCACCTACTGCATAAAGCAACAATGCCAGAGGAATTTGCAGCAGTAAAAAGTTGCGATTCAGCCAACGATAAAACGGATCGCGTGCTAAGTCAGGGGCAAAACGCTGATACTTTTCATAGTCGAAAAATGTTGAATAAGGATAGAAAATCCACAACATATGACTCCACCAAAATCCTCGACGGGCAGAGTAGGGATCTTTGATTTCATCTTCGGTGAAAGCATGGTGCAGTCGGTGTCCGGCAATCCAAAAAATTGGCCCACCCTGAAGTGCTAAAGCACCAATAATTGCGATCGTATATTCCAGCCATTGGGGAACCTGAAAACTACGATGGCTTAACAAGCGATGATAACCTAAGCAGATACCAATACTACCAAAAAACCAGTGTAAAAACAAAGTTACACCTAAAGCTGACCAGGAAAAAAACCAGGGAGCTAGTAATGCTAGACCATGAATACTAGCGAAAAATACAACGGCTGTCCAATCTAGATTTGGTTCTTGTTCCGGTGATATCGACAAATCATTCGATGTCATTAATACTTCCTCAACCACACAAAAAGATAACGTATTTTAGGGTGCGTCAGACGAAGAATCTCGCTTTTGTAGGAGTAGGTACGTAGTTGGGCTTTAGCCCTCTTTTCTTGTATGCGAAAGAGGGCTAAAGCCCAACTACATACCTTTGATTAAAGCGGGATACTTCCAATCCTTATATTCCTCTCAAATTGCTCTGGAGAAATTGGCTGTTATTTTATTTTGCAGATAAGCATCAAATACAGCAGCAATATTGCGAATCAGTAATCGTCCAGCAGGTGTCACCTGAATACGATTGTGAGAAACATGAAGCAGTCCATCAGCTTGCAATTTTTCAAGTTCCGAACGCTCACCCAAAAAATATTCATCAAACCCTTGATCGAAACGCAGATGATATTTCTCTTCTAAATCATCTTTTGAGAGTTCAAATTGACACATTAATTCCATAATCACAGTGCGACGGACGATATCATCTTGATTGAGACTAACTCCTCGTTCTATTGGTAGAGTTCCTTGGTCAATTGCGAGATAAAAATCTTTAAGTTTTTTGTGATTTTGGACATACACATCGTTAAGCATACTAATTGATGTGACACCAAATCCAATTAGATCGGATTCTGGTTTAGTAGTATAGCCTTGGAAGTTGCGATGCAGTTGTCCTTCTCTTTGAGCTACTGATAGTTCATCATTCGGTTTGGCAAAGTGATCCATGCCAATAAATTGATACCCATTCTGAGTTAATTCCTCAATTGTCATTTGTAGAATATCAAGTTTTTCAGCAGCTTGGGGTAGTGCTTCTTCGGGAAGGCGACGTTGTACGGGTTTTAACCAAGGTACATAGGCAAAATTGAAGACGGCAATTCGATCTGGATCGAGTTTAATGGTTTTCTTAATGGTATCACGAAATGTGTCCAGATTTTGATGGGGCAAACCATAAATTAGATCGACATTAACGCTCTCAAATCCGGCTTCCTTAATCCAACCCATAGCATCAAACAAGAGAGCTTCTGGCTGAATCCGATTTACGGCTTCCTGTACCTGCGGATTGAAATCTTGAATGCCAAAACTAATCCGATTAAATCCTAGTTCGCGTAAAAATAGAACGTAGTTGCGATTAAGAGTACGCGGGTTTACTTCAATGGAAATTTCTGCTTGGGGATCGAATTTAAAATGTTGATTAATGGCTGTCCACAGGGTTTCAACTTGACTGAGAGACAGATAATTAGGTGTCCCGCCGCCCCAGTGCATTTGTTGAACTGTGCGATCGCGACTAATCAACTCTGCCATCTGGCTAATATCGCGAAGCAAGTAATTTAGGTAAGGTTCGGAAATTTCTTTGCGTTGAGTAATGACAGTATTACAACCGCAGAAATAACAGGCAGTTTCACAAAAAGGAATATGACAGTAGAGCGATAGGGGCGTTTTTTTATAGTTACTAACGGCGACTGCTGCTCTAAAATCAATCGGGTCAAACTCTGGTTTTAATTCTGTTGCTGGTGGATAACTGGTATAGCGGGGTACTGGTTGGTCGTATTTGCGGAGTAAGGCGGGATCGAATTGAACTGTAGGTAATGTATGGATCATGGATGAATTTTTCCTTTTTGTTGATGGATGGCAGTTGTAGTGAATAATGGCAGAATTTTGAGAAATAAATTAGGAGGAGGGGCGGGTTTTATGGCTTTCTGGTTTCTAGTTAATATCTTGCTTTGCGAACCAGCCCCTACATTAATTTGTTTGACACTCATCGATCGCAGAGTTAGCCGTTTACATTGCCTAAATGCTATATTCAGCGGTTACGAGTTCTTTAGGCGCTCCGTGATGCGGGCGTTCTGTTGCACCGGGAATATCTTGGCGTGTGAGTAAATCAAAGACATGATCTCCGATGGCGGCTTTTACATCGTCTTCTAATTCATGGACGACATCGCGATTCAGTTGAAAGGCATAATTAGCTTCATCGACAATGCGTTCAATGCTTGCTTCATCAATAGGTAAAGAATCAAGTGCTTGACGGTATTTTTCTTTGAATTCCCGTTTAGCTTCTACAGTAGGAATTTGCTCAAAATCATGGAGTCCTGTACCTCGATCTTCTGGTAATTTCAATGCTGAGCGAATGATTTTTTTCAAGCTTTGACCACCGGAAAGATCGCCCATGTAGCGGGTGTAAGCGTGGGCAATTAGGAGTACGGGATCGGTGCTAGCAATTTCTTGGAGGCGATCGACATAAATTTTACCAGCGGGTAAAGGTGCAATCTGTTCGCGCCAGTTATCGCCGTAATAAAAGGCTAAATCTTTTTCTAAATTGGCTGTACGATTGAGTTCTGGAAAATAAATTTTTCCGACAATTTCGTGATTTTGGTGGCGTTGCAGTTCTGCTTCTAATGTGCTGTAGACCAAATACAAATTTGCCAATAATTTACGGAATGGTTCTCGCTCGACTATTCCTTTGAGAAAACATTTCATGTAAGCGGTGTTTTCGGCGGCGGTGTGGGAGTGTTTGGTGCCTTCGCGTAAGCGTAGGGCTAAATCTTGACTCATTTTAAATACCTCGTTTTTTCAGAATCGTTGTGTTCGGTGATGACTGCTGAGGCTAGAAGTTGGGGAACCCGAAGGGGTTAATTTCGCGATCGCTTGGGCAAATCAGCAGACTAATTAAAATATATATAGCTATCGAGTGATGAATGTCAAGCTGTTTGCAAAACTTAACTTTTTGTTTGCGAAGTGTAATTTTTTGTGGCGGCAATGTAAAAACCATAGACAAATGGCAGAAACTAATATAACTTGATGGCTATTGACTATATAAGTGATGTTAAAGCATTATGGTGAATTCTCTGGCTAAGCCCGCTCTGGAAACTGCGGCATCCAAGAAGGCAATCAAGGAAACAATTCTCACGCCTCGGTTTTACACAACAGATTTTGAAAAGACTGCACAATTGGATTTATCTGCCCAGGAGACTGAGTTACAGGCGATGCTGACAGAAATGCGGGCCGACTACAACCGCCATCATTTCGTGCGGGATGAGGAATTTAACCGCTTGTGTAAAGAGACTAATCTTACGGGAGAGGCGCGGCAGGCATTTGTGGATTATTTAGAGAGATCCTGTGTTTCGGAGTTTTCGGGGTTTCTGTTATTTAAGGAATTGTCGCGCAAATTGAAGGATCGCAGTCCTTTGTTATCGGAAATGTTTAGTTTGATGGCGCGGGATGAAGCTCGCCATGCTGGATTTTTGAACAAGGCGATGGGCGATTTTGGCTGTACGATGGATTTGGGCTATTTGACTAAGCACCGAGTTTATACATTTTTCCCGATCGAATGGGTGCTTTACACGGTTTATTTGTCAGAAAAGATTGGCTACTGGCGCTACATCATTATTTATCGCCATCTGGAAAAACACCCTGAGAATCAGTTTTATCCCCTATTCCGCTACTTTGAGAGTTGGTGTCAGGATGAAAATCGACATGGGGATATTTTTAAGGCTTTGTTGCGATCGCAACCTCAGCTCTGGCAAACTTGGCAATCTCGTTTATGGAGTCGCTTTTTCTTGCTTTCAGTGTTTGCAACTCATACGCTGACAGTACATGAAAGAACGGGATTTTATGATTCATTAGGGATTGATGCAACAGAGTTTGATGCTGAGGTAATTCGCAAAACTAATGAAACTTCTGCCCGTGCTTTTCCCTCTATTTTAAATACCGATCATCCACAGTTTTTCGAGCGGCTGCACAAGTGTTCGGATCTGAATTTGAAAATGTCAGAAATCAATCAAAGTTCTCAGCCGAAGTGGTTAAAAGTGCTGCGTA
>DATGYA010000635.1:0-8812 GCA_035298405.1 Kamptonema sp. | reverse complement strand
CGAAATGGTTGTGGTAAGTCCGTATACTGATAAACCTCTGGTTGCTCGCCATGTTCAGTAAGCTTTTTCCGTTTTGAATACAAGTCGCCAATATCCATTCTAAAATTTCCTAAATACTCAGTAGTATCTCTTTTCTACTGCATTACTACATTATACTTCAACATCTCGTAACACCCCATCTGTAGAGAACTCGCCTTTGATTGTTATATTTCTTTAAGTTTTCTCAAGGCTAACCCAGGCGGGGCGATCGCACAGCAAAGGTATAAATGCTGTCGCTGTTTTCTGAGCTTTAAACAACTTTTCCCTAGTCGTAACCCTAAAACTACTAAAAAAGTATGAAGCTCCTGTAAATAAAGAACACACGATCGCGCCCACCTTGCCTAAACTAATATTTTTCAATCAAGACTCAAAAACTCCCCCCATTTGTGCTAAGATAGCCATCCGACACAAGCTCGCCAGCGATCGCGACTTTATAAAATAGCGAGTTCGAGAGCCAGGTCAAAACCTAAAAAAAATTTAGATTTATCCCTTGCTTTTCTGGAATCTTGTGTTAGTCTGAATAAAGTAAAACTTTTGAGATAAACCATTTAGGGTTCTATAGGAGGTGATGCCCATGATAGAAAGTAGTATACGCATGGGTCATCAGATTGGAGAATGCCGGCTGCGCGCCGGGGCTGCTCTCTAGCAGATAGCCTTCGTTCTCAACGGAGAACGATATCCCTTGGATAACCAGGCTGAGCTAGGGATACTCCCGGCAGTCAGGTTCTAATCTGAAGACCCGCTAGACCGCTCTCACTAATAGTGTAAATGCTTCGGCTTAACACTATTTGTGAGAGCGGATAGTTTTTGGTAAGATTTTTGGCAAAGGGATGTTTAAATACCCAATTTCTGTATCTCAAATATTAAGGAAATTATGACTCAATTACTGAGTGAGGCGCAAATTCAAGAGGGCATCAGCAAATTGTCCGGCTGGACATTAGTAGATCGCCAAATCCAGTGCGTGAGAAAATTTAAGGATTTTGTAGAAGCGATCGAGTTCGTCAATAAATTAGTCGAACCCGCTGAAGCCGCAGCACACCATCCCGACATTGAAATCTCTTATAACAAGGTAACAATAAACTTGACAACTCACGATGCAGGCGGTTTAACAGAAAAAGACTTGGCTCTAGCTCAGCAGATTTCCAGCTTAAATTAAATAGTACTAACGCTAACTATCACACTCAAATTAACTTGTAGGGTGGGTTAGACAAATTTTGACAATGACGAGCGAGGGTTGTAAGTTCTAACGCACTATTCGGCTGAGTTCCAGCGAAGCCCTACTATATAGTGATTGAGTCCTTTTAAAATGGTTCCTCCTCTCTGAATAGGAGCGATCGCAGACTGCCACAGAGTATGTAACATAACGATTGTAGTTTCGCAACTGCTCTGCGTTAGAATCAGAAGTGAGAAAGTCGATATGCAAAAGTCTAGTACAACGGCTGTTCGCCATCCTCCAAGTATGATCATATTTGAGAAACCAGAGTTATTGAACGAGCCAGCTAAGAAAACTGAGCTAATAGAGCAGCTATTAGATATCGGTGCAGCTTTGTCCAGTACCCAGGATTTGCGGGAACTATTAAATCTGATTCTCTCAAAAAGTCGCGAGATTACAAGCAGCGATGCGGGCAGTGTTTACCTAGTAGACAATACCGACAACACGCCGAAATTGCTGTTTAAAGTAGCACAAAACGGCTCTCAGCCAAGCCTTTCCTTCAACGAGTTCGCCATAATGATGACGGATAAAAGCTTGGCAGGGTACGTAGCTCTGACGGGGAAAAGCTTAAACATACCAGATGCTTATGATTTGCCCCAAGGAGTACCTTATCGGCTAGATACAAGCTTCGATCGGGATATATCTTACCGTACTCGCTCGGTAATGGTGTTACCAATGGAAAACCGCCAAGGCGATATAATTGGCGTGATTCAGCTTATAAACCGCAAAATTAGACCAGATGTAGTTCTTACAGATCAGAATACTTTAGACTTGACCCAGCCTTACTCTGAGTGGGAAGAGAGAATTGTGCGATCGCTGGCTTCTCAGGCCGCCATCTCCATCGAACGGAATCAACTACAAGAAAGTATAGAACAACTATTTGAAGGTTTTGTCAGAGCATCTGTACAAGTAATAGAAGCCAGAGACCCCTGCACATCGGGACATTCAGAACGAGTAGCAGCTTTAACAGTGCGCTTAACAGAAGAAGTGAATGTAGTCTCGACAGGGATTTTGCGTCCTCTTTATTTTAGCGATCGCCAAATTCAAGAAATTCGCTACGCCGCCCTCCTCCACGACTTCGGCAAAGTTGGCGTACCCGAAGCCATCTTGACCAAACAGAAAAAGCTTTACTCAGCACAACTCGATGTCATTCGCCACCGCTTTGCTCTAGCACACCGGACACTGGAAATGGAGTGTGCTCAATCTAAATTCAGTTACTTATTGCAGCATCCCAGCTATCGACACCCTGAAACACAAGACCATTGCCCCCATTGCCAGTACATTAATCAACTGGATGGAGACTTAGCCGATGGGGTGGCTCAACTAGCTCGTTACTGGAATGTCTTATTAGAGGCAAATGAGCCTCACATCCTCGCAGAAGAACCCCTCGGTCAACTACGGGAACTGTCAGATTACTCATATAGAGATATAGATGGAGAAATTAAGCCACTTCTCACCCCAGAAGAAATCGCTCAACTAATGATACCCAGAGGCAACCTCACACCAGACGAACGCTTAGCCATAGAATCCCATGTCACCCACACCTACGAATTTCTGAAGCGGATTCCTTGGACAAAGGATCTCAAAGATGTGCCTTGTATTGCCTACGGCCACCATGAGAAACTAGATGGAAGTGGCTACCCGCGAGGCTTCAAGCATATAGAAATTCCAATTCAAGCTCAGATCATGGCAATTGGAGATATATATGATGCTCTCACAGCAGGCGATCGCCCCTACAAACGCGGCCTACCGACAGAGGTAGCTTTGAAAATTATGCGGCAAGAAGCCGCTCAAAACAAAATTAGCGCAGAATTATTGGAACTATTCGAGCACCGCCGAGTCTTCAACGTACTGGGACACACCCTAGAGGTTGAACTGGAAGAGTCAGCATGAACCTCTGGGATTGTGGTAAAAAATATATAGACAGCTCAAACTGGAAACGCGCAATGGCCAATTAATTAACCAATGCGATCGCCAAACTGAGCAACAGTCGAAAGCAAGTCAACTCAAGACCGGAACTATTCCCAACCCGCATCCGGACTCTCAGAACGAGCCGAGTAAAAATGGAAAGAACAAGCTGGTATTTTGATCAAGTTCCAAAATTGTGTTAACCTATCAACGACTGACAAATTTTTTAAAGAATCCCATCCCCTCAAGGTTGGGAATGTCAAAAGAGAGATAGTTATGACCGCGTGCACAATAGGGTGAGCTACACCCAAATTTACGCCTGTGGACAAGTTGGAGCCTACTCCCTTGGTGGAAGCAGGAAGCAGACCCTCTAGAAATTACTTCTAGTTGAATGGTGAAGCTTAGATAAGTCTAGCCAAGTTTTGTATAGCAGTGTCAACACATAGAAGGCTACAATAGTCTCTCTGTAATCGGTGTGAGGATGAGAGTGAATATGTCTAAATTTCTGTGGAGATCATTGTTAATCAGCCCAGCCGTGTTGGGAGCAACCCTAGTTGTCTCAGCTAGTGCTATGGCTGCCAAGAGCCAGCCTAATGCTGAAGCTCTCAAGCTCGGCGCTGCACAAACCGAAGCTTCCAAAATTCAGGTAGAGGTGCAAGCCGCGGCAGAGCAAACACCAGCGACCAATCAAGTCGTAGCAGTTTCCAATTTCTCTGAAGTAACAACAGAGCCAGCGATTGCACAGGAACAAGTAGAAACAGCAACA
Organism: Kamptonema sp.; assembly: GCA_035298405.1. Classification (GTDB taxonomy): domain Bacteria; phylum Cyanobacteriota; class Cyanobacteriia; order Cyanobacteriales; family Microcoleaceae; genus Kamptonema. The sequence continues at coordinate 4,886 of DATGYA010000635.1, read as the reverse complement.
CCAGATGCGATCGCTGCCAACCCTGCACCAGCAGTGCCCGCTACCTCTGTAACAGAGCCAGCCAGCACATTGCAACTTGAAGCACCTGCTGCCAACGAGCAAGTCAGCCTCGCTCCACTGCAATCTCCAGCGCCGATAGCTGTAGACCAGACCCAGCTAGCTTTGCCCAAATCGGCTGAAGTTGTGGCTCAAACAGCCGCACCTGCAACTAGCAATCCAGCCTCAACATTAGAACAACTCAACCAATACAGCAGCGAAGGGTCAGCCAATTCTGAAGCTCAAGGTCAAGTTACCTCAGTTTCTCAACTTTCTGACGTGCAGCCCACAGACTGGGCTTTCCAAGCACTGCAATCCTTAGTTGAACGCTACGGTTGTATCGCAGGTTATCCCGACGGCACCTATCGTGGCAACCGGGCAATGACCCGCTACGAATTTGCCGCAGGCTTAAACGCTTGCTTGGAGCGAGTCAACGAACTAATCGGTGCTGGAACAGCAAACTTAGTTAGTAGAGAAGACTTAGCAGCTCTGCAACGCTTGCAAGAAGAATTTGCTGCTGAACTAGCAACCCTGCGCGGTCGCGTCGATGCTCTCGAAGCTCGGACTGCTGAACTCGAAGCCAACCAATTCTCTACTACCACCAAGCTGACCGGTGAAGCAATCTTCGCCCTCAGTGATGACTTTGGGGGTGGATTTGGTATTGGTAACTTCGGCAGAGACTTGGGCAGCGACAACAACCAAGCTGTCTTCCAACAACGGGTTCGCCTCAATTTAAACACCAGCTTTACTGGTAGAGATTTATTGCTGACTAGACTGCAAGTTGGTAACGGCGATAACTTTAACTTTGGCGCTACTAGCGAAGGTACTCAGACTTGGCAAGCAGTTGGCAATACGGGCAACACTTTCGTTCTGGACAGCCTACTGTACAAGTTCCCAGCAACTTCGCGGTTGAATGTCACCATTGCAGCTAATGCTGGTACTTGGGACGATATCATCCCTACTGTCAACCCTTACTTTGAAGACTTTGAGGGTGGCAACGGCGCACTCACTTCTTTTGCACAAAGAAACCCAATTTACCGTCTAGGCGGCGGTGCAGGTATCGGCTTTGACTACGCCTTTGGCGGTAGAGGCTTGTTGGGCGGTATCTTTGGCCCTACTTCTCTCTCCTTCGGCTACCTGGCAGCAAATGCAGCTAGTCCCGCTGAGAGCAAAGGCTTGTTCAACGGCGATTACGCTGCGATGGCTCAACTAACTTTCACGCCTACAAGAAACTTACAATTTGCTCTGAGTTATAACCACGGTTACTTCGATCGCGGTAACTTTGGCTTTGACAACGGTTTGGTGAATGGCACAGATGCACTAGGCGGTTTTACTGGTACTGGCGTTGCTAACTCCATTAATGGTCTAACTGAGGGCTTTAGTAATGGCGCTCGCGCTAAGCGAGTTTCCAGCAACTCTTACGGTTTAGAGGCTTCGCTACGCCTCAACCGCAGGTTTGTCCTGGGTGGTTGGGTTGGATATACCGCTGCTCGTGTTATCGGTATTGGCGACGCTCGGATTTGGAACTACGCTGTCACCTTGGCTTTCCCGGATCTCGGAAAAGAAGGTAACTTAGGCGGGATTGTACTCGGCCGGGAGCCTTACCTAGCTCAGCTTGAGGCTCGTGATGGTTTGGATAAAGGCTTCCAAAATGATGCTTCGTGGCACATTGAAGGCTTCTACAAGTTCCAGCTAACAGATAATATCTCGGTGACACCAGGTGTGGTTTGGATTACCAACCCCAACCAAAATGATTCCAACGATGACATCATTATTGGTACCCTGAGAACTACATTCACGTTCTAAGAGGTATGGTGGGCTAAGTCTACCCGATCTTACTTCTTTCATAGCAAGCCCTGCTTTGAGCAGGGCTTTTTTTGTGAGGAGTTTGATGTGAAGGAAAAAATCGGTAAACCCCAGTGGAGAACCGGGATATAATAGAAAGCTAGAAGTCAAAAATCAAAAAATTGTTGAATTTTGACGGATTAGTTCAATAATCTGCTACTTCAATTCTTGGTATATGGTAGAACTTTCGTGTAAAAGCGAATATGCAATACAGGCTTTGCTGGAGCTAGCAGCTCACTACAATGAGGGAGAGCCGCTGCAAATTCGTTCGATCGCAGCACAGCAAAATATTCCCGATCGCTATCTAGAGCAACTACTAGCAACTCTCAGGCGTGGCGGCTTGATTCGCAGCCAGCGGGGAGCGAAGGGAGGTTATCTTTTAGCCCGTGAACCTTGGAAAATTACACTTTTAGAAATTCTGAATTGTCTGGAAGGAGCCGACTTGGATCATTCTGATAACAACAGTTCCTCTAAAACTTTGGAAAGTGCTGTGGTGTTTGAGGTATGGCAAGAAGCCCGCGAGATAGCTAACTCTGTTTTACAAAAATATACACTACAGGATCTCACTGAGAAGCTAAATGCTAGACGGCAGCTAGATATTATGTATTACATCTAGTTAATTGTTAGTTGTTCGTGCTTAGTAGTTAGTAGAAAAATACAGCCAACAACCAACAACCAACAACCAACAACCAACAACTAACAAATATTATGCGTATTGCTCGTGACATTACAGAATTAGTCGGTCGCACGCCTTTGGTGCAACTGAACCGCATCCCGCAAGCTGAAGGCTGTGTAGCCAGAATTGTAGTGAAATTGGAGAGTATGAATCCTGCATCGTCTGTTAAAGATCGCATCGGCGTTAATATGGTGAATGCAGCAGAGCTTGAGGGGCTAATCTCTCCGGGAAAAACGGTTTTGGTGGAACCGACTTCAGGTAATACTGGAATTGCGCTGGCAATGGTAGCGGCGGCTAAGGGTTATCAGTTAATTTTAACTATGCCCGAAACTATGAGCAGCGAACGCAGGGCGATGTTGCGAGCTTACGGGGCGCAATTAGAACTGACACCAGGCATTGAGGGCATGAGTGGGTGTATTCGCAGGGCTCAGGAGATTGTCGAGACAACGCCGAATGCTTATATGTTACAGCAGTTTCGGAATCCTGCTAACCCTGAAATTCACCGCCAGACAACAGCCTTAGAGATTTGGGAAGATACAGATGGTGAAGTTGATATTTTGGTGGCTGGGGTGGGTACTGGGGGAACGCTGACGGGGGTAGCGGAGGTGATTAAACAGCGGAAACCTGAGTTTAAGGCGATCGCAGTGGAACCTGTAAATAGCCAAGTTCTTTCTGGTGGGCGGCCTGGGCCTCACAAAATTCAAGGTATTGGGGCTGGCTTCATTCCTTCGGTGTTAAATGTTAATTTGATTGATGAAATTGTGGTTGTTGCTGACGAGCAAGCGATCGCTTATGGTCGCCGCTTAGCAAGGGAGGAAGGACTGCTTTCTGGCATTTCCAGTGGTGCAGCTTTATATGCTGCTATTCAAGTAGCTAAGCGTGTGGAAAATGAAGGCAAATTAATTGTTATGGTTCAACCCAGTTTTGGGGAACGCTATTTGAGTACGCCTTTGTTCCAAGAGTCAGACGTTAGTGTGGCTGCTGCGGTTGGCTAAGTAAATTAGACATCTCCCATAATATTCATTCCAGTTGCATCGGCATGATGGGGAATGGGAAATGGGGAATCGGTAAATAGGATCAATGAGAATAAGTGATATCATTCCGGCATAGCCGGAGTTGATATCACTAAGCAATTCTGGCGATGTCTAAATAGATTACGAACAAAAATATAGCGAAGGGTAGACAGGTTGCCTACCCTGCAATAATTTTTAGTGCTATGTCTAATAATGAAAATAGCGTATTTTTCTTTGAGGAAAAGCAAGCGTGGACACTATTACTAACCATTACAAAATCCTAAAAGTCACCCCTACAGCTACTCAAGCTGAAATTAAGCAAGCCTATCGCCGCTTAGTTAAATTATTTCATCCTGATAGCAATAGAGAAATAACTGGTCACGAGCAAATTATTAGCATTAATGCAGCTTATGAAGTATTAGGCGATCCTCAGCAGCGATATTCTTACGATCGGCAGCTTAAGCAAAATTCTCAACAGCAAAGGCAAGGCGATCGCCAGCACTACCGCAAGCAAGAAACTGGACGTGATGCTGATAAACAACTAGAAGAATGGCTAACCAAAATATACAAACCAGTTAATCGGATACTGAACAGCATCCTTACTCCTCTAAAAAAGGAGATAGATAAATTATCAGCAGATCCTTTTGACGATGAACTTTTAGAAGCCTTCCAAAACTATCTAGAAACCTGTCGAGAATTTCTCAAAAAAGCTCAGAGTCTTTTTCGTTCCCAGCCAAATCCGCCTAATTTAGCAGGAGTTGCCGCTCACTTTTATTACTGTATAAATCATGTTGCCGACGGGATTGAAGAGTTGGAAATGTTTACAATGAATTATGACGAACGCTATTTACACACAGGTCAAGAACTATTTAAAATTGCGGCTAAATTGCGGCGGGAAGCGCAAGTAACCCTTAAAGAAATTTTGTAAGATATTGACAATTTTAGTAAATACATGATATTATATTTATCATAGTAAAAATCATAAAAATACTTATGAGTTTACCACCACAGTTAGAAAAATTGATTAGAAAAACACCAATTGAAGGCTTGGTTAGAAAGTTCCTTCGTAAAGCTGGTTTTGATATTATCAGAGCGCCAATACCAGAAGTAGCTATCTTATCTAATTATGATATTAACCTAATTTTGGATGTGGGTGCTAATATCGGTCAGTATGCTATGCGAAAAAGAAGCCTTAGTTATACAGGCAAAATAGTATCATTTGAACCCATATCATCCGTCTTTGCTGAGTTAACAAAAAATGCTGCTAGCGATCCACGGTGGCAAACAGTAAATACTGGTCTTGGTAATTATGATGG
>DATGYA010000634.1:0-2120 GCA_035298405.1 Kamptonema sp. | reverse complement strand
GGTGATATTTCGGAAAAGGATTCGCAAATAAGACGCTTAACATGATAAGCAATTCCCTTATGGGACAGTACCTCCCACACCTGTCGCCTAAATATGTCGGGTTGAGAAGCACGCAGGTGAAAGAAAAATGCTCTAACTGCTGGGCGAATAAAAGGTAGCTGAGGATGAACGAGAATAAATTGCGCTAAAGTTTGGCGTTTAGCTAACGCAGCTCGGACGGTAATACATTCTGTTAAAGTTTGATGACTGAATTCCAAAAGACTAGGCGAACTTTCTAGGAGCACCTCCTGGCTAATCAAGTGTCTGACAATATCTTCGTTGGTTCCAAAAGATATTTTAGGGTACTGCTTTATCCGCTGTTGCATTAACTTTTCAGCCATATTTTGCAAGGCAACAATAGCCTCAGTACCAAGGGGTTGTTTTTTGACTACGACTTCCTCAAGAAAACTGTTGTACAGTTCGTAGGCAGATGCAGGTTGCAACGGAACATCAACTTTTGCCAGTTTCTCGTAAATCCGCAAGTTTTGAGGTATTTGCAACAAGGCCCGAAGTTCAGGAGTTATATTAGAAATATTAACATTCCAGTTGATTAAGAAAGGCTTAACTTCAGCATCAAAATCAAGTGGTTGTAAGTTGACTTTGTGTTGCCAAGAGCGACCTCGAAGTAAGGGGTCATACTCTAAGTCAAAATTGCGGCAAGCTGTAATAATAGTTACTCCCTCTATTTTTACCAGACGGTCGATAATTCTCAGAAAAACCTTGAGCGCATCATGTTGACGACTTAGTGACAAACTATCTAGGGAATCAATTATCACGACAGTTCGGCGAAATTCTGTCAGACGAGCACATTGACCCACAATATCTTCGGGTAAGCCATTACCTACTAAGTCCTGTTCGCTTTCTGCCTTTGTAAATTGATCGCCTTTAATAAATAAAAGTGCCCAAACTGACTCTTTTTCGCGCTCAATGTAATCTACAAGGTCGAGTAACAAGCAGGTTTTACCGCTACCAGGACGGTCTGTTAGTAGAATGGTTGGACTTCCCCGATCAATTAATTCAATTAATTTTGGTAATTCAGAACGGGGAATAGGTTTACCGTCTATGGTTCGTAACCAGTTTCGTCCAATAGTTGAAGCTTGTTTGAAGGCTGTAAGAATTTCTGCTTCAGTGCGTTTTGGCGTTGGGCTTATTCCTACTTCAGCTAATTTAGCTAATACATCTGAGGGGGTGATAGTATATTTTGTATCTCTTAAATTAGTTTCGTGACTTTGCAGATAACGCTCTAGTATAGGCATTGCCAGATTAGCCATTGGTACGATTCGATCCAAATCTGACTTATTTTGGCGATCCCATTCCTCAAACCCTTGAGGTGAGCCAAAACTGATTCTACTAACCAGAGAATAGGTAACCTCTTCGGTGCGTTCTAAAATTTTTGCAAGGGTTTCTAATGATTCCTGCTGATTTTTGTCTGCCTCGCGATGGAAAGCAGAGTATTCGGGAAAATATCCACAATTTTCAACTAAGCTTGCCAAATCTCCAAATGGAGAGCGTGAGTAAAACTTAACTTTGGAGTTGATTCTTGACTCGAGCAGGTCACGAGCCTTGCATAACTCATCCTTTAACACTTTGTCTGAAAATGACCAAGCCTTGTGCTCAGTTTGATTCTTCTTCGCTTGGATAAAACAAGCATGACCATTTTTGTAGAGAACAACAATATCGTCTACTGTTACCGAAAGGTTTTCCCCTGGTAGCCCTGTTGAATTAACTTGGATACTTTCAATAATATTGTCCTCTAAAAGCCGAATCAGCCAGTGTAGCGCTACACGCAGTTGATATTCATCTCCAAGGCTAGACCTTTTTCCTGCAATGCTCATACTTATTTCAAGTAAATCTTTGTACAAAAACCTAATGCGTCTTGTACAAGTATAATTTTTCTTCTAAAACACTGGCTGGTAAACGTTGCACTCAGAAGACATCAGAGGTTGCCAGCAATTGTGCTATCGCTAGTTTTGGGTAAATGCCATCCAACTCGGCTTTCTCCAAACTTAAAGTGTAGCTCCGGTCGTTTACTGCCCAATTGTAATCCCTAACTTCAGAGCCGGATTATTGGCCCATCGCTC
>DATGYA010000633.1:0-9861 GCA_035298405.1 Kamptonema sp. | reverse complement strand
CCCCATCCCAATCTCTAGTATTGCTAGATGAAGTCGGCGCGGGTACTGACCCTTCAGAAGGAAGTGCTTTAGCGATCGCTCTCCTGCAATACCTAGCAGATCGTGCGCTGCTGACAATAGCCACAACCCACTTTGGAGAACTCAAAGCTCTCAAATATCAAGACGAGCGCTTTGAAAACGCCTCAGTGGAATTTGACGATAGTTCCCTACAGCCAACATATCGCCTGCTGTGGGGTATACCGGGGCGTTCCAACGCCTTAACTATTGCCAAACGCCTTGGTTTGTTGCCAGAAATCGCGGATCTAGCTGCAACTTATGTGGGCGTGGCATCAGAAGATGTTAACCAGGTAATCGCTGGATTGGAGGCCCAGCGCCGAAAACAAGAAACTAAAGCGCGAGAAGCAACTCAACTTTTACAGCAAACAGAACTGCTGCATAGAGAAGTTTCCCAGAAAGCATCGGCATTGCAGGAACGGGAACGAGAGTTAAAATTGGCGCAAGAAGTGGCAGTACAAGAAGCGATCGCGATCGCCAAAGCAGAAATCGCTCAAGTCATCCGCCGCTTACAACAAGGCCCTCTCTCTGCTCAAGACGCTCAACAAGCGAGTGTTGCTTTAAATCAAATTGGCGAAAAACATCTACCATCGCGCAAAGAGCCCTCCAAACCAAAACCAGGATTTAGACCTCAAGTAGGCGATCGCGTCCGTATACCCCGCGTCGGCCAAACTGCCGAAGTGCTCAGCGGGCCCGACACTAACGAAGAGCTTACAGTCCGGTTTGGGATGATGAAAATGACAGTCAAACTGGCAGACATAGAATCCCTTGATGGTCAAAAACCTGAAGGAATCAAACGAGCAGAGGAACAGAGAGGCACAGGATCACAGGATCACAGGAACACAGGAGCAGAGCTAAAAAAATCTCCCAGTCTCCCAGTCTCCCAGTCTCCTAGTCTCCCAGTCCCCCCAATAGCTGTTCGTACCTCCCAGAATACAATCGACCTGCGGGGGATGAGAGTAGCAGATGCTGAAAGAGAAATAGACCAAGCTTTCTCCACGGCCATAGAGTCAGGAGTGCTTTGGATCATTCATGGCAAAGGTACGGGACAGTTGAGGAAAGGTATCCATGAATTCTTGGAACCTCATCCTTTAGTTTCCCATTACGAACTGGCAGCCACAGCAGAAGGAGGTTCTGGAGTTACAATTGCCTATCTCCGTTAAGATTTTGGAGAGTCCCTGTCCTGATTTTTCTTCTTTACAGGGAGAATTGCCGGAATTCATACAACTGTGAATGGAGATATTTTAAATAGCTCAAAAAAAGTCTGCACGTCAAATATTTATGCTCGTAGTAGGGGGCAATATGGGCTAGATTCTATAATTTAGAGAATTTAGAGGCAAAAGCCCTACTACGATAGTGTGGTTCTACCGATCTGATAACTAAATCCTTTTCAATTCTAAATTTTCTAGAGGGGCAGATATTTTTATTGATAAGCTCCTGCGAGCTTTCTGTCTCATTTTTTGCAACGGCTATGCCAAACTCTGTTTTATTCCATAAGCTGAAGCTATGCGCTCTATCGTGAAGTTCCCAAATCCTACAAACGCCGCAGGCCAAGTTTCTCCCAAATGGGAAGAACTCGCCCAGAAAGCACCGGAACCGACGCAGTTAGATAATATTAAAGCCCAACTGGATTTAGTATTGCTAGCGCTCGAAGCCTTGGCTGGGATTGGCTCTGATGCTATGCTGCGAGTAGCGGCAGAACTGAATTTAGAGTCGGTAGTGGCAGACAGGGTGAGCCTGTGGCGGCTGCGACAATCAAATCCGCTGCGGAAAAGCCAGGGAGGACGGAAAAAGCTAGATGTGGAAGAAGCGCGATCGCTAGTTTTAATTGTCTGTCACTTGGCCAAGCAACACCAAGCTTTGATCCGCCGCGCCGTCGCCTTGCTGGAACAACTGACTGAACAAAACCGCTCTCCTCATACTGTCGCCTTGCTCGGAGACTATCTCGATGCCTTCAGTAATACTTACTCTGAACGTATGGAAGATGGAGAAAACCTGACATCAGATATCCTGACTCAGCTAGCTTTCAAACTCCTAATTGATTTGCTATTCTACAGCAATCCCGACGGGCATCGCCGCCTCTGGCTAGCACTCTTAGACCGATCCAAGAATTAAAAATGCCATCGGTTTGCTTGACATTTTTAATTTTTAATTTTTAATTTTTAATTAATCCAATGGTTCTGCGACGGTACACGCCCCCTACTTGCACGCTAGAAATCACAGCCAAAGCTTCGCCTCTGTCTCGGTGGGCTGGCCAACCAGTGTTGAAATCGCTTCGTTTCCAACTGCGACTCGACGATCCGCGCTTGCCAGAAGAAAGGCACGTCACGCTTAAGGGCGATCGCGCTCAACTGGAAGCTCTGCACGAAGTTGTGAGCACATACGTACAAGACTTTCTGAGCCAGCCTCCAATTTTGGATACAAGGCTGAAGTCTGAAACTACAAGCGCCATTGCTGAACCAGACTCGGCTTTATCAACATTAAGCACTATAAGTTTGGATGAAGATCGCAACCCTTTTGAAAAGGCATCGACTACAACGGATTCAGAAACACACTATCCTGCTACTAATACTGGTTCCTTGCTAACGTCTCACCCGCACCTGAAAGCACGAGGGTTACTGACTCATGACTTGTTTTTAGGGCAGTTAGCTGATGAAACATCAGGGCCGGCGATTGAACTGAGCGCTTTGCAGCTATTTGACTTAGCGACAGCTCTTGACGAATATGCCGCAGAAGTGTTAGCTCTGCCTTATTTTAAACGGTCGGGGGAAAGTCAAGCTGCCGCGCCTTGGCTCCGTAGTGTGGCGGTGGTGCTTTTAACTGTGGGATTGACGACAGGTGCGATTAAATTACTCGATCGCTCTGGTGTTAAGCAGCAGACAGCGAGTAAAGCTAGTCCAGCACCGACTGCGATCGCGACGCGCACCTATCCGAGTCCGATCCAAGCCGCACCTCCACCACCTGTGTTAGCAACGCCGCCCTTACCACCACCACCGCCAGGGGGTACAGCGTCACCGAGCCCAATATTGCCGCAAATCGCTACTCCCATTCCCCCTTCCCCTGTAAAACCCAACCCCGTCCAGCCTCCGCCTCTGCTATTTCCCCCCTCGCCTGTGCCTGCACCTTCGAGTAGTCCAGAACGGGTGGTGACTATTCCCGGCGATCGCGAGGGTTCTGTTCCCAGCGACGAGCGCATTGCTAGAGCTCCCAAATCAGCTCCCATTGAGCAAAACCCCATACCTGTTCCCGGAGCGATCGCGCCGCCACCACCTTCGGGATTGCCCACAGTGCCAAACCCCTCCGCGATCGGCACTATTCCCCCAGGGATTTCAGACAGAAACGAACTGCCTCCCCTAGCCGATGCTCCATCGCCAGCACAGTCGCAGGAAGATAAACAAGCGGCAGCAGCACCTAACAGCAACCGCACTCTTTTTGATACAATTCCCCAAGTTACAGAGGCTAGAACTTATTTCGAGCAGCATTGGAGTCCCCCTAACGATTTGAAGGAAACTTTAGAATACAGTTTGCAGCTAGACGCGAACGGGTCAATTCAACGCATCATTCCTCGCGGACAAGCGGCAGGGGATTACATAGACCGCACGAATATGCCCTTAGTTGGGGAGCCTTTTGTTTCTGCTGTCCCAGACGGAAAAACTCCTAGAATTCGCTTGGTATTGAGACCGAATGGCAAGGTACAAGCGTTTTTGGAATCTTTACAATGAACTGTTAACCGTTAACCGTTAACCGTTAACTGTTAACCGTTAATTGTAAGGTGGGCGCTCGCCGCAACCATCTTCTTGTATGAGTTACAGGTTTTTTGCGGCGAGCGCCCACCCTACGTTTAATTAACAACTAACAACTAACAACTAACAACTAACCACTAACAATTAACAATTAACAATGATAAATAACAACCCTGAAATCAACGAAGAACGCATAGAAGCGTATTTGAAGGTAATTCAAGATTTGCTGATCTGCGAAAGTGGTCAGGAAGCCGAAACTTTAAATGGTTATCCTGAGTTATTGGATGCTGGCTTGGTGCAGATGATGCAAATGGCAGCAGCAAGAGTAGCAGACGATGGTAATGAGGAGGCTGCTACTTTTTTACAAGAAATTTCTGTGCAATTAGCAGAAGCTTTGGAATTGTCGATGCCAGAAGCAATGCCTGCTGAATATTTTAATTTTTTGGGTGAGATATTGCAGACTATTTCAGAAAATCCTGACCCGGAAGTAATATATCCAATTTTGCAAGAAAATGAAGATAAACTCGATCCAGTTTTAGCTGAGATGTTGCAATCTTGGGCGAGGGCGACTTTGCCAGAAGTGGATGCAGAGGAAGGCTTGGCTTTGGCGGGGGTGATTGGGAATTTCAGTAATTTGATGCAACAATTTCCGGGAGGAGACAGGGGTAGTAATTTGGAAATTGCGATCGCAGGCTATGAGGTAATTTCTACAGTTTTTAGCCGCGAGCAGTTCCCTGATGTTTGGGCGGGTACTCAAAATAACTTGGCGGCTGCTTATGGCGATCGCGTTTACTTCGATCGCGGGGAAAATTTGGAACGCGCGATCGCTTGTTACGAAAATGCTTTGCAAGTCTATAATTTAACAGAATTTCCCGAAGAATGGGCTAAAACTCAAAATAATTTAGCGATTACTCAGGAAGCCCGCGCTAGTTTGAAATAACGTAATGCCGCTGCAAATTACCTAAAACTTCTTTAGGTATGTAGTTGGGCTTCAGCCCTCCCTAAGCAGGCTAAAGCCCAACTACGTACCCAACTTATACAGCCCTTCCTAAGAGGGCTAAAGCCCAACTACGTACCAAATCTGTGGTTCGCTCTCAAGGGAGTTATCACCCTAAATTTAACGGGTCAACGTCAATGGTTAAACTAACAGAGCGGGGAGTGCGATCGCGCAACCTTCCTAATGGCAATTCTATTGACGCATCGACGGGAAATTTTAGCAAAATATGCCATCGATAGCGGTTAGCTACTCGCATAATCGGTGCTGGCGCTGGCCCTAGTAATTCATAGGCAGTTTGGTTATTATTTATTGAATTCAGCAAAGCAGCCAAAGCCATAGCAGTTTGTTCAACTTCAGCAGCATTGTAACCGCTTAAGCGCAATAAAATTAAGCGTCCGCTGGGAGGATAGTTTAACTGCGATCGCTCTTGCAATTCTGCTTCAATAAATGACTCGGATTCGTGATGACGGACTGCTTGAATCACTTGATGATCGGGGGTGTAAGTTTGGATAATAACCCGTCCGGGATCGTCGCCGCGACCCGCACGACCTGCTACTTGAGTTAATATTTGAAAAGCTCTTTCATTGGCTCGATAATCTGAGAAATGTAGCAAACCGTCAGCCGAAACAACACCTACTAACGTAACTTGAGCTAAATCTAATCCTTTGGTAAGCATTTGAGTACCGAGTAAAATTTCTGCTTCTCGATTAGCAAATTTTGTTAATAATATCCGGTGAGCATCTTTGGTGCTAGTAGTATCGCTGTCAAAGCGAATAACACGCAATTCGGGAAATAATCTGGTTAATTCTTGTTCTACTCGCTGAGTACCGCTACCAAAGTTTTTAAAGTAGGGAGAATTGCATTCGGGACAATTTCGAGGTTGAATTTCGCTGTAGTTGCAATAGTGGCAGCGTAATATTTCTGCTGCGCCTTCACGCACGTTGTGATAGGATAAAGAAACATCGCAATTAGGACATTCCATCACATAGCCGCAACTGCGACAAGAGACAAAGGTACTGTGTCCTCTTCTGTGAATAAATAGGATTGCTTGCTGTTGATTTTCTTGCAATTCTTGTAAAGCATTTTGTAGTGGCAAGCTGAAAATAGAGCGGTTGCCAACTCGCAATTCTTGCCGCATATCGACTATTTCTATGGGCGGCATGGGGCGAGAGTAAATCCGTTCTGGTAGTGATAAGTAATGATTAGTTGGTGCTTGGCTGATTTTTTGATTAGGAATTGGTGAGGATTTATTATGATTACTAATTTCTACCCAAGTTTCTAGGGAAGGGGTGGCAGAACCTAAAATTAATGGGCAGTTTTCTAATTCTGCCCGCCATTTAGCTACGGTGCGAGCGTGGTAGAGTGGAGGGCGTTCGTTTTGTTTGAAACTGCTGTCGTGTTCTTCATCTAAAATGATTAAACCGAGGCGAGGTAAGGGAGCAAATATGGCTGAACGAGTGCCGATTACAACTTGAGGGATTCCTTGCATCATGTAACGCCAAGTATCGAAGCGTTCGCCTTCGGAAAGGGCGCTGTGATAAACACAAACTTGGTCGCCAAAACGGGCGCGGAATCTGTCAGTTAGTTGGGGTGTTAAGCCTATTTCTGGTACTAGGACGAGGGCGGATTGATGGCGTTCTAAAATGGGGGCGATCGCTTGCAAATAAACTTCGGTTTTGCCTGAGCCTGTAACACCATGCAATAATACTTGGTTAAACCCAGATAGATTGTTAATTACTGCTAATGCTGCTATTTGGTATTGTGTTAAATCTTTAGGTGTATCTTGGGTTTGTTCTATGCCTCGATTGAGCCGCAATGTTTCTTTTTCTTCTATGATGAGACAACCTTGCTGTTCCAGTTTTTTGATGGTGGCGGTAGAAGTGCTGCACATTTTTATAAAGTCGCCTAACCACATTTCGCCGCCTTGATTCCACAGCAGTTGTAAAATTTCTCGTTGGCGATCGCTTAATTCACTTGCTAAATAACTGCCAATCAAGGTAACGGCTTGTTTGAGTTTGGGTTTTGGTGTTTTTGGCGGTTCGAGGTAACTAACTGCCCAGTTTCTATTCAATAAATCTTTAACTCCTCGGCTTCCTCCTTTCACTTGTTCTTTGATATAATCCCAAGAGTAGGAGTAATCGCCAGATTTTGAAAATTGCAGCAGTTTCAAAACTTGAAGGGCTAAGGGATTGAGAAAAATTTCGACATCGCTGGGTATGATATCGGCAAGTAAGCGGATGCGACGCTGCGATCGCCTTAGCAATCCCGGCGGTAATGATGTGCGAATTACTTGAATCAAATCTGTGCAATAATAAGTAGCAACTCGATTCAGCAATTCTCGGTAAGTAGGCGATAAAAATCCCTTGCTAACTATATCTTCGACATCTTTAACCCGATCGGGCGACAAATTCGGGGGGAGTTCATAGATGTGACGAATTGCGATCGCTCTCAACTGTTGAGAGCCAAAGGGTACGCTTAAAATATCTCCCGGCTGCACATCCAAATCGGGAGGCTGCCGATAGGTATAAAGTTTATTTTCCTTTTGGGTTGAATCTAGATTGTCTTCTGACACCTCAAAAGGTAAATCTACCAACACTTCGATCCACATCTCCCGCCCTTGGGGACGATCGCGATCGCCACCAGTGCCGTAAAATGCTCCAAGCTCGGCCGCGATCGGGGATAGACCAAAAGTAATAGTAGACATAGCTTTACGTTTCCCAATCTAAAGGATCTACACTCAAAAGGTAGACTGTTCTTATTTTGCATCACTCTATAATGTAGAAGACAAGCACCACCGCTCAAATGGTGGATTCCGGCATTTATTAATAAAATTGCCCCAAAAACCGCTCAGAAGTAAACCTCACTGACAGCGATCGCTAATATGGCAGAACGTGACTTAAGCAGTATTGCGGTGGCAGCAGAATCCTCATTTGCTCAAGCCCCAGAGTATATAGACGCTGATAGTAGCTATACGGCGACAACTAACACCTCTAGATATAGCAGCAGTTCAGACGATTCAGTAGGAGCTTTATTTAAGGAAATGGCTCGCTATCCTCTCCTCAAACCCAACGAAGAGGTAGAGTTATCCCGTCGCGTCCAAGATTTAGTAGCTTTGGAAGCGCTGCAACAGAGTTTGCAATTGGAATTGGGTAGAGTTCCTAGTAAAGCAGAAGTGGCGGCGGCGGCGGATCTGGGCGAAGCTCAACTGCAACAGCGCCTTCATTTGGGGCGATCGGCGAAACGAAAAATTATTAGTTCAAATTTGCGATTAGTAGTTTCGATCGCTAAGCGTTACCTCAATCGCGGCGTGCCATTTCTAGATTTAATTCAAGAAGGTGCTTTAGGTTTAAACCGAGCCACAGAAAAATTCGATCCGACAAAAGGCTATAAATTTTCTACTTATGCCTATTGGTGGATTCGCCAAGGAATTACCCGGACAATTGCTAATCAAGGTCGGACGATTCGATTGCCCGTCCACATTGTAGAACAGCTTAATAAGCTTAAAAGAACCTATCGGGATCTGAAGCGATCGCTACAGCGCCCTCCTACAGAAACAGAACTTGCAGAAGCACTTTTAATTACTCCCGAACATTTGCGCGAACTTCAGCAAGTACGCCGCAAATCGCTTTCCCTCAACCACCGCATCGGCGCTGAAGAAAGCTCGGAATTGATGGACATTCTGGAAGATAGTGAAACGCAATCTCCCGAAGAACAGATGAATGAGATGATGATGCGGCAGGATATTTTGGAGGTGTTAGAGAGTATTTTAACGGAGCGGGAAAAAGATATCGTGGCTCTCCGTTACGGTTTGCTGACGGGGGAACCTCACACTTTAGAAGAAGTGAGTAGTATGTTTAATCTCTCGCGAGAAAGAGTGCGACAAATTCAAAATAAAGCAATGCGAAAGCTGCGGCGACCACAGGTAGCCGAACGCTTGAAAGGATGGCTGCGTTAGGAATTAAAAATTAAAAATTAAAAATGTAAGAATTGATATCGCGTTTCTCAATTATATAGGTACGCAACGACCCCCCTAGCCCCCCTTGTAAAGGGGGGGACTGGAAAAGCGCCCTTTCTAAGGGGGAGGTACAAAACGATTCCCTTGCAAAGCGGGGAACTCGAAAAGCGCCCTTTCTAAGTAGGAGGTACAAAACGATCCCCTTGCAAAGCGGGGGCTGGAAAAGCCCCCTTTCTAAGGGGGTTGGGGGTAGAGAGATATATACCTCAGCAGACAGAGAAAGGCTATAATTACAAAGTTTTAGTTTTTAGTTTTTAATCTGGTATATTTAATTTTTAGTGTTAAATAACAGTCACCTACGATGTCATCTGAAGTAATTTTGCGGCCAGCAGTGCGAAGTGATGTACCTGCGATATTGGATTTGATTAAGGCGTTAGCTGAATACGAAAAATTATCTGATGCTGTTACTGGCGATGCTGGAAGCTTGGAAAGTCATTTATTTGGCGATCGCACCTATGCTGAAGTGATTTTAGCAGATTTGGGCGGTAAAATTGTGGGTTTTGCGCTGTTTTTTCATAACTATTCTACATTTTTAACTAAGCCGGGAATTTATTTGGAAGATTTGTTTGTCTTGCCAGAATATCGCGGGCAAGGTATTGGTAAGTCTTTAATTGCTTATCTGGCTAAGTTGGGGATGGAACGAGGTTGTGGGCGTTTAGAGTGGAGTGTTTTGGATTGGAATGAAAGCGCGATCGCATTTTACAAGGGAATTGGGGCAGATGTTTTACCAGATTGGCGTATTTGTCGGGTGACGGGGGAAAATCTTGTGAGTTTAGCCTCGCGGTAATTGTAAATGCTGTAGAGATGGGTTCGCCAACAGCTTTAAACGTAGGGTAAAGACTCAAAAACCCGCCCCCACCCCGCGATCGAGTCGGGGCAGGTTTTGTAGATTTATCGTTTTTATTGTCAGATTTTGGCGAACCTGCCCCTACCGGAATTATCAAAAATAATCGGAAAGCGGAAAACTCATCGGCTTTAGCCATGAGATGTAAGCGGCACGGGCGGTTTTAACCGCCGTGAATCTTTCTTAATTCTTAATATTTAAAGGCAGC
>DATGYA010000632.1:0-6361 GCA_035298405.1 Kamptonema sp. | reverse complement strand
GTAAATCCGGATCGTCCCAATCTTCTAAATCTGGGGAAATCTCACTAACTGTATCCTCAGCAAAGTCTGCAGAACCTGACAGAGTAACGGCTTCTCCGCTAAAAATATTAGTAAGTCGCTCCACTGCTTTAACTACTTCCTGTGCATCAGCACGAATCGCCACCGCTTGCGCGTCAGTACGATGAGCCTGTTGTTTTTTCCACTCTTGTTGTGGGGGACTATTTATCTGTTGTCGCGCTGGTTGCTGTGGCAAAATTTGTTTGATTTCATTGGATTTTGTGTTGCGATCGCGATTTTCCCCAACACCATCATTCGTAGTTAGCGATTCTTTGACTATATCACCATTACTCTGAGTACCTGTTACTCCTAGCCTCACTGTTATCTGATAATTAAATACTTTATAAAAAGCAGCTTCAATGTGAGCTATTCTATCTTTAGCTCTTTTCAGCAATTGCTGCGTAGGAAACAAAATAATCGCTATTTTACCATCAAAAGACGCAAGAGTTGCGTGTGGTTGCAGTAGTGGTAGAGTAAGAGGCTGACGAATCTCAGCAAGTACCCGTTGCCAAATATTATTACTATCAACATTACTATCAACTGCCTTCGCCGTTAACTCTGGTTCAGTATTTGTTTCTGGTTGAGTAACATCAGCAGAGCTATTTTGTGATTCCGTAGCCGCAGGTGTTGAAGGTTGGGAACTAGGAAGTTGTGAGTTTTTAGATTGCTTGGTTTCACTCGCAATGCTGGATGGTTTTGAGTTAGAAGCATCCGCAGTTTTCCCAGGTTCAATAGTTCCTCCCCTTAAGATATTTGCCGTTGCTTGCGGTTGAACTTTAGATGCTGAGGGTAATAATCCTAACAAAGTCATCTCTAACCACAAACGCGGTTGAGTAGTGTTTTTTATTTGCACTTCACTACTTTGTAAGTGCTTCTGACCTGCTAAAATCATCTCCACGTTCCAATCGTTGGCAAATTTACAAAGCTTTTCCCAAGTTTGTTGAGTCAAAGCCACCAAATTTTGCCGTTTTGGAGCAGTTTTAGCTATTAGCAAATCTCGGTAAAAACCCGCAAGATTCTGAAGCACTAACAGCGGCTCTCGACCGCGATCCATCAAGTGCCGCACGCAGTCTAATACCGCCTCAGCTTTGTCTGAGGCAATTGCTTCTAACAGTGCCATTAAATCATTTTCGGGGACTGCACCTACTAAATCCCACACTTTCTCTACTGTTACTTCACCTGCAACTAAACTCAATTGATCTAGTAAGCTTTCAGCATCTCTGAGTCCGCCTTGAGCAATTTGAGCTACCATTTGTACGGCATCGTCGGCAATATTTATATTTTCAATTTTGGCAATTTTCCGCAGGTGAGCTGTCATTGCTATTACTGCAATTCTGCGGAAGTCAAATCTTTGACAACGAGAAATAATAGTTGCCAATACTCTTTGAGCGTCGGTTGTTGCTAGGACAAATACTACGCGATCGGGTGGTTCTTCTAAGGTTTTAAGTAGAGAGTTGAATGCCGAGGTGGATAGCATATGACAGTTATGGACTAAAAGCCCATTGGCGATAAAGTTGTGGTTTCCTTCAACTTCAATGTCATAAACTCTCTCCACTCCAGCGACTTTTACAGATTCGACCCTCTCCGAACTTGTAATCCATTGATGGAATTGAATATTGTTTAAGGTCTGCCAACCATTTTCTGCTGGTTTTTGCACCCATGTGTATATAGTGGTAAGTTTTACCTGTACTCGATCTTCTGTAAGACTTTGCGGTTGTTGGATATCCGATTGCTGTAAGCCAATTGTTGATTGCAATATTTTCTTCAAGGGAGTATCCTTCTGTATGAAGTTGAATACTTGGACTTCCCTCTGGAGAAAGGTTGAGCGATCCATCATCGAGATACCACCAAGCGAGTCCTTGTGGAGTAATGCGATTGAGCCAGTCCCTAGAAACAAATTTTTTTCTGCCATCAGGTTTAACGATGTCAAAGACATCTCTGAGTTGTGGATGGCAGGCAGTGTTGCAACAAATTGAGATTTTTCCGTATCCTTTGTTAGGTATAAATCGTAATTTTGGTCGCATTGTATAGAGGCAAGAGGCTTTATATTCCAACCATTCCTACTGCATTTCTCCGTGTGTCCATGCCAATCTAGGAAACCTGCTGTATTTGTTTGGGTAGGTGATGGAACCATCTCCCAAAAGGGTTCCGTAGATGAGTCCCAAAGTTTCTGGTTGTAGAAATTCAGCATTTGCCAAGAACTTTTCAGTTCTTGAATTCCAAAGCCCGTGTCCTTTTTTGTACGGATGCTGGTTCCAGTAATACTGAATACTTGCAATTCCTTTGTCTTTCTTCTGTAAAAAGTTAGGAATTTCAAGTGGTTCTCCACACCCGCAAATGCAGAGGGGGCGAATGAATTCAGCCTGTTCGACGATAGAGATAAATTCGCAGGAGATAGTATCTTCGTTCCTTCCTTTATGTCTTTGGCTGCTATCCATCCCTGTTCTGTCCTGATTAAATGATTAGGAGTGCATCTGATTTCTCGGTTGGCAGTTTTAATTGCTAGTGTTTGCTTCTCGC
Source organism: Kamptonema sp. (assembly GCA_035298405.1). Classification (GTDB taxonomy): domain Bacteria; phylum Cyanobacteriota; class Cyanobacteriia; order Cyanobacteriales; family Microcoleaceae; genus Kamptonema. The sequence goes on along the minus strand of DATGYA010000632.1, from coordinate 3,784 downwards.
CTTGGTCTAACCATCGCAAAACTTGTTTGAATTCCCATAATCCTGAATCTTCATTATAACTAAGAACTTTTTTTCCTTGAATATTGGGATCGCCAATCGGAATCATACCCTCACTTGTTTGTACTAGCGAGTCACCAGTCAAACATTCATCAATCACATAAACTTTATAACGACACTGCACAGGTGCAAATTGAGCTCGTTCTATCAAATCCCGAATGCTATCTACCCCTGTATTGCTAGCCGCGTCGATTTCGATCACGTCTAAAGTTCTGCCTTCGACAATTCCTTGACAAACATCGCATTTTCCGCATGGTGTGTCTGTGGGGACGGCGCTGGCAAGACAATTTAGGGATTTGGCTAAAATCCGGGCGCTGGAGGTTTTGCCTGTGCCTCTGGGGCCGGTAAATAAATAAGCTGGGGCGATCCGGTCTTGGCGGATGGCGTTGCTCAGTGTTTGTGCGATCGCTTCTTGACCAACGAGATCGGCGAAGGTCTGAGGGCGATATTTGTGGTGTAAAGGTTCGTAGGTCACAACACGCTAAGAAATTAAAAATTAAAAATTAAAAATTAAAATTTTTTTGAATTCATCGGGTTTACTTAACCAGTAGCAATTAGCACTCCAATACGGTTAAATGCCCGATCCTTAAAACCATCTTTTACACCAGTAGAGATTTTTTGGGTAAAACCCCAGGGTTATTACGGATTTATCTAAGTGTACTAATGCTTTACTATAAACTGTGGCAACAGGAATGACAAGTTTTTTTTAAGGTCTTGGTATAATATATCACAGACTTCCTGCCATTCCTCTCACCGGGTGCAGCTACGTGACTAACGGATATGCCGGGAGTTTTCTGGCAGTTGAAGATAAAGTATTGATTAGCGGGTGCGCCTATTTTGGTGTAGGCGCAACCTTACGTATTTAGGGGCATTCTATAAATACAGTGTCAAATTCTACCCTTTATAGCCTATGTCAACCCAAATCATCCTTGTAGAACCAAGGTTGGCAGCAGCCTCTAAGCCGCCGAATCAGGCGAAATCAGGGAAGTTTCCTACAGAGCTAATCTGGATGGGAACGTCAGGGTTACTGTTTTTACTACTGGTAGCTTTAGCAGTGCTTGCCAAACTGAAAATAGACGATCTAGCGAAGAAGCTCAAATTTGAGGAATTTAGAAATCGAGAGGTACAGAAAAAATACAAAATGGCTCTCGAAACAGTCGGAAAAATGGAAAAAAATCCCGACTTAATCCACTCGCGAGATTTTAACTTAGATTACCTGAGAATGCGGATGGCAGAGGAAGTATTCCATTTTGCCATTGTTAATCAAATTAAGGTAAAAGTAAAAGATAAAATTAGCGTTGCTCTGCGACCAACTCAAGGAGCAGCAGGAGATAAAAGTGGAAATGCTGGAGCTGGTCGGCAAGTAGATGCTCAGTTTGATGTCGAATATGAGACTGGAGAACCCAAGGGTGAAATTAAAAAGCGAGTGCTTTTTCGCGTTCAAATTAAGCTGATGAAATTACCTACTCAGGCCACTTCTCAGACGATTAATCAAATTATTGACTGTCTGGAAACTTACCTCAGTCCATCCGACGATCATGACAATTGGCAACCGACTATTCAAGGTCGGATTGTCCATATTGAATGGGATCAAAAGGCTAAGCCTACGCCGTTGTTGGTGTTAGAACAATCGAATGAAGGAGTTAATGTCACTTTTCGCACTACTCGAACTCCCGGAGGTAGGGTTGAGGCGGAAGAGAGCCAATTATCTGCGGCTAAAACCGGAACTAAAGGGGGAACAAAGCTGGGTATTAAGGCTGGTGCTAAAAGTCCTGCTAAGGCGGGAACTAAGCGTCCAGGCGGCAAAAAATGAGGATTTTATCTGCTTAAAGGACTTGCTGTTTTGGCCGCGTCTTGTGTGAGGCGGCCGTCTTCCATGTGGATGATGCGATCGGCAATATCCAAAATTCGATTGTCGTGGGTAACGAGCAAGATCGTAGACTGCTGTTCTTTGGCTAATCGCTGCATGATTTCTACTACATCTCTACCAGATTTACTGTCTAAAGCTGCTGTTGGTTCGTCTGCTAAGACTAATTTAGGATGACTAACTAAGGCTCGCGCGATCGCTACTCTTTGTTTTTGTCCGCCAGAAAGATTGTCAGGGTAATAATCTATTCTCTCACCTAATCCTACATCCTCAAGCATGGTGACAACTCTATCATTAATTTCTTGTGCAGAAACCTTGTCGTGCAGTTCCATCGACATTTGCACATTTTGCCGTGCTGTTAAACATTTAAGCAAGTTATGACCTTGGAAAATATAGCCAATGTTCCGGCGGATTGTAACTGACTGATTCTTACTAGCACCTCGCATTTCTTGACCAATAATTTTTAAGCTGCCTTCTTGAATCGATCGCAAAGCTCCAATCAAAGTTAATAAAGTTGTTTTCCCAGAACCAGATGGCCCAGTCATAAGCACAACTTCTCCGGGATAAATTTCTAAGTTGATATCAAATAGTGTCTGTTTTTTAAGTCCGCCTTCTTCAAAGTAGTGATTGAGATTTTGAATTTCTACAACAGGTGAAGTGTTCATGGCTAATGGCTAATTGCTAATGGCTAATTGCTAATGGCTAATTGCTAATGGCTAATTGCTAATTGCTAATTGCTAATTGTATTCTTCTTAAACAACGACCAACTAACAACTAACAACTAACCAAGTTAAAAAATATCAGCAGGATCGGCGGCACTAAGTTTTCGCACTGCCACTGCACCAGATGCACAACACATCACAAATGTTAATATCAAAACAGTTATAGCTTTCGCTACTGTCATATACATTGGCAAACTTGTACCTACTCTAGCTAAATTATAAAGAACAGTAGAAATAGCAAATCCTGGCAAGTAACCTATGATTGCCAAAATCACAGCTTCTTGAAATACTACACCTAAAAAATATATATCCTTATATCCCATCGCCTTGAGTGTAGCATATTCTGGCAAATGATCCGAGACATCAGTATAAAGAATTTGATAAACAATTACTATTCCCACTATAAATCCCATCCCAGCTCCCAGAGTGAAAATAAACCCAATTGCTGTACTCTCCTCCCAATATTTTCGCTCAAGTTCCACAAACTCTGCTTTTGATGTAATTTTAACATCATTAGGCAAACTATTTCTCATTTCACTTATAACTTTCTGAATATCTGCTCCTGGTTTTAAGTGAATAATTCCTATATCAATTATTCCTTTTTGCCGTCTTTTAAAAATTCTCAGAAAGTTCAAATCGCTAGTAATAATATTTCCGTCCGCGCCGAAAGAAGCACCTAAAGTGAATAATCCGCCCACTTTGATGCGGCGATCGTCTATTTCTGTTTCTACACTTTCTCCTTGCTCAAAATAACTTTTGATCGGACCAAACTCAGGTCGCGAAGCATCATCAAATAAAACCACATCTGAAATTTTGATTTTATCCAGATTCTGAGTGACACTAGGCAAATCAATGATGTGGTGGGACGGGTCAAAGCCGATCACCATAATTGAACGAGTATTGCGTTTTTCGGGGTCAGGATTTTTCCACAGCCCAAAGCCGATATACAAAGGGCTAATAGATTCTACGCCATCAAAAGCAAGGGCTTGATACAAACGCCTTTCAGGAAAGCTTTTCATGGCTATCAAAGCTGTGGACTGAGGGCTTGTTAAAAAAATATCGCCGTCTAATTTGGCATGAAAAGTGATGGCACTTTCAAATAGTGCATCTCTAAATCCAAACTGCATAAACATTAGCA
>DATGYA010000631.1:0-11962 GCA_035298405.1 Kamptonema sp. | reverse complement strand
AACCTAAACTGGTCATAATACCAGTGCAGTCGCCGTCATTTGGTGCTGACATACAACCTAGTGGAGTATTTGGTTGATTACTTTCCAAATTACTATTAGCAACTAAAGCTTTTAAATCAGCAATTACTGTATTACTATTGGTGTCAAAACTGCTAAAAATTACTTTTGTAGCGTTAGGACTACTACAACTATTCGGTTTCTGATTATCTCCTGATGCTTGGCATCCTGTGCTACCTAAGTGAATAGAAAAACCTGTTTGATTTCCTCCATGTCCATGCTGTCCGTGTTCTTTCTCTGAAGCATTTGCTTTACTTCCACTTTCGTTTTTCAAATCAATACGTAAAAATTTGTAGCCGCCTCGCCAGTTCCACCACAGAGATGTTAAATTCAGAGGAGAAGGGGCAAGGGCTGCATCACTATGATTGAGGTTGAAGGGAATGCCGAGAGTGAATTGTAAGCCTTTGTAGTTACCTTTTGGTATTGTCCCAATGACGCGATCGCGCATCTCCACCGTTCCATTACTACAAGCACCAGCTTTATTCTCAAAATCTAATAGAGCAACGTTTTGGTACTGCCATTTACCATCTTGTTTTAAACTAATAGGTACAGCTTGCCCACCAGCATCAATTAAAGCAAGATCGGATACATAAAAGCGAAAGTCAGTAGGTGTAACTGTAGTGGCAGGCTTACCTAAATCAGTGTAACTTTGGCCGCAGTTAAAGGGTTGATTGCCAACTACCGCGCTAAATTTAATCTCGACTTCTTGAGGAGTTTGCGCTTGGGCTTGAGTCCAACTAAATGCCATATAGCTACTTGCAATAGTAAGACTAGCGGCAGCAGTTGATGCTAGTAAAATATGTTTTTTCATCTGAAATTAATGGCAGTTAAGGTAAATACGTAAACGACTAAAGCCAAGATTGGTTTCCAGATTTTTACACTTGTTTGCTAGTTGTGTCAAATGACAGACTGTAAAACTTGGATCGACAGGACAGTAGAGATGATTAATTTTAAGGATCGTATAAAATTTTTAGTAAAGATACTGCAATTCGTATGGTATTATAATGAATAAAATTTTCAATAGCTTAATCAAGAAATTATCCTCTAATCATCCTAATACCATGTCACCAATACATTTAGGGCATTTATTGCCCGGTCAAAGCGCCACTATTTCAGGAATACAAACTGACGAAGGATTGCAACAAAGGCTACGGGCACTAGGTTTTCGTACCAGTAGGCAAGTGGTGATGATTCGGCGGGCAGCATTTTTCGGGCCACTTCACGTCCGCGTCGGCACTACAGAAGTGATGCTTCGTCGCCACGATGCCAAGGAAATTAAAATTACGGACATAACATCAGGAGAACTTAAATGAAACAAATTGCGGTTGTGGGAATGCCCAATACAGGGAAATCGACTTTTTTTAACCGCATTACTGGTGCGAATGCCAGTATCGGTAACTGGCCAGGAATTACAGTAGACTTGATGGTGGCAAAAGTCAATTTGGGCGATGAAGCGGCGGAAATGGTCGATTTGCCGGGGATTTATGACTTACGTGGTTTTTCTGAAGATGAACAAGTAGTAAGAAATTTTCTTGAGAATAATCCCGTACATTTAGTGCTGATGATTCTCAATGCTACTCAAATTGACCGCCAAATTAGCCTGGCTTTGCAGGTAAAACATTTGGGAGTTCCCGCAGTGTTGCTGCTGAATATGGCAGATGAAGCGCCAAAATTTGGGGTTGATATTGACGAAGAGAAAATGTCAAAGCATCTGGGTATGCCTGTGATGCCAATTAGCGCTAAATACGGTCAAGGTTATGCAACTGCTTACCAGGCAATTAGCGATACTTTGAACTGCCAGAAAGAAGCGATTTCTGTTGGTAAGATTAACGACCATTTGGTAAGCGATCGCCAAATAGCTGACGAGATGGGGAGTTTGTTGCAAGATGCTGTCCATGTTCCACCTCAAACTAGGGAAAATTGGACAATAAAACTAGATAATGTGCTACTGCATCCGGTGTTGGGGTTGCCGATATTTTTTGGGACAATGTTTTTGATGTTCCAGGCAGTATATGCCCTGGGAACACCCATACAAGAGTTATTAGGATCTGGTTTTGATTGGATTCAAGCCCATGCTTTAGAACCGCTACTAGGAGGAGTCCCGGAGTTATTAAAGAGTTTCCTAATTGACGGTCTTTATACTGGAATGACAACGGTGGCGGCGTTTATTCCGGTGATTTTGCTGTTCTTTATCTGCATGGCGATTATTGAAGATAGCGGCTATTTGTCGCGATCGGCATTTTTGATGGATGCTTTGATGCAGAAAATGGGATTGGATGGTCGATCTTTTGTGATGTCGTTGATGGGATTTGGCTGCAACGTTCCGGCAATTATGGGGACGCGGGTGATGCGATCGCCTGGTTTGCGGTTGTTAACAATGATGGTAATTCCCTTTTCTCTTTGTTCGGCGCGGCTGAATGTATTTATCTTTATGAGTACAGCAATGTTTGCGGCTAGAACTGCACCTCTAGTATTATTTAGTTTGTATTTAATGAGCTTTGTTGCTGCTATTTTAACAGCGGCTTTGTTTAAGGGTAAATTTGAGAGTAAAGAGCCTTTTATATTGGAATTGCCGCCTTATCGCTTTCCTACCTTTAAGCAGATGCTACTCCGTTCTTGGTGCGAAGTTCGTCACTTTGTCAAGTGGTCGAATAAGTTTATTATCTTTGGAGTAGTAGCAATTTGGGCGCTAAATAATTTGCCTCCTGGCGTACCACCTGCAAGTCCTCAAACTCTTTCCGGGATGCTTGGCCAGTTGACGCAACCTATTTTTGCCCCAATTGGGATTAATCCTCAATTAACAGTGGCGTTGCTGTTTGGATTTATTGCCAAGGAGATTGTTTTGGGTGGTTTGGCGGTGATTTATGGTAAGTCTGAGGATGCGGATTTGATGGGTGCGATCGCGCAACAGATAGACTGGGTACAAGCTTATAGTTTTATGCTGTTTACTTTGCTTTATGTACCTTGTCTGTCCACAATTGCAGTGATGAAAAGCGAATCAAAGAGTATGAAATTTGCTTTACTTTCTGTAGTATGGTCAGTGGCTTTAGCTTGGGGTGCAAGTTTTATTTTCTACCAAGGTGCGAGGGCATTGGGATTTTAATCAAGGGGTAAGTAGCAATAGAGAGGACTCCCCAATCGTGGGGAAAACTAATTGAATGGAAACACGCGATCTGTCGCGCTTTTTAATTCTCCCACTCTCTGAGGAAACTAATTGAATACAAAAATTGAATAGAAACCTCAGAGCATTTTCGCTTGCCGAATCCAATCTTGGGCTTGCTCCACAGACGGACACAAATCGCGGCGCTGCATAGTTGCTACATAAAACCGTAAAATTTGCTGGTGCAACCTGTGAATAGGAATCTCAGCCAATTGCTTCACAGAAGCAACCCCAGCGTGAAGTAAAAGTCCGCAATATTGACACCCGACACTGGGAATGCGAGCCAGATCCGCCAGAGCCACCCATTTATTAAGATGTTGAATATGAATTTGTAACTGATTTGCCAGCGCCAACCTGCGATCGCGAGTTGTAGCTTTTTCCAGCAATAGCGCTGTAGTAAAAATACCACACTCTTGTAAAAGACATTCATTCTGATGGCTTAATCCCGGCAATTGCGCGATCGGCCAATAACAGGATTCTAGACGAGTTCGGCGAGAGTTTTGAGAAGTTCCCATAAATTTATTTGATTTATACCAATCTAAATTATAAAATCTAAAATAGTCAATGTAAAAGATTGCTAATTCACAATATTTTCATCATGGAAATTTCCAACAACTACAATTCCCTCGCCACAGCACTTCGCCAACGACGGCAAAAACTAGCCACTTTAACCAAACTTCCTATCGTTCTCTGGTCAGGAGGAAACGTTGCCCGCAATTATCCAGCTAATACCTTCCCATTCCGAGCCAGCAGTCACTTCCTCTACTTTGCAGGTTTTCCTTTAGAAAATGCCGCTATTAGTTTAGACCGTGGCAGATTAGAACTGTTCATAGATAACCCCTCTCCAGGCAACACACTCTGGCATGGGGAAATGCCCAAACGCGAAGAAATTGCCGAAAAAATGGGGGCTGATGCTGTTTTTCCACTGGCAAGTTTGGAGCGCCGGACACCCGGTGCTGCTACGATCGCAGTGCAGGATTATCCTACTCAATTGCGACAATCCCAACTTCTCAAACGCCCACTTCCTCCAGCTAATTCCCCCCAAGGAATTGACTTAGAATTAACCAAAGCAATTATATCTCTTCGCCTCACCCAAGATGCCGCCGCTTTAGCAGAATTGCGTCAAGCTACTGCTGTCACTATGGAAGCACATAAAGCGGGGATGGCAAGGACAGCAACAGCCAAAATTGAAGCCGAGATTCGTGCAGCAATGGAGAGTGTCATCATAGCACAAAACATGACTTTTGCCTATCCCAGTATTGTGACTGTACGAGGAGAAGTTTTACATAACGAACAGTATCATCATCCTCTACAAAAGGGAGACTTACTATTAGCAGATGTCGGCGCAGAAACAGCAATGGGATGGGCATCAGATGTAACACGCACTTGGCCTGTTTCTGGCAAATTTTCCCCAACTCAGCGAGATATTTACAATGTAGTGTTAGCCGCTCACGATGCTTGTATTTCTAAGATGTGCACTGGCATAAAATATAGATATCTTCACCTCGTAGCTGCTCAGACTATAGCTGAAGGATTAGTAGATTTAGGTATTTTGCGAGGCAATCCTAATCAGTTAGTAGAAATGGATGCTCACGCCTTATTTTTTGTTCATGGAATTGGACATTTAATCGGTTTAGATGTTCACGATATGGAAGATTTTGGAGACTTAGCAGGGTATGAGGAAGGAAGAGAAAGGGATACCCGTTTTGGGTGGAAATTCCTGCGTTTAGATCGCACTTTATGTCCTGGAATGCTAGTATCAATCGAACCAGGATTTTATCAAGTGCCTGTGATTTTAAATAATCCCGATGTTCGATTGAAATATAAGGATATGGTGAATTGGGACAAGTTAGAACAGTTTGCAGATGTGCGGGGAATTCGCATTGAAAATGATGTGTTGGTGACAGAGCAAGGGACAGAAGTATTAACAGCTAACTTGCCTACTCGTGCAGATGAGATCGAGCAGTTAGTAACAGGCTAATTAGAGATCGCTATTAAGTATAAGGTGGGTATTGCCCACCGTAAAACTACTTATCAGCTTTTTTCCTATCCCAAATTTCTCCTACCCAATAGAAGATCGCAATACCCGAAAAACTAGCTAGAAAATCTTCAATACTAGCAGTCCGATTCGGTAAAATTGCTTGGAGTATTTCTTCAGCAGCCGTGAAAATGGTAAAAATAAATGGCCCCAACGGAATCACATAATTAAAAACAGCCATCATCCGCCGATTTATCGCTCGATGGCTTAAGAAAGAAGCAATGCCATATAAAATAAAATGCCCTAATTTGTCATAAGGAGGATGTGCTGGTGGAAAGTTGACTAAGTTTCCACTGTCTGCTAGTAACATGATACCGAGAAGAATTAAAAAGTATAGAAAACAAGTAATAATCCAGATTCGATTTGATTTCATTAGGTTTCATTACTACTATTTAAGCAGTTTCTACTCTGCGATGATTAATTCAATTTAGTTTTGACTTTCCAATTATTCTAATAGCCACCCAAATAACTCCCCTACAGTCAAGCTCAATTCACTAGCAAATGAGGGGACAATTAACTGTTGCTCCGGTTCATCCAATACTATCGTCTGTTGATTGGGAAGAAAAACCAAGACTGTTTGTTCATCTGGATCTATCAGCCAACCTAGTTGCGTCCCGTGATTGAGACAATGTAGAATATTTTTTATTATCTTCGTTTGACTTTGATCGGGTGATAGGATTTCAATTGTCCAATCAGGAGCCAGGTTAAACACATTAGCGACACTGCCATTTTCATCGCGGGGAATCCTATCCCAAACAAATACAGAAACATCCGGTACTGTTGAGCGACCGCCAAAGGTACAACGAAGTTCTGGAAATGCTCGTGCAATCCGTCTAGGTCTAAGAACTATATTGATAGCAGGGGGCAGTTCCCCTTGAATTGCACTGTGTTCACCTTGGGGCATTGGCTTTTGGATAATTTGACCGTCAATGTATTCGCTAGCAGGTTTTGTTTCTTGTAAGTTTAGAAACTCTTCTAATGTCAACAGTTTAGCTGGTGCTTGTACCATTTTATTTATCGCCCTAATTTTTATGTTTATATTTTATCTTGTAAGGTGGGCAATGCCCACCCGACAAGACTACTGCAAACCTTCAACTAATAGATTGCGAGCGCTTTCTAAAGCTGCTTTCAACTTACTTGCATCTCGCCCTCCAGCTTGAGCTAAATTCGGTCTACCGCCGCCGCCACCACCACAAATTTTAGCAATTTGCCCGATAAACTTGCCAGCTTGCAAGCCTTTTTTATTGACATCAGCACTAAAAGCTGCAACTAAACTCACCTTGTCTGGTTCGGGAACAGAAGCCAAAACTACAGCCGCATTCCCTAATTTTTGCTGCAATCTTTCAGCAGCAGTTTTCAGTGCTTCTGTATCCACATTTCCTAATTCAGCAATGATGATTTTGAACTCGCCAATTGACTCAGCACTGCTCAATAATTGGTCAGATTTAGCGATCGCGAGTTCAGCTTTCAAGGCTTCCAATTCTTTCTGATTGGCTTTTAACTCGTTCTGCAAATTAGTGATGCGGTTCGGCAATTCTTCAGGTTTAGCTTTAAAGCGATCGCCTAAATCCCTAACCACCTTATCCCGCACGTTCAGATAATCTAAAACCGCTTGTCCAGACACAGCCTCAATGCGGCGAATCCCGGCCGATATACCCGTTTCTGAAACTATCTTAAACAATCCAATTTCGGCAGTATTGCTGACGTGAGTTCCGCCGCACAACTCCATCGAAACGCCAGGAAAATCAATCACCCGCACGACATCGCCGTACTTCTCGCCAAACATCGCGATCGCACCTTTTTCTTTAGCCTCTGCGATCGGCATTTGAGCAACTTCAGCCAAGTGTGCTTCCGCAATCCAACTATTAACACAATCCTCGATTTCTTGCAACTCTTCTGAAGTAATAGAACGCGGACAATTGAAGTCAAAACGCAATCGTTCAAAATCCACCAAGGAACCCGCTTGAGAAATCGAACTATCAACAATTTGCCTCAAAGCTGCTTGCAATAAATGAGTAGCAGTATGATTAGCCTGAGCGCGGCGACGACTACCAGGATTAACCTGTGCAATTACAGTGTCGCCTACTCTTAAGTTACCCTTTTTTACTCGACCAAAATGCACAAAAAAGTCCGATTCCTTCTTCACACTTCCAATGGAAACTAATAACCCTTTTACATTTTTATCCTCTGCGTCGTTAAAGTAAATCAAAGTCCCACGATCGCCAATTTGTCCGCCTGATTCCGCATAAAAAGGTGTGCGGTTCAAAACCACTTGCACCTCTGTACCTGCATCTGCTTCTTCAACAGATTTGCCCTGCACTAAAATGACTTTAACTTGAGCAGAAATCGATAATTGATTGTAACCTACAAACTCTGTTACTTCAATATTTTCTGCTAACTTGTCCAGAGAACCTTGCACAGTTAGGTCTATACTTTCGTGTGCTTCCTTGCCACGAGTGGTCTGTGCTTCCATCTCCCGGTCAAAACCTGGAATGTCAACATTAATTCCCTGTTCCTCGGCAATTTCCTGCGTTAATTCTAATGGAAAACCGTAGGTATCATAAAGCTTAAAAGCATCCTTACCATTAATTTGATTTGTGTCTGAATGCTTTACCTTTGCAATAATTTCTTCCAGTAATTTCTCGCCCCGTTCCAGAGTTTTGAGAAAATTTACTTCTTCCCTGAATAATTCAGCTTGAATAGCGTCATAGCGCTGTCGAAGATTTGGATAAGCACCTTCACCCAGTAAAATAGCAGTATCCGCAACTTGGGTAATAAATCCACCTTCAATACCAATTAAACGCCCGTGACGTACCGCACGACGAATTAACCGCCGTAACACATAACCTCGACCAATATTAGAAGCGCGAATTTCGTCAGCAATCATGTTAACGACAGCGCGAATATGGTCGCCAATTACCTTCAGAGAAATCTTAGTTTTCTCATCAGCTTGGTTGTAATCAATTCCGGCAATTTCCGCCGCAGTTTTCAGGATCGGAAAAATTAAATCAGTCTCGTAATTATTAGGGACTTTCTGGAGAACTTGCGCCATCCTTTCCAGTCCCATTCCGGTGTCAATATTTTGATTTTGCAGCGGGGTCAGGTTGCAGACTGCATCCCTGTTATACTGCATGAATACCAAGTTATAGACTTCGATAAATCTACTATCATCTTCGAGGTCAATATTGTCACCTTGTTCTGGATGAAAATCATAGTAAATTTCCGAACAGGGGCCGCAGGGGCCAGTGGGGCCAGATACCCAGAAATTATCATCTTCTCCCATACGCTGAATGCGGTGAGCAGGAATACCTATTTCTTTTGCCCAAATGTCAAAGGCTTCATCATCTTCACGAAATACGCTGACAACTAAATTTTCTGGAGGTAAACCGAAGACTTCGGTGCATAATTCCCAGGCCCAAGCGATCGCTTGTTTTTTGAAATAATCCCCAAAGCTGAAATTGCCCAACATCTCGAAAAAAGTATGATGTCTAGCTGTCCGGCCGACGTTTTCGATATCGTTGGTACGGATGCACTTTTGGGATGTTGTAGCGCGGGGGGACTCAGCAGATCGCTGTCCCAGAAAAATCGGTTTAAATGGCAACATTCCCGCGATCGTTAGCAACACAGTTGGATCTTCGGGCACTAAAGATGCACTCGGCAAAATTTTATGTCCCCGCTGGGCATAAAAATCGAGGAATTTTTGCCGAATTTCGTTACCGCTGAGGAATTGAGGAGAGGAAGGCATGACAGAAAAAATAAACTAGGTAAAGGTTTAACACCAGTAGAACTTACATCTATTTTGACATTTATATCACTACACTGAGTTATGTAAAGAACTGTCAATTTTCTTAAATTAGACTTGCCTCCCCTAGAAAGTCGTGCTAACTTAACAATAGACACCAATAAACAAACAAAGAGGAGGTCAAAATACTTCCACCAATAGTTCAAGGGTATTGTAGGCGAGGTGTCTCCGGTCTAGATGCCAGTGTAGCCGAAATTAACCAAGCATAGAGTATAGTGGCAACACTCACTTTAAAGAGAAGAGTAAAGCCAAACCAAAGTCTGGGCAGACGTTACTATGCTGGAAACCTAAGAGTAAGGCTACGGAAATTGTAAACCCTAGTTGAGTATTCACACTCGCAAAGTTATCTCGTTTGTTAAAAAATCTAAACTTCGCATCCAGCGAACTTGCGATATCCATCGCATTTTACGGGCCTTGTCAAGAGCGACAGGGCCCTAACCATTAAGAATTAAAAGTTAAAAATTAAAAGTTAAAAATTAAAAATTAAAATTGCGATCGTATAATTAGCCATAGTTAATATGTCTGAAATTCGAGGCAAAAACAGTGAACGTTTGCACAGCGACACCGCAGACTTACACTCCGCAGAGTTAGCCTTAAAACACGCCTGCGATGAAATAGAAAAACAACTGCAAAAAACCATTGCCAAACTAATAAAATACGATGCTACCGCAGCAGAGGAAATAAAAAATAGCCTCGCCATCTTCAAAAAACAGTACGAACACCTAGAGGTTCAACTAAAAAGAGCTGCTTCGCAATTAGATATTCATTTTGATGAATCTGGAAATGGCAATTCTGTTCTCTCTTCCAGCGATATCACTGAACTTAAACAAGTTGAAGCACAACTTAGGGAAAGCGAAGCACGCTTTCAAACTGCTCTTAAAAATTCCCCAACTGTAGTCTTTAATCAAGATTTAGAACTTCGTTACACTTGGATTTATAATCCAGCTTTAGGATATTGCGTAGATTCAATGCTAGGCAAAATAGATGCCGACATGATCGATAATGTTTCTGCCAAACATTTGACAGAAATTAAGAAGAAAGTTCTTGAAACTGGGATCGGAACGCGAGAAGAAGTCAAAATTTTAGTTGCTGGAGAGTTTTATTTCTATGACCTGACTGTAGAACCCTTGCGCGACTCGAATGGTGTCGTAATTGGTATCACCTGCGCTACTACCGATATCAGCGTTCATAAGCGACAAGAAGCAGAATTAAAACAGCTTAGCGAAACTTTAGAAGATCAAGTTTCCCAACGTACTGCTGAACTACAAACTTTCTTCGATGCTTTGCCAGACTACATTTTTGTTGTCGATCGCGAAAATATGCGGATGGCATTTGTTAACGATTGCTTTGCTAAAGCTATAGGATTTGAAAATCGGCAGCAAATACAGGGCAAAACTATTTTTGAGTGTTTTCCGCCAGCACTCGCTTTAAGATTTGCTGAGCAAAATCTGCAAGTCTTTGAATCTGGTGAGACGCTGCATTTGCAGGAAACTATGAGTTTGCCTATCGGTACTATCCACTTCGATACTTTTAAAATTCCGCTCAAGAAACCTAACGGTGAAGTTTATGCTTTAATTGGTACTTCTCGCAATATTACTGAATTAATTGAGACGAAACAAGCTTTGTCAAAACGTACCCAGGAATTAGAAATTACCAACCAGGAATTAGAGTCCTTTTCTTACTCAGTTTCTCACGATCTCCGTACTCCTTTGCGCCACATTTTAGGTTTTGAAGATGCTTTGAGAAAACAACTAGAACTTAGCGGCGCTCTCAGCGATAACAAAACAGTTCGCTACTTGGAATTAATCCACAATAGTAGTAAAAAAATGTGGCTGTTGATTGAGGGAATGCTTGCTCTCTCGCGCTTGGGTAGACGAGAGTTAATGCAAGTTCCTGTTAATCTCAAGCTGTTAGCTGAAACTGCTTTCAATTTGGCTTTGCCGCAAATACCTACGGATGAAGACCGGGTGATAGAATTTGAAGTTAAAGAGATGCCTGCGGCGATCGCAGATGAAGCTTTGCTACAACAGGTATTTACCAATTTAATCGCTAATGCTGTCAAATTCAGCCGCGATCGCAACCCAGCTAAAATTACTGTTGATTCTTTATCAGATGGAACTATTTTTGTCAAGGATAATGGGGTCGGATTTGACCAAAAATATGCAGACCAACTGTTTGGAGTCTTCCAGCGACTCCACTCGCAGCAAGAGTTTGAAGGGACAGGCATTGGTTTAGCGATCGCGAGGCGAATAATTCACCGTCACGGTGGCAAAATTTGGGCTTTTAGCGAACTTGGTCAAGGAGCAACTTTTTACTTTAAACTGTTAACAGTTAACGGTTAACAGTTAACAGTTAACAGTTAACAGTTAACTATTAACTATTAAATCTGAACTCTCCTATGTTTGAGCAATCTCAGACCCAGCCTCAACTATTAGAAATACTACCGCACTCATCCCTACACTTATTGATTGTAGAAGACGTGGCAGAGGATGCAGAATTAATGGCGATTGCCTTGGAATCCGCAGGCATAAATTTAACTTGGGATCGAGTTCAAACAGCCAATGACTGCAAACAAATGCTCGTTACTACCACTTACGATGCAGTTTTATCAGATTATCGATTTCCCTGTTTAAATGGCTTGGAAGTATTAAGGATAGTGCAGCATTCAGGACAAGAAATTCCTTTCATTCTGGTAACTGGAAGTTTAGGAGAAGAAGCAGCAGTTGAGTGCATTAAAGCTGGAATGACAGATTATGTCTTAAAAGATCGGCTATTTCGCTTACCAACCGTTTTAGATAGAGCCCTTAAAGAATTTGAATTACGCCGCCAACAGAAAGAAGCGATCGTGCTCATCCAACGCCAAGCCGAGCGAGAAGCAATAATTAATAGAGTAGTACAGGCGATG
>DATGYA010000630.1:0-9758 GCA_035298405.1 Kamptonema sp. | reverse complement strand
CATCGCGCCCCCACCCGCAAACGCCCCCGCAGCACAAGCCAGAAACCCCGCCAGCAATAAATACTTCCAGCCTAACCACGCTCCCATCATTGCTGCTAATTTAGTATCTCCCGCCCCCATCGCAGTTTGTCCAAAAGCAAGGGAACCCACCAAGGCAATGATGTCAAACAACCAAAGGCCGACAACGGCACCAATAACTCCGGTTAATACTAGATTGTTGACCAAAGCTTGAGGAGTAAATGCAGGTAATAAGCCTTTTGCTGCTTGAAAAGCCAAACCCAGAACCAATCCTGACTTAGTTAAGGCATTGGGAAGGGTCATCGTGTCTAAATCAATTAAAGATAAAGCTAAAAGCCAGCTAAAAAATGCCCAGTAGCCTAAAGTTTCCAGGGTGAGTCCAAATTTCCAGAAAACGAGCAAAAACAACAAACCGGATGCCGTTTCTACGATGGGATACCGAGTGGAAATAGGACTATGGCAGTGGTTGCACCGCCCCCGCAGCCACAGCCAGCCCAGCAATGGTACATTTTCGTAGAGTCTGAGTTTATGCAAGTACTGGGGACACCTTGAGGGCGGCCAGAGCACAGACAAACCCGCCGGTAGTCTATAAACTACTACATTGAGGAAACTGCCAATGGAGGCACCTACTGCAAATACAATTAAGACAAAAGGTAAAGCGCTGAGAATTTCCATAGGGAAATTTTAACAGTTAACAGTTAACTGTTAACTGTTAACTGTTAACTGTTAGCAATCTGAAAGCTAGTTTTTACAGCTAGGTCTAATAAAGTTGTGATTCAATCTGCTCAAAAGGTACGTAACATTCATCGGGTAATAAAACTGGTTTTGATGAGAAAATTAACTGACCTCGGCTGTTCGCTGTATTAATTACCACGCCTGCTGGACGTTGCATCTGGTCGCAGTGTACTTCCAAATAGGCGCGATAGGTTAGTCTAGCGGCTCGGAGTAAAGTCGAATCGAACAACATGGAGCAATCTCGACTGTATAGCGTTGTTTTTGCCAATGCTTGTTATAAAGTACCACTGGAAACTTAGACAATGGATTGTGTCCTAGATTTAACTGATTAACTATCAATTTTTAATTTTTAATTTTTAATTTTTAATTTACATCCGATCGCTTCTTCTAAGACATAATATCTAAAACTAGCGGATAAACTTAGGTTATGGGGGAGCGATCGCATCTACCTTGGGGTAAGACCCCCTATCCTCCGAAATCGCGGTGACTTAAAAGATAAGAAATTCTTAATATAAAGGGGCAGCATTAAAAATATACCTGGAAAACCAAGCTACTACCACAACTCAGGCAGTAGAAACTGAAAAGATTTTTGAATAACTAAATCGGTATTTAAGAAAATTTCCTACATAACCCTTTATGGATTATACAACAAGGCTCACAAAAATACAGGTAAATGTATTAACATACAATCCCCCCTTAGCAGCGATCGAACTCCGGCTGCGATCGCTACTTTCTGCTGAATTGTATGCCGCAGCTTGGGTAGACCCCACACCCGCCACGCTAATGGATGTTTTCGACCACTTGCGGACTCTGCGCTACATCCTCAACGACTACGTACCTCGCCCCGTCTCTGACTCTCCACCCAAACCAGGGGAAGTGCGCTATCAGTGGCAGCAAGGCACACTGCTATTCACCGATCTCGCCGGTTTCACCCCCCTACTAGAAGCTAACGCCGCCTACGGCCGTTCGGGGGCAGAAAGCCTTCTGAGCGTTCTCAATGCCTATTTCGCCACAATCATTGACATCATCAGCAAATCCGGCGGCGACTTGCTCGAATTTACCGGAGACGCAATGCTAGTACAGTTCTTGGCTGGTAAAGATGGCAACGATACAGCTAGGGCAGTACGGGCAGGACTGCGAATGCAGCGAGCAATGACTAAATTTTCCCAAATTGAAACTGCACGCGGAGTTTTATCCCTGGGAATGCGTGTCGGTATTCACTGCGGCAAGTACATCTCCGCCGACATTGGCACGCCGATGCGGATGGCTCACGTACTGCTGGGTCACTCCGTCCAGCTTGCCAAGCAAGCTGAGGGCGCGGGAACTGTGGGAAGGGTATGTTTGACTGAAACAGCCAGTGCTGGTTTAGGAGAGCAATTTCGCTTTGAACCTCAAAAACCTGGTTACTTATTGGCGATAGACGACCTCACCGACGCTCAACTTGGCGAATACGACATCATGCCTACCCGTCGCCGAATGCCAAGCTCGGTGCTGTTAGACCGTAGTGTATCCGGCTTGGCTGCTGAAATTGAGGAAGCGGTGAAGCGGGTAGAACCGCTAGCTAGTTATATTCCTAGACCAATCCTGACTCTACTGGTAGAAAATGCCGATCGGCGGCAGATACCTCCTGATTTCCTCAAACCAACGGTGATGTTTGTCAACCTGATCGGTTTGCCGGAGTCTGTTGACGAGGCAACGCCAGAGGAAGCAGTTAACCTTGTCACCACTTTTTCCCGCGTTTTTGCGATGGTGGATGCTGCTGTAACTGCGCGGGGAGGGGTTTTCCCAAATGTAACTGCTCACTTGGACGGTTCGGATATGCTGATCTATTTCGGCGTACCCGAAGCTCACACGGATGATGCTTTTCGCGCTGCTAGCGCTGCTCTGGCGATCCGAGATATTATTGCACAGCTAACGCCGCCGATTGTAGGAGGTAAGAAAGTTACGGTGTTTTCTCAGATCGGTCTGACGCTGGGGCCTGTGTTTGCTGCTGAGGTTGGGGAACCGCGCGGCAGACGGGAGTTTAATGTCGTCGGCGACACGGTGAACACGGCGGCACGACTGATGACTAAGGCGCGTGAGAACCAAATTCTGATTAGTGAGACTGTGTTTGCCGCGATCGCACCTAATTTTGAGTGCGAAGACTTGGGGACTATTTCCCTCAAAGGCAAAACTGCCCCCACACCAATCTTCGCCTTACACAAGCTAAAGGTTAACCGTTAACAGTTAACCGTTAACAGTTAACAGTTAACCGTTAACCGTTAACACCCTAGCTAATAATCTCCTTCGCCACCCCGTCCACAATCTTAGTTAGGGGATGATCTGGGTACTGTAGACTGAAGACTCCTTTACTCGCCAGCAGCATCATTTCATCGCTGTGAGGCAAAACGCCTGCTACTGGAGCATTGTAAGTAGCTTCTACTTGTTTTTTCAAGTCATCGAAATCAAGGGATACCAGTGCTTTGTTAATCACCAATAACATCTTGGGTACTTCCAACTTCCTCGCCACGTCTACGGTGACAGCAGTTCCCTGAAAATCTTGCTGGTCTGGACGCAGAATCAGCACCAAAATGTCAGAGATAGTTATAGAAAGGAGAGTTTCTTCATTGAGGCCGGGGTGGGTATCAATAAATAAGTAGTCGAGTTGGAGATCCTCCATTAGTTCTTGAAAGCCATCGTTGAGGAGACCTACGTCGTAACCCTCTCGCAAAACTCGCGCAATCTCGCCTGCTTTGACGCTGGACGGGATCAGGTAGAGGGCACTGCCTTTTGCTGCTGTTTTGGGCAGAATTGAACTCACGTCATAGGCCGTCTCTGCAATCGGGCACCGACCCCAGAGGTAATCATTGAGAGAACGTTTCATGTTCTCCTCGCTGAAACCAAAAAGAACGTGAATTCCCGGTGATTGAATATCTGTGTCCACGATCGCAACTCGCTTTCCGTAGCAAGCAACGGTGGAGGCTAGGTTGGCCGTTGTGTTTGATTTGCCAGTTCCACCCCGGTATGAGTGAATAGATACTACTTTGGACATCGTTTACCTCTGAGTGCGAGAGAAGCGCAGCAATTACTACTTTATTATTTGCTCTGATTCTGGATCTTTCTTTTCTGTTACGTTTTCTGGTGCGGCAGCTTCGATTTTTTCAGCCGCACGCCGCCGCTTCATCTGTTTGGCTTTGGCTGCCAAATCTGAGAAGGCTTCGTCAGGCGGGTTTTCTGCGGGTGGAACATTATTGTTGCTGGCACTATCTGCGATCGCCTCAACATTAGCACTTTCCTCACTCACTTCACTCACTTTCACCCTTTGTTGCTTTGCTTTTTGCTGCAACTGAGTGAAGTAGTCTTCGGGTTCACTCTGAGCAGTTTCAGACTTTTGATTAGGGGAAACATCAGTTTGGGGAACTTCCTGTTTGCGACCTTTGAGTTCGCTTTTCTTCTGCTGCAACTCTCTGAAGAATTCCGACTCTGTGATTTCAGCAACTTGCTGCTCTTTTTTGGATTGGTCAATTTCAATTTTAAAGACTTGTTTGACTTTATCGGTAATTACTTTGCCATAGCCGCCTTTATTAAATCTATCTGCTAAAACGACGCTACTAGCAGTTGCCATCAATGCGATCGCAGGTGTCGCCACGGGTATCCACCCCCCGAACATAAAAAACCCAAAACCAATACCCAGGGAGACTCCCATCATTGCTGCCGCAGCAATGCCAAAGCGTAACGGCTGCTGAATGCTCCACGCGATCGCCGCTCCCACCATTGACCACCCCCAGATCCAGAGCACTGCCCCCCACTCCGGCCAGAACCAAAACAAAGGTCGCCTATCCAAAACAGCACTCAGAATTTGGCTAACTATCTGTGCGTGAACTACAATCCCCGGCATTGATTGGTCGTTCTGCTTACCAGCACTATAAGGAGTATAAAAAGCATCTTTAACTGTATCTGTGGCATAGCCAATCAGAACGATCCGATCCTTCACCAACTTCGGGTCTATCTTACCTTCTAAAACATCCGCAAAGTTGGCGAACTGAGCAACTTTACGGGCTGAGCGATAGTTGATCAATAATTGATATCCCCCCACATTCGCATTTTTGTATCCCCCAGAATTTTTTTCTAGCGAACTAAAAACAGTTGAACCAAGCATTAACTTCCCTTGTGGAGAGGTTCCCGACTTTATACCCTGCTGTTCTAGATAACGGTTGGCAATCTGAAACCCAAAAGATTCTAGAAAGGGTACAGAGGAATTGTTACACAGATGTTTTTCAACTCCAGAGGGTTCCAGGGGTTTAATAAAAAATGCTGTGCGGCGAAGCACTCCACCAGGATCTACTACTAGATCGGCAAATCCAACTTGGTCTTTTGCCAATCCCGGCGCAGGTGGACTTCCTGGCTGTTCTGGTGTACCGTCGCTCAGTAAGCACACCCCGACGATGCGTTTGCTATTCTTTAAAAGTTTAGTTAATTCCGCACGTCCCTCTCCCAAAGGAACGTCGCGCAGTAAATCTAGACCGATGACTCGCGGTTCTAACCGCTCTAAGTTTTTCAATAGTTGAGTTACTTTGCGGTCAGAGATTGGCCATTCTTTGAGTCTTTGGATATCGCCTTCGGTGATTCTGACAATCAGCAAGCGCGAGTCAGGCCCTTCATCTGTTCGCCATCGCAGCATTTGGTCAAAAGCCCCTAGTTCTAATGGCTCTAGCATTCCTAACTGCCTCGCCCCAATTAATAGGGACGTGACAGCAAGACTGGCAATTGCAGCGGATTTGGCAAAGGTTAGGGCAGGCTTGTACAGGTTGCTCAATTTTGGCAATACTGAGGATATTTTCTGAGAGAATTTAGCAATCATCGGCGCTCCATTCTATAAATTCGTGTTGCGTAGGGGATGGCTTTAAGAGGATGTGCGGAGTTTGATCTTTGACCTCAAAATAAAAGCTTAGGAATGTCGGAAACTCTCGTTTGAGGCGCTGCACCTGAGTGTAACAGACTTTTTTTAGCAAGCGTTGCTACTATTGACTATTGCTGGTTTGATTAATTAATGCTATTGATCGGTTTAGGTGGTGCAAAAAATATCGCTAGTAGAGGCGGTTCGATCTTAAAAATAGCTGCTAGGGGAGGCAAGTAATGTTTACAGACCTGTTTCTCCCTGACAGCACGGGTCACAAATCCGCCTGTCGCTGTGAGGTCAGTCTATCACAAAGCTCGTCCTCTGTTGAATTAACTGTCCTCTAGCTCTGTTTTTACTTAGAGCTTTCCCTAGTTTGAGGATGGGGATAGACGCAAGGCTGTTGTGAAGCCTTGGAGTTATGAATTGGGTAAAGAACCGGAAACTCTCTGGGGATTGTCTGTGGAGACTTTCGATTGTTTTGATACTGTAGCAAAGGTTAGTCTCATGCAGGAAGTAAAATTGAAATCAACCGCTATGTTAGGTTGGTTTAAGTTTTACAGAGTGGCAAGTGGAGGATGATTCCTATCAATTCTTGCATTTTATATTCAAAGGCACAAAAAAATGAAACATTTTCTACATTTAGCAACAATTTCGGCGGCCTTATCTTTGGGATTAACTGCGATCGCAACCTCTCCTACTGTAGTAAACGCTCAGTCTCAAGGATTCCAGATCGCCCAAGTTAATTTTCAACCGCCCGATGTCACCGCTCCAGGTAACAGACAAGGGGGCACTCACAGAGGTAGTGGCGCTTGTCCTGCTGGTTTATCTATCACTCCTTTAGTACCTGTTAGCAATATTGGCTTGACAGTGGAAGATGCTCCTACTTTTTTTGTATATATTCCTCAAACTTCTGCAAAAGTTGAGTTTACTCTACTAACAGAAAATGAGGATGATGTAGTTTATGAAACTGCTTTCAAACCCAGCAAAGCTGGTGTTGTCGGCGTGACTCTTCCTCCTGCTAGCAGTATTCGTAAACCTCTAGAAGTTGGCAAGCGATATGTTTGGTCTTTTTCTATGGTTTGCGATCCAAATGACCGTTCGGCGGATCTAGTTGTTAAGGGATGGGTGCAGCGGATTGCACCGCAGCCAGCTATTAATAGCGCTATGTCAAATCCCGATCCTCGCGCTCGGTTAGCAGTTTATGCAAAAAATGGACTGTGGTACGAAACGATCGCAACCCTCGCTGAACTGCGGCTCAAAACTCCTAATGATTCAGCTTTAGCAACTGAATGGGCGCAATTGTTAGAGTCACAAAAACTCGATGCAGTTGCAACTCAACCCCTACTTCAGGGTCAGTAAAATACCTTTTGAGTTATGTGTTATGTAGGGGCGGTGCCTCCGTGTCCGCCCTTAGTTTTTATCTCACAACTTTTTATCCTTCATATTTCATTGTTCGCCATGACGACTGATTTTCCTACTATTTTAGCCCTTGATTTTGACGGGGTGATCTGTGATGGGCTAGTTGAATATTTCCAAACGGCGTGGCGCACTTATTGTCAAATTTGGAAACCCCTTGAGGGAGTGCCAGATTCGGATTTAGCTTCGACTTTTTACGGTCTACGGCCTGTGATTGAAACTGGTTGGGAAATGCCACTTTTGATCCGGGCTTTGCTGGTGGGTATTCCGCAAGAGCTGATTTTGCAAGACTGGCCGAATATTGCTCAGCAATTATTGCTAGAAAATAATCTAACTGCTTTGGATATTGGCACTAAGTTAGATAGTTTGCGGGATGAATGGATTGCTAAGGATTTGGCTGGGTGGCTATCTTTGCACCGTTTTTATCCGGGGGTAGCGGAACGTTTGGATGAGTTGGTTGATAGTAGTGATGTGCAACCAATTATTATCACGACTAAAGAGGGTAGATTTGTGCGCGAACTGTTGTTGAGATGGGGGGTAAAGATGCCTGAAAAATCGATTATTGGTAAGGAGTATAAGCAGCCTAAGCATCAAGTTCTGCGGGAATTGTTGGCTAAGTCTGGGGAAAATTCGGTAATTTGGTTTGTGGAAGATCGGCTAAAAACTTTACTTTCTGTTAAACAGCAGCCTGATTTAAAAGCTGTGAGGCTATTCTTGGCTGATTGGGGATATAACACTTTAGCTGAGCGAGAATCTGTGGCAGAATATCGACCTGTGCAACTTTTATCTCTGTCTCAGTTTGCTCAGAGTTTTACATTTTGGGCTTAATTTTTAGGTATGTAGTTGGGCTTTAGCCCTCTTTCGTATACAAAATAAAAGAGGGCTAAAGCCCAACTACGTACCTTTATTGTTAGTATTATTGGTGTCGGACTACTTATTTGAAGTTTTTTTGTTGACTTTTGCCGCTAGACAAGGTATTATTTAATAATGGGATGGCTGCAAAAATAAAATTTTGAGACAGATTTCTATTATAAAGTAAGTATACTGTCAAGTGCCGTAAAATGCAATAGCTAAACTACAAATTTTCAACTTTTTTTATAATTAATTTCTTAAAGCTAGGGACTTTAAACTAATGCTTGATTTAACAAAGGTAGCTAAGGCAATGCAGGGGATGAGCCAACATCTGAATGCGGAGGCTGTGGCGGCGGGAAAACGCTTGGATGTGGCTTTGAATTTGCTGGCTAAAGCGGAAGTCGGACAGGAAAATTTGGTGGAGTTGCAAGAAGTTTGGCGCGATCGCATCCTCTTTAATGCTGCAACTCCTGTAGAATCTTTGAATGGCGGCCGCTACATAGCAGTTCCACCGATCGCTCATACAGTATTTGCAACAGACGGTTCTCAAATTTCTCCGAATCACCACGAAATTGCTTATTGCTATTTGCTGAATGTCGGTCGGGTAACGCTGCATTACGGCCAAAGTCGCCATCCCGTTTTAGATAGTTTGCCAGAGGTTTATTATAAGCCGGAAGACCTTTATATTTCTCGTCAGTGGGGAATTAGAACTGAGGAGTGGATGGGTTATCAGCGCAGCGTGTCGGAAGCGGAAGCTTTGGCGGAGTTAGGCTGCAATTGGGCGGCGGTTAATGATAATAATTTGCCGACAACGACTTTGGCGATGGTGGATGGTTCGCTGATTTATTGGTTTTTGGAGGGGTTGCCAAATGAAGCTCGCGATCGCATTTTACAACCGATTTTAGCAGCCTGGGAAAAGTTACGGTTAGCTGGCATTCCGCTGTTAGGTTATATTAGTGCTTCTCGCAGTGGGGAAAGTTTGTCTTTTCTGCGTTTGGAAGCTTGCCCTCACGAGGTTCCTGACTGTATGAGTCATTGTCCTGATGTGATTTTTGCGGCGAATTTACCGAATGCTGAAAAACCACCTTGTCAAGTGTTTGAACCGTTGCGAGATGTGATTTTATGGGCATCAATTTTATCTCCGGGCGAAAGGAGTCCGTTATGGCGATCGCGAGCTAGAATTTTAGATTTATATGGTCAGCAAACTGTCTATTTTTGTTATGTTCATGTAGGCACTGAAATTGCTAGAATTGATATGCCACAATGGGTGGCTGAAAATCCTGTATTGTTAGAATCAGCTTTGAGCTTAATGTTAGGTCAGGTTCATAAGGGCGGTGGCTATCCGGTGGCTTTGGCAGAAGCTCATAATCAAGCAGTGGTGACGGGGGGAGATAAAGGTCGATTTTTTGCTTTGTTGGAACAACAAATGATTAAGGCTGGGTTGAGGAATGTGGGGATTTCTTATAAGGAAACTCGGAAGCGGGGGAGTATTGCGTAATTGGTTAGTTGTTAGTTGTTAGTTGTTAGTTGTGATAATTGGTTTGGGGGTGGATTGTGTCTTTGGAATTAATTGTTTTATTAGCTGCATTGATCGTGTCTTGGTTGGTGTTTAATTGGGCGATTAAGGTGTTGAAGGCTAGTATTGGTACGGCGATCGCGATCGCGGCTATTGTTCTGGTGTTACAATTGGCTTTTGGCATTGGGCCTAATCAGCTTTGGGATTATACAATTCATCTGCCACAGACGCTTTTGCATTTTTTACGGATTTGAGCGATCGGGTATAGTCATAAGTTACAATTTCCAGTATCTACACGCGAGCAATATGCAGCACTGGGTACGGGGACAACATTGGAAATGC
>DATGYA010000629.1:0-7407 GCA_035298405.1 Kamptonema sp. | reverse complement strand
CCCGATGAGGTCTGTTCTGAGTTGCGTCAAGTTTTAGATATTCTCAGGAAAGATGGTCTTTTTAGTAGGACGGATTTTTATGATGTCAACACTAACATGATTGCTGGTGGAACATTCAATTTGTTCTACAGAGTTGATTTTGCAAGGAAAGAAGTTTTAGTTATTGAGGTGAAAGTGAAAGTGGCTGACGTATTTAAGCAGCGCTTTCCAATTATAGATCATTGGGACGACAAAGATGTTGTAGAATCAATCCCTCAATACGATCAGCCGAAGAAGAACCTTAAAGCAATTATGCTGATTCACCAAGGAGTAACTGATTCTTATGATTTAGGTTGGGAACTAGGTCATAAAGCAAAGAATAACAAGGATATAGCCCGTCAGGGTCAATATGCAAAACACTCTCTGGAGCAACTAAAATTAATTAGTCGCATAAGAAAAGGCAAGAAGTACATAACAGAATTAACTGAAAAAGGAAAGTTAATAGCCAACGCCCCCAATGATGATTTGCGTTATAGACTACTTGCTCAAAGTATGCTAAATTATCTCCCCATTTGGCGAATTATTGTGGCTGTTACTAAAATTGAAGATACTCTCGATAGTAATAGTAACTGGGTATTGGACAAAGAGACAATCAAAAATATAACTTTTCCTAAAGTTTTGCATTCATCAGACATAAGCAATCGGCGATCGGAAACTCTGTTAAGTTGGATTCGTTGGATTTCCAATTATTGCGGGATTCCAATCCGTTTCCATGAAGAAGGGGTACAGCTTTCTATTCCAATGTTATATTCTGATCAGCAATTAGATGGAGAGACAGACACAAAATAATAGCAATCACGAATTAAGGAAAGCCATGCTGGAAATTATTATCAAGTATTTTGTCTATGCAACAAAAGGCTATATCACAAAAACGCAGTTAATCAAGTTTTTGTATTTAGCCGATCTTTATTCTGTCAAGTGGACAGGCAAGCAGCTTACTGAGCTAAATTGGCGTTATTATCACTATGGCCCTTGGAACGAAGACATAGATGCAGCTTTAAATCAAATGGATGGCAAAGATATTTCTCTAGAATTACAGGGAGAAACGATATTAATTAAACTCGGTGTTACTTCGGGTAATGTGGATGACTTGGAGTTGCCTTTAGGTCTGAAGCTAATGCTTGACAACATCAGGAGAGAATGGGCTGGTGCAGGACAGGATAAAGTAAATCAGTTACTAGATTATGTTTATAGCACTGCTCCAATGCTTGATGTTAAAGATAGCCATAAGCCAGAGGAAAAGGTGCGGCTAAATCTTTTTAAAGAAAGAGAAAAGTTAATCGGTGAATTGGGGTAAGCAAGTGGCTGGGAAAAAACCTCGTCAAGGTTGGATTTACTTTATAAATCCCTATAGAGTATCTATTCGTTGTAGAGTTGGTCATAATCATATTTATGACTTAAATGAGCCAGGAGAAATTGAATGCAAGACTAACTCTTGCACCCAGATAATTAATTCCAGTAGGGTGTTCCGAGGAGAGCCCCCTTATATTATTTGGACAAGTGACCAATTTCAAGATGATGTTGAATATATACAAACTTTCACTGTGATTCCATTAACTTCACAAGAAACCTGTAAAGGTTTACCAACAGCATATCCGATTAATTCTACAAGCAAAAATGGTCTTTCTGCAAATTCCTTTGCTCTAGTACATCAGATATGTACGGTTGATGCTAACTGCTTTAAAGACTTACAAGGAAATTGGTCAGACAGAAGTGGACAATTGGAGAAAGGAGATAAAGAAGCGATAGAGGTACGTTTAAAATATTTTTTAAATCTTCAGGAAAATCCTGGTGAAGATTGGTTTGCTCAAAATGCGTCAATAGAACTTTTACAAAAAGTATTTGATTATCTACCGGATAAAGAAACAAAAAGTATTGCCCTAGAAAAACTAATAGATAATCTCGGAGTAGAATGAGTTACAGGTATTGCGAAATTCAAGTAGATTTCCAGTTAGGGACTGAAATTGAAATATGACAATCATCGATCGTCACAGTTAATCAAAATCCGCTTGTCTGGGAATCTTGATATTAATCTGCTACACCTCTTAAAAAAGAGTGCTATTATTGAAGACAGCCATCTACTTGACGATTGGAGGAACCTTCAATATGAATTCTAAGATTCTTGAAATTTTGCTTCATGGTTTTTTCTTGGGAGTGTTTAGTATAGTTATACTTTTGTCTTTCTGGCCATCAGAGGTTAAAAAGTTTATTAATTCTTGGTTAGACGAAACTCCGTCTGAAATCATAGTCAATCCTAATCCCTAAGTCTCCTAACAGCAACCCCGCAAAACGGGGTTGCGAAGGTTAATCTTGACAGAATTTGGAAATAAAATCCTGAACCTCAATATTTTCAGTTAACTCAGAAGCCATGTCTATGATTGATTTAGGTTTGACACATATTGCACTTGCAGTTAAAGATGTAGATGCAAGTATTGCATTTTATACCAAGTATGCTCGAATGCAAGTAGTTCATAGTCGAATCGATGAAATGTCTCAAGTAAATGTAGCTTGGGTTAGCGACTTAACAAGACCATTTGTAATCGTAGTGATTAAAACAGATCGAGTAGAAGGGGCACTTTTGCCTCAGTCTCATCTTGGTATTGCTTGTGAAAGTCGTGATGAAGTTGACCGACTTTGCGAGCAAGCGAAGTTAGAAGGTATTCTTTTAGAAGGGCCAAAGGATTGGGGGGAACCTGTGGGCTATTGGGCTTATATCCGAGATCCAGATCGTCATACACTTGAAATTTCCTACGGTCAAAAAGTGAGATTTACTGTAGAACAAGCAACTTAAAACAGTAATTCAGATTTTACCGATGTTGTTAGTGAATTAATAAAATGGATCTTTAGCTGATAGTAAAATTTGCCCCTCTTTCTCGCGATCGCAATATTTCCTAGCTTGATGTTTCGCGATCGCGTCATGGTCAGCATTGAGATTCAGGTGCGCGATCGCGAGAGTCTAAACGGCTGGAAGTATTGTAGAATTTGACAAGTGTAAAAATTCATGTAATAGGTAGAGATCCTAGAGACACTTAACCAAATCCACAATATTATGGAACAACAGCGGAAGTTAACAGTAGTAATCACGGGCGCATCATCAGGGGTGGGTTTGTACACCGCTTTAGCCTTTGCCAAAAGAGGGCAATGGCACGTAGTGATGGCTTGCCGGGATTTATCAAAGGCTAAAAAAGCCGCCGAAGCGGTGGGAATGCCTGCCGATAGCTATACGCTGATGCACATCGACTTAGGCTCCTTATATAGCGTTCGAGAGTTTGTGAACAACTTTCGAGCAAGTGGCAAGTCCCTAGAGGCTTTGGTATGTAATGCGGCTATTTATATGCCTTTATTAAAGGCACCCTTACGTAGCCCAGACGGATTTGAATTGAGTGTTGCGACTAATCACCTCGGTCATTTCCTTCTATGTAATTTAATGCTGGAGGATTTGAAGCGATCGCAATATCAAGATCGGCGGCTAGTAATTTTAGGAACTGTCACCCACAACCCCGACGAGTTAGGCGGGAAGATTCCACCGCGACCAGATTTAGGCGATCTTAAAGGTTTTGAAAATGGTTTTAAAGCCCCGATCTCGATGATTGATGGTAAGAAATTTGAACCTGTAAAAGCTTACAAAGATAGCAAAGTTTGCAACGTACTGACAATGCGGGAACTACATCGGCGCTATCACGATGCTACTGGTATTACTTTCACATCTCTTTATCCCGGCTGCGTAGCCACAACACCTCTATTCCGCAATCACTATCCTTTATTTCAGAAACTTTTCCCTTTATTCCAAAAGTATATTACTGGGGGATTTGTCTCTGAAGAATTATCTGGCGAGCGCGTTGCAGCAGTAGTTGCCGATCCTGAATACCGCCAATCTGGTGCTTATTGGAGTTGGGGAAATCGACAAAAGAAAGATGGTCAGTCCTTTGTACAAACAGTTTCTCCCCAAGCAAGGGATGATGAGAAAGCTGAGCGGATGTGGGAGCTCAGTTCCAAGCTGGTGGGCATTGTGTGACGATAAAGTGATTGTGCGTTAATGTCGTCTAATAACTTTATCGTTTACGCAACTGACATTATTGGTAGGATGCGTCAGAGCCTCAAACCGTTATTATAATCAATCTATAACAAAGTTCTGACGCACCCTACAAGCTATGTCATAAGTAGAAGGAAGAAGGAAGAAGGAAGAAGGAAGAATGCTTATACAGCCAACTTTTTAGCCATCGGTATCTTACGTTTAATTAGGTGGATTTACTTATTCATTCTGGCTGCACCAGAATGATACGCCAATTTCTAGCAGGAAAGTACCAATCAGGGAAAAATACCAACGGAAACTTGCTAGGTTTTAAGACTATAATTTCAAGCGAAACAATAAAAACTGAGTTTTTTGTTCTTCATCGAAATTATCATCACTCACTAATACCAAACTCTGACTTCCATCTGGTAAACGTGGCCCTAGTGTCATTCCCTCTAAATTGTACAGAGGAATTCCCAATTCCTTTAAGTCTAGCAACAATTTTTTCTTGACAGGTTCAGCCGTTGTAACTTTACCTTTTAAACTGTAAATTCTAGAAGTATCAGTAGCGCTGCCCAATGCTAATTGAAAAATTTTTGCGCTGTAACCGGATATTCCCAAACTACGCTCTAAACTGAGGAAGTGACCGCCTTTACCTATAGCGATTAATTCCGTTAATCCATTCAAAATAGTCAAAGGCACTGGGTCTAATTGGTAGAAATTTTCGGAGACTAATTGTGCTGTTTTATCGACTATGACATAATGCAATAAACGGAGGTTTTTTACAGGTTCAGTGCCGCTGTCTTGCACTAAAGGGGCTTCTATTGCTGTAAAAATGCGAAATGGGTCTAGACCACCGGGACTAAAGCTTTCGGGGTCGATGCTTAAGGATTCAAAGCCTAAATTATCAGACACTCCTTGCTGCTGTTTTTCATCAATTGCATCGGGAATGTAGCGCTCCGGTAAGGATAAACTACTTCGCATTTCGCCAGTTTTTAAGTCAAATTCTCGGACAAAGGGAGGAATGCCGCTATGGGTTACGCCTTCGCTAGCCACAAATACTGATTTTCGGGGAGAAAGGGCGATGCCTTCGGGATTGATGGAATCTTTGGAGAAGGGTTTGCCGTCTTTGTCTGCGAGATAGGTGACGCTTTCAACTTCGACTTTGTTAATGGCAATTTTTCCAGTATTGGGCGGTTTGAGGTTGAGTTTGAGAGTATAAAATCTAGCGTCACCGTATTGGCTAGGATCGTCGGAGAGGGCGTAGAATCGAAAGGCTGGGGAAGTTGGGTTGCTGCTACCTTTGCGATCGTAAGTAATGCCAGATAAACCGCCGACGGGGATATTCTCAAAGCTGATTTTGGGTAGTTGATACTCGCTTAAGAAGTCGAGGGAGATATCTAGGAAGGTACGATCTTTGGCAACTGCTTGAGGAGGGCTACAGGCTGTGGTAAAAATTAATAAAATAAGAGCTAAACTGAATAAGCGCAAGATGCGCTGGCTGAGTCCCTGTGTTAATTTGTCGATCGCGAACTCTAATTTGTTTTTATTTGTTTGTAGCATTTGTTTTGATATGCAAAAATTGACAGTTCAAAAATGGCTTTGGTATTGCGGTAGTGCAATGGTTAGGGTGGGAAGTTTGAGTTTGTTTTCCCTGTGGTTGTGCGGTGGTTCTGTTGCGATCGCTCAAACTAATCAACCCCCCTTAGATCAATTTTCTCCTAATCCGCTTGAGATTACCACACCCGATCCCTTATTGCCCACACCCCCAAAAAAGGGAGAGAGTCTAGATGCTGAGCAAAGTCAAGAACTGGCGGCGGCTTTGGATCGGTTAAACTTGGAGGCGATCGCAAAACTCCAAGCTGCGGATACGCCGGGGGCTTTTGAAATTTGGAACCGGGAATTGCGACTGCGGCGCTATCTAGGCTTAACGGCGGAAATTGAAGCGCTGAGTCGGGTGGGAAAAGTGGCTTGGGATAAAAGTCAGCGGCTAGAAATGCAGTGGATTACACAGCGGTTGCAAGCTATTCAAAAAGAAGTTTTATCTCAATCTGAGGTGAATGTTGAGTTGTTGCAAGGGTTGGCTTTGGCTTTTCAACAGGTGCGGGCAAAAAGCCCAGCAGTTGAAGTTTATCAAAAAATTTTAGAGGCGGCGCGATCGCGAGCGGATGTACCCGCAGAGGCGCAAACTTTAAGGGCGATCGCACAACTTCATGCTAACTGGTTTAATTACGAAAAAGCGGCGGCTGTCTATGAAGAATTGGCGGCTTTAATACAGGAACATCGCGATTTATTTCCGATTAATCCTGCTATACCAAATCGTACTACGCCTAAACCAGCTAATGGTACGACTACAGCCGCACCTGTAACTCCTCCCACTGAGGAGGAATCTCTCAAACAATTAGCTTATATGTATGAGCAGTCAAAAAAACCTTTGCTGGCGATCGCGGCTATGGAAAGATTGACAGCGCTCTATTTAAACCAGCCAAATCTTAAAGCTGTTCCTTCTTTGAAAATGGCGATCGCATCTAATTACGAAGCGCTAGGTCAACTAAATCTCGCTAGTCAATACTATCAGGAAACTTACACTTCAGCAATAGCTGTGCAAGAATTTTCTGTAGCCAGCGAAGCCTTACAAAAAATGGGTAAACTCTACCGATCGCAGAAGCAATGGGATGCTGCTTTAAAAATTTATCAAGTGCAATTGATTGTCGAACAACAGTCTTACAATTTGTACGGAGTGATGGATACTTACGATCAAATTGGTCAAGTTTACATGGAGTTAAAGTCTTACCGCGAAGCTTTAGCCGCCTATCAAAAGGGGTTAGAGGTTGCTAAACAATTGAATCACAAGCAAGAATATTTTGCTAAAAAGATTCAAAAATTAAATCAAAGATTAGCTGGGTAATTCCAAATCCAGGTTGATTACCTCCAAAATTCTCTTCCTCTTCCCTCCGCGCCTCTGCGCCCTTTGCGGTTCATCAAAAAAGCAGTCATAAAACTAGATTTTGAGCGAACCACAGAGGCGCAGAGGACGCAGAGGAAGAGAAAAAAGAGAAAGAGTTCAGAACTTACAGCACTTTTTGTAGGGGCGGTGTCGATTGGCTGTATTTTATCAACCTACAATCTACTATATTTAATGCGATTTTTTTATCATCTTAGCTAAAACATTGCGCGTTATTTGCTGAGCGCCAGAATTTAATCGAGAAGGTCGTAATTGGGGAGCATTGTAATCATCTAATCCCCACGTCCATTGCATAGAACCAGTGGCGAATACGGTAGCACCAGAAGCGGCCGTGTAAACTGTCATATCTGCATAGCGAGTGCGGCCTTTATAAGAGTATGGAGAATGAGCG
>DATGYA010000628.1:0-22227 GCA_035298405.1 Kamptonema sp. | reverse complement strand
ACTACATCAGGAATAGCACAATCAACATCTGTGAAAATAATTCCAGGGCTAACTACTGATTCCCCTAAACCTGTTTTTTGTGACCAAGTATTTAATGCGGTATAGATGCTACCGCAAACTACTTGATGATTCCAATGATCTGCCCACCGTACAAATAAATCCCCATCAATAATTTCATAACGATTGCCGTTATCTGGCAAGAGTTCCAGATCGGCAGTAGTCCAACGTACTCGATCCGATATAGACTGACTCATATAGAGATTCCTTGTCGAGCGTGTTAATATTCTAGTCTTATTAAGAAGTCCGCGTAGACGGACTTTGTTTGTGTAGCCGCAATTTCAATCGCCTGGATATTTTTGGTTGACTAAGCGATTGAAATCGCTACTACATTAACTAAGCAATTGAAATCGTTATTTGAGAATCGTTTTAGACACAATCCGCGTTTTCTTCTTATCGCTTTCCGATAATTCCTCTCCAGATTGTAAGCGAGTAGCAGAAGTTTGTAATACTGTAGCCGCACTTTTATCGCCCATTTGCAATGCAGTTTTAGCGGCTGTTTGTAGCATTGTGGCTGCACCAGCGCGATCGCCTTGTTGCAATTTGGTTTCTGCGATTTGAGTTTGCCGATATTTGGCTAAGGCAAAAATATGTTGCTGTACTTGCTGGTTTGGTGCGGGTTGATAAGCTTTGAGGATATTAGCTTCAATTGCTACTGGATTGGAGAGCAAACCTTCACCAACTGCTGGATCGTCGTAACGGACTTGTAACTGCGCGATCGCCTGCCTGCCTTCTGAAAATTGTCCAATATAAAGATTAGCCAAGATAACTCGCTCAACATCCTTCATTAAATCTCCTAATCGTACCAAAAAGCGATCGCCTTCTTGCTGAACGGGTAACTCTATGGTATCTGGCGCAACTTGAGCAATTGGTTTTAGTTCGGCTAACCGTACCTTTGGAGAAAAAGAAAAGAGCAAATAAGCATTAGTTAATCCTACAGACTGAAGGCGAGTAAACAAGCGACCAAATTCATCTATTGCTTGTTCTGGACGCTGAATATAAGAGAGAGTACCGCCTCCAGCGTCGGCAATTTTTTCTAAAATCTCTTGGTTCCAGTCATCGCCAAATCCTAGCGAGTTCAGCGTCATATTATAATCTACGGCTAGTTTTGCTAATTTTAAACAGCGGTTGTTATCGCCGTGTTCATTTTCGCCGTCAGTCAACAAAAAAGCTTGGGAAACAGTTTCTTTCTTACCTTTACCCATTTCCTCAATTCCAAGTTTTAATCCCTCATCAATAGCTGTTCCGCCAGCAGATCTTAACTTTTCAATTTCCTTTTTGATCTTAGCGGGGTCGTCAATAAATTGGTTAGGGACGATGACTTTAGCTTTGTGGTCAAAAGCGATCACAGAAAGGCGATCGCCAGGGTTTAACCTATCCACCAGCTTCACCGCCGCCTGTTTCACCGTATCTAGAGGACGACCGCCCATTGAGCCGCTGTGGTCGAGAATCAGACACAAGTTTAATGGTATGCTGCGATCTAGTTGCTCGGCGGTGGCTGAAATCGAAATGGATAGCTGACGCTGCGTTGAGGTCGCTGCCGCGTCGAGGTTGGCATCATTGAGAGCAGGCTGCAAACTAACTTTCATAAATATCTCCAAAACGGAAACCCATCGCCCAAAGGCATGGGAGGAGTTTTTGCGGCGGTCTTCCGCACGTAAGCGTCAAAACCACAAGGCATAATTGTTTATGGGATGGATACACAAACTCACAACTTTGAGTAAGAGCAAGCAAATGCCTACCATCAACCACAAACAGTAAGTAAGCACAACCTGGGCCACCAGCGAGTGTAAGCGAGGCTTTTTGACTAAGCCATTGCGCGTTAGGTTTCACCTAACTCTCAAGAATCCTATCCCCTTTAGGGGTGGGAGTGTCAAGCGGTGTACCTTAAGGTTGCGCTACTATTTCTTTAGGATAGCTCCACCAGCTCTACCGACAACTCCGTATTAACTCACCCATTAAAGCTATGCAATCGTCTTACTATGGGGGAGATGCGAACTACCGCACGCCCCCACCGGATTTAGAATCGCTGTTGTTGAAGGAACGGATTGTCTATCTGGGGATGCCCCTGTTTTCCTCAGATGAGATTAAGCGGAATGTCGGCATAGATGTCACTGAGCTAATTATTGCTCAACTGCTCTATTTGCAATTTGACGACCCTGAAAAGCCGATCTACTTTTACATCAACTCTAGCGGCACTTCTTGGGGAGATGAGGGCTATGCAATTGGTTTGGAAACAGAGGCTTTTGCTATTTGCGACACGATGAGTTACATCAAGCCTCCTGTCCATACTATTTGTATTGGTCAGGCTATGGGTACGGCGGCGATGATTCTCTCAGCAGGAACAAAAGGATTCCGGGCGAGTTTGCCTCACGCTACCATAGTTTTAAATCAATCCAAAACTGGTGGTAGAGGTCAAGCTACTGACATCCAAATTATGGCCCAAGAGGTCTTGTTAAACAAGAGAACTGTTGTGGAAATCTTCGCGAAAAATACTGGTC
The DNA here is from genome assembly GCA_035298405.1 of Kamptonema sp. GTDB lineage: Bacteria > Cyanobacteriota > Cyanobacteriia > Cyanobacteriales > Microcoleaceae > Kamptonema. The sequence continues at coordinate 19,669 of DATGYA010000628.1, read as the reverse complement.
AAACTGTAGAGAAGATCGCCAAAGACATGGATCGGATGTTTTATCTGACTCCGGCTGAAGCTAAAGAATACGGTTTGCTCGACCGGGTTTTAGAAAGTAGCAAAGACCTGCCTAAACCTTTGGCTGTTATCAAGTAAATTTTGTTCACCCTCACAACAACGAGTAGAGTCCTATGCCTATTGGTGTCCCTAGTGTCCCATACCGTCTCCCCGGTAGTACGTATGAGCGGTGGATTGATATTTACACTCGTCTCAGTCAGGAACGAATTATCTTTCTGGGTCAAGAAGTGACGGACGGTTTGGCTAATCGAATTGTCGCCTATTTGCTATATCTGGACTCTGACGATTCTACTAAGCCGATCTTTATCTACATCAATTCACCGGGGGGTTCTGTCACTGCTGGCATGGCTATTTTTGATACCATGCAGTACATTAAATCTGAGGTGGTTACTATTTGTGTGGGTCAAGCGGCTTCGATGGGAGCTTTCCTATTAGCAGCAGGTACTAAAGGCAAACGGTTGGCTTTGCCTCACGCACGGATTATGATCCACCAACCTCTCGGCGGTACGCGCGGCCAAGCGACAGACATTCAAATTGAAGCTAAGGAAATTTTGAGGGTGCGACAGCAACTCAATGAAATGTTAGCTAAGCGAACGGGTCAAACTTTGGAAAAGATTCAAAAGGATACCGATCGCGACTATTTCATGTCTGCTGCGGAAGCTAAAGAATATGGTCTTATTGACCAGGTGATTGAAGAGCGTACTTAGGCTGCGAGCGATTACTCCCTTAGTGCTTGAAGATTGCCTATTTCCTCTGTGACTCTGCGCCTCTGCTTTCTCTGTGTTTCATAAAAAAATAGGTATTCTGAGGGTGAAAAAGGAGTAGTTGATTTTCACAGCTTTACAGCACTTTTCATAATGAATAGACCATACATAGACCTCTCTCCAAACCTCTCTCCTAGAAAGAGAGAGGCTTACTAAGAGAACTGATTCCGGGAATGGACACAGGGTTCGGTCTCATGTTGGTAGTCTATATGAAATGAAAAATGCTTTAAGTTTAGGGTGGGCAACGCCCACCCTAAATTTCAGGGATGATTAAACCTACTTTGCAGTGGGAAAACTTTTATTAAGTTGGTTGTGCTGTTTTCACTGAAATGGATATTGCAGATTATTATCGGCAGTTAGGGTTAAGGTTAGGTTCTAGTTTGTCGCAAGTTAAGGCTTCTTATCGGCGGCTGGCGAGAGAGTATCATCCGGATGTGAATCCTGGGGATGAAGCAGCTAAGAATAAGTTTATTGCAATTACTGAGGCTTATAAGTTTCTGTTGGATGTTGCACCGCCTGATGTGAAGGAGGTAAAACAGCCTGTTTCTACACAGGTAAAATCGGCGGCGCGGCCTCAACCGCAGGCAGTTAAGGTAACTAGAAAAGAGCGGCCGATTCAATATAATGTGGCGCTGTCGGAAGCTGACCAAAAGTTAAAGCAAGATTCTTATTTACAGTTACAGCAGTTGCTTAAGTATCAGAGGTTCCCGCGCGCGATCGCGCTGGTGGAGGGTTTGGCGCAACGAATTCCTGATGATGTGGAGGTGCGGCAATGGCAGGCGATCGCTTATCAGCGTTGGGGACGACATTTAATTGGTGAACTCCAGGTTGATAAGGCTAGAAGTTATTTGAAAAAAGCTCTGCGGACTGACCCTCACAACCGCGCTCTCTGGGCAGAAGTTGAGCGAGATTTTCGACGTTTGGAGCAGATTTATTAGTTGTTCGTTCTTCGTTTTTCGTTGTTCTTAGATATGTAATCTCATTTTTGAGACAAGAATAGGCAATTGTAAGTTTTATTTTAGCATAGCCACAGATCGCGCTTTGTAATTCTTAATAATCTGTGTGCGATCGCGAGCGAAAAACTTTACAATTATTTAATCTAGTTTGTCGCTTCAACTCTTGACATTTTGCAAAATCCAAAATATGTTTGACTCGTGAATATTTATTACTCGCAAGGAAACATAAACCCCTATGTTGACAGCTTACAAACCAGAAGTTTTTGATGGTTTAGAGGATTTTTTCACAGTCCGAGACCAACTTGAATTAGTCAAAGACAACCTGAAAGAGTTAGGAGCTATAATCCGCAGCTATGGATTGCAAAAACAGGTGGGTATTTGCTTGCTCCACAAACACTTTGAACTGTCTGCTAATGAACGGCTAGTCGAAGAGTTTGAAGGCAACAATTCTTATATCAGGCCGACCACAGAATATAGCGATGCAATTCCCTATATGTGGAAGGTTGAACAAAATCAAGTATCTGGTGAATGGGTTTGGTTTCCCTTGGAATTTGTCCGCAAGACTGAGCAGGTAGCAGCCGCAGTTGAACGGTCAGAAGTAGTTGTTAATAATCAAGAATTTCTCAGTGCGATCGCAGCCAAACTGTCTGAGTTGGGAATGACTAATATGTTTGGCATCAGTATTTTACACCGGGATGCAATTAAAATTGCTAAGGGTGAAATTCTGGTAGAAAATACTGATGATGAAGGTCGGGTTTTGACGTTTTCATCTGTTCCCAGACCCGAAGTCGATCCAACGACTCTAACACAAACTCTCTGGCAATTTCCAACAGTAGAAAGGTTGGAAGTAGAAGGGTTTTGTGGACACTGCACGCACTCTCCAACAGCAGAAGGGTTGGAGGTTGAGGTAGCAGGTTTTTGTGGACACTGTACGCACTCTCCAACAGCACAAGCGTTTGAGGTTGAGGTAGTGGGGTTGTGTTCGCACTGTACGCACTGTACGCACTGCACGCACTAGAGCTGTTAACGGTTAACAGTTAACAGTTAACTGTTAACCGTTACATTCCAATTTTGGATACTCAAAAAATGGTGAATCTTCGCGAGGGAATTAAAATTTTTAAATGCACTCCCAAAGATGAGACTGAAATGCCGAGGGTGTGGCTGAGTTCGGGTACTGTGGCAGCAGGAGAAATTCTACCAGAGAGTGCTGGTTATTGCGATGGTGCCTTTGTGCCTAAAGAGCCTTGGAGGTATCCAACTGCACAGGAGTCTGCACTGTTGTGGACAGAGGATGTGCCACCCTATTATGCTGGGGTAGGAATTGTGCGTTTGCCGTCAGAAGTGTTAGCTCCACTTACAGAACAAGGTATTCGTGCGATCGCAACTAAAGAAGAACTTCAGGCTTTTGGAATTCGCGAAAAGTGCCAGGAAGCTCTAAATAAAATTATTGATTATTTTGCGCCTTTATGTATTTCTAGTTCCCCACCTGTTATTAATGGTATTGGTGGAATGCCTCCGGGATTAACTACGTCAACAATTGACAGAAATCGTGGTTGCCATAATGGTTTGCATACTGATAATTGGGATAAATTGCCTTTGGATTGCAAGCACGAAGCAACTAATCGTATTTGTGTTAACTTAGGGCTTGAAGATCGATATTTTTTATTTATTAATCTCCCAGAGATGACTCTGTTTGAGATGCTGGGAGGCAGCGAGGAGGGACTTAAACAAAATTGGATGCGATGGTCGAATGAGGAATTTATGACGCGCTATCCAGAATATCCTGTGGTGAAGCTGAGAATAGCGCCAGGGGAGGCTTACATTGCGCCTACGGAGAATATGATTCACGATGCTACTACGGCGGATAAGAAACATTTGGATATTAAGATTATGATGCGCGGTTATTATAGGATTCCGGCATGAATTTGGATTACTGCGCTTTGGGAGATGCGCTGAAGTTGGAGGGAAAATTAGAGGAGGCGATCGCGCATTACCGAAAGGCAGTTGAATTGAACCCCGATTCGCCTTTAGCTTATCACAATTTGGGGAAAGCGCTGCAACAAAATGGGCAATTAGAAGAGGCGATCGCAGCTCAAAAACAAGCAATTATCCTGCAACCCAATTTTACCCCTGCTTACTTTCCTTTGCGGTATGCGCCACTTCCCAATAACTCTAGTTTAATTGACGATCTAATTACTCTTTATCGCCAAGTTACTGAAATTTTGCCTAACTTTCCTTTAGCTTACGTCCATTTGGCAGCAGCGCTGACAAAACAAGGGAAGATTGAGGAGGCGATCGCAACTTATCAAACTGCTGTGTATCAGCAAACTTTAGCATCTCATCCAGAACTGGCGGAAGTAAATTGTGATTTTGAGCAGTTGCGGCAACCAGATTTTATTATTATCGGTTCTCCTAGATGTGGCACTACTTCTCTTTACAGATATATAACTGCTCATCCTCAGATTTTAGCGCCTGCTGAGAAAGAAATCTGTTTTTTTTCAGAGCATTTTCATCTGGGTATGCCTTGGTATGATGCTCATTTTTTCCCAAAAATAGATTCGCATAAGTTGTTGACAGGTGAGGCGACTCCTACTTATTTGAATTACCCGCTGGCGGCTCAAAGGTTGCACCAATTTTTACCGCAAGTTAAGCTAATTCTGATCTTGAGAAATCCTGTAGACAGGACTTTTTCCCATTATCAAATGTGGGTAAGACGGGGAACGGAAAAGCGCTCTTTTAAAGAGGTAATGAACCTTGAAATGGAAATGCTAGCAAATGCCAATGAAACGGATTTAGAAAATGCAATTTACTGGAAGCAGTGCGAGTACATTGATAAGAGTCTTTATGTTTATAGTATCAGACGATGGATGAAGCTTTTTCCTAAAGAGCAGTTTTTAATTCTGGAAAGTGAAGATTTTTATGCTAATCCTGCTATTGCACTGCAAAAAGTTTTTGCATTTTTAGGTTTGCCAGATTATCAACTTGCTGATTACGAAAAGTATAATGCTGGAGTTTATCAGCCTGCGATCGATGCTAATCATCAGCGATTAACTGAGTTTTTCCAACCGTATAATCATAAGTTAGAAGAGGATTTAGGCAGGGATTTTTCCTGGTAAGTTGTGTTTTCTATAAGTTTTGTAGTAAACTGGTTATATGCTAATCCATTAGAAAAATGACTACTAAAGATTTACTGCTCCAAGAAATTGACCAAGTACCAGAGCATATATTAGAAGAGGTACTTGAGTTTGTGCGCTCTCTAAAGGCTAAGCCACAACCAGAAGTAGACCCAAAAGTATGGCAGGCATATCTAGATTCGGAACGCGAAAGAGAGGAGGTTTATCGCCGTCTTGCTAATTCCTAATTTTCTAAACAAAAGTGCGGTTTTAAGCATCCATGCTAGACAAATTGAAAAATTTGGTGGCATTCAAGGTGTTAGGGAACAAGGCTTGCTGGAGTCTGCTTTGGCTCAACCGCAAGCGGGTTTCGGTGGTGAGTTGCTGCATCCCACAATTCACGAGCAAGCTGCTGCTTATTTCTACCATTTAGCGATGAATCATCCTTTTATTGATGGCAATAAACGAACCGCTTTCGCGGTGATGGAGACTTTTTTACGTTTGAATGGCTATTCCCTAAATTTGACAGATGAGCAAGCATATAATTTTGTGATGCAGGTTGCTGAGGGAAATATGAATAAGGAAGGATTAGTTGCCTTTCTAAAGGAAGTTATAGTCTGAATATTTTTTAGCTGATTACTTTGACTGCGATCGCGAAGCAATAGACAATGTTTTAGCAGGCAAAATACCGCGCGGGGAGATGATTGCATCCGCAGGGTGAATAATTTCAGCAAGTGCATCTAACTCATCACCAAGATAGTCTGAGCTTGCCAGCATTTCAGGGTTCACCTGCTCGTGTTTGAGGAGAGCATAGAGAGATATGTTTCCATCTTTAGATTGCCGATAACGCAACTGTGGGGTATAACCAATTCCTTCTAATAACTTCAAAGTTTCAGGCACTGTCATGTTTTCAACTGCGCTTAAGTTGACGGCTAAAAATACTTCCCCTGGCTTGGGGATAACTGGTAAATCGAGGCTCATAATACTTCTCCTTCAAATGTACATTCGTAGCGTTTACCTCTGCCAATTTTTATTGGCTTACCCACTAATTTTACTAGCGTTTTACCATCGACTGTGGCTTTTTCAGCCTTAGCTTGACATTTCTATAGGCTTCAGCCTCATCTTTTGCCCAGACATAATCTATCCAAATCTCGGTTTCTGCATCAGGAGCTTCGATCATCTCTAAATGATACTCCTAAAATTATGAAGGTACAAGTTTGTGTTGTGAATGATGATTTACCTCGCTGTTTGCACTGCTGACAATTGCAAAACTTGAATAGAATTATCTTTGCCTACGCTAACAAGAATTTTACCGTCGCGGCTGAAGGCGATCGCGCCCATCCCTTCCATTGAGTGCATTAGTTTGCCGGTGCGAAGATTCCACAGTTTCAAAGTACGATCGCCACCACTACTAGCGAGGGTTTGTCCGTCGGGACCGATCGCGATCGCATTAATTCCGTTTGTATGGCGATCGAGAGTGTAAAGTATTTCTCGCTTCCGCATATCCCACACCAAAATCCGCGAATTCCCCGACATGGCGTGGGCAAGAGTCCACCCATCGCGACTTAGCGCGATCGCCTTAATTCCACCACCTGCCACAGCCGGAACCGGAAGCGTATTGCGAAGTTCTCCCGTCACTAGATCCCACAGTTTGATCTCGCTTGCGCCGCCACTACTGGCTAAAGTTCGCGCTGCTGAAATTGCGATCGGATTAAACCCATCGAGACTATACAACAGTTTGCCAGTTTCTACTTCCCACAAATTAATCCCTTTATTGTGACTGCAACTAATCGCAGTTTTTCCATCCGCACTAAAACCAACTGCATTGATCCAACCGCCTGTATGAGAGAGAGTACGGCGTATTTTCCCGGTGGAAATATCCCACAAAATCGCGCTACCATCGCCGCTACCACTAATCAAAGTTTGTCCATCTGGACTAATTGCTAAAGACCAAACATTGCCCTCATGGCCAGATAAAGTTCGCAATACTTCTCCGGTTTGCACATCCCAAAGTTTGATTTCCTGCTTGCTACCGCTGGCTAAAAATTTACCGTCTGGACTAATTGCTAAAGATAAAATCTGGTTTTGACTGCCAGATAAAGTCCTTAATAATTTAGGTGCGATCGCTGTTGCATTGCCTTGATTATTTGGTGATGATTGAGGTTTATTTTCTGGTTTATTTTGAGGTTGGGCTTGAGGCTTATTATCAGGTTGAGCTTGAGGCTTATTATCGGCTTGAGCTTGAGGTTTATTGTCCGCTTGAGCTTGAGGTTTATTATCAGGTTGGGCTTGAGGCTTATTATCAGGTTGAGCTTGCGGTTTATTATCGGCTTGAGCTTGAGGCTTATTATCTGCCCTATCTTCATTTTTAGCATAACCAGTGCTGGCTAAAAACTGGCGGATTTGGGCAAAAAATTGCGTGCGATCGCTTCCTTGATAAACCTTCTCAACCAATTGCCAACCTTCCGCCTCTTGACCGAGTACATACTTGCTAGCCATGTAAGCAGCTAACAAACCTTTTATTTCCCTATTTTCACTTTGACGTTTGCTGGTTTCTACCCACAACTCAGAAGCATTAGTATAAACTTCTAAAGGATACTGCTTTGTAACATCTTGCATTTTCCCTTGACGGTACTGCCAGATTCGCAAGGGTAAGCGAGCATCAGCATAACTGGTAAAAGCTTCAGCGAATCGTCCGTCTTGACTTGTGAACTCAGGGATATTATCTTTATCTAAATCCTCAAGTTCGTAACTGACATTTCCCCAAAATTGTTTGAGTAGCGTATATTTTTTAGAAGTGGCTTCGTAGCGGTAAATGAAGGAATAGTTACAACAGCGATCGCCACCTTTAGCATATACTAAATCTGCCAGCACTTCCGGCTCGCCGTCGCCGTCTAAATCTCGTACTCGCAGGGATAATAAACGCCCTGATGCTACTTCCTCTGCTGCTTTATTGCCGGGATTGTCAACGAGCGATCGCGTCGGTACTAACACAGGTTCATCTAACAAACTTTGACCTTCACGAATAATTTTAATGCGTAAGTTTTTAGCATCTTCACCCTGGGACTGATAAGAAAATTCTGCCCGCACTTTATTCGCTTCGGATACCTCAGTTTTAGTAGGTGTAACATCAGCGGGAACCTGGGCAATATATTGACCAGGCACTAAAGCAGTTTGTCCCGGTTTAGAAATAGCTTGACAGAGAAAAGCCGCTACCTCTGCCCTACTCGCATCTCGGTTAGGATTGAGCTGTTTCGGATTGGGATAATTAACAACCAACTGTTTTTCCGCAGCCGCCGCGATCGCATTTTTTCCCAGATCGGGAATATCCGCTGCATCTTCAAAAGTCGCCTGTAAAATATCACCAACAGGACGACTAGGCGCATATCTTAAACCTGTGCTTAAAGACACCAGAGCTTGCCACCTAGAAACATTCAGAGTCGGATTAAAAATACTGCCGTTATAGCTAGAAATGAAGCCAGTTTGATAAGCTTCTAGAATGGCTTTGTAAGCCCAGTAGTCAGTAGGAATATCGACAAAATTTATAGCTGTACGGACAGGTTTAGCATTGGGAAAAGCTCTGCGAAGAATGGCGGCAAATTCCCCTCGACTTACGGGGCGATCCGGTCGAAAAGTCCCATCTTCATAATAGCCGCCAAAAATTTGTTTCTCAGCCAAATCTTCAATACAAGCTTGAGCCCAATGATCTTTAACATCTTTAAATTTAGTTTCAGCAAATGCAGGCGCTATCCTTAAGATCAGAGCCAAAGCTGCTACTACAGCAGGTACGCCTTGCCAGTTATGGGATTTAGTCATAAAAAAACTCCAGAATGTTTTTAATGTAGCAGTCGCCAGAATGATTAGGAAAATGAGGAATATAGTCGTGGGGAGAGGGCGGGTTTATAGATATCTGGGTTAGGTACATTTAGATTTAGGCGAACCCGCCCCCTACAAATTGTTGAGAATGACGCAAGATGTGAGGCGAAATTGACCATGATTTTCTGTAGGGGCGGGTTCACGAAAGTCTATAATATAAACGAAAGAGCCTGTAAACCCGCCCCGGCAAAGATATCATAGCTAATCAATATAGCCCTTTAGCACTGGGTTTGATATAAAAGTTACAGAATTGGGGAGCAAATTGATATATGATGACACGCCACAGGCTCAGCACTCTAACCACGTTCAATGTATAAGACAAGTTAAAGAACCTGCTCGACCTTCGGGTATCGCCGTTACTATCTACAAAGAGAAGTTTATGGCGCTGGAACCTTGAACGTAACACCTAATTGTTTGCCACTGGTGCTGAGGTAGTCCCCTATGGAAGTGGCAATCGCAGAATTCCAACTAGAGTTAAGGAGATTTTATGAAAGTAGCGATCGCGAAAGAAGTTGAGGCCGGCGAGCGCCGAGTAGCCTTAATCCCCGACGCTGTAGCCAAGTTAGTAAAACAGGGCGTTGAAGTGTTGGTTGAGGCCGGTGCTGGCGAGCAATCCTTCTTCTCCGATATTGCTTACGAAGCAGTAGGAGCAAAGATTGTAGCCGATACCGCCGCGCTGTGGGGCGAGGCGGATGTAGTGTTGAAAATTGGTGCACTGCAAGAGTCAGAAATTCATCAGTTACGCGAAGGTTCAGTATTTATTGGATTTCTAAATCCCTTGGGAAACCCTGCTTTAGTGCAACGTTTGGCTGAGCGCCAAGTCACAGCCTTCAGCATGGAAATGATCCCCCGCACCAGCCGTGCCCAAAGCATGGATGCTTTATCATCTCAAGCTAACGTTGCTGGGTACAAAGCAGTGCTGATCGCGGCGGCGAGTTTGCCTAAATATTTTCCGATGTTGACTACCGCAGCCGGTACAATTCGCCCTGCAAAAGTATTGGTGATGGGTGCTGGCGTGGCTGGCTTACAGGCGATCGCAACTGCACGTCGCCTCGGCGCAGTAGTAGAAGCCTTCGACATCCGGCCCGATGTCAAAGAACAAGTCCAAAGCTTGGGCGCTAAATTTATTGATGTCGAACTAAAAGAAGAAACAGTCGCCGCTGGCGGCTACGCCAAGGAACTGTCCGAGGCTTCCAAGCAATACACCCGCGAAGTACTCACCCAGCACGTCGGCGCATCAGATGCAGTAATTACTACTGCTCAAGTTCCAGGCCGGAAAGCACCCGTGCTTGTTACCAGAGAAATGGTAGCTCAAATGAAGCCGGGTTCGGTGATTGTTGACCTAGCTGCTGAGCAAGGTGGAAACTGCGAATGTACTGAGCCTGGTAAAGATGTGCTGTGGAACGGTGTGACGGTGATCGGCCCGATTAATTTGCCATCGTCAATGCCAGTACACGCCAGCGAAACCTACTCGAAAAACATTTCAGCTTTACTTCAGTTGATGGTGAAAGATAAGGCCCTCAATTTGAATTTTGAAGATGACATTATCGCTGGAGCTTGCGTCGCTTACTCTGGCGAAATCCGCAACCAGCGGGTACGCGAAGCTTTAGGCATCACCGCTCAACAGTTAACGGTTAACAGTTAACAGTTAACAGTTAACAATTACCAATTACCAAAATTTATGGCATCAGGATTGATTGCAGGTTTAGTAGTGTTTGTTTTAGCGTCCTTCGTGGGATTTGAAGTAATTAACAAAGTTCCACCAACGCTGCACACACCCTTAATGTCTGGTTCTAATGCGATTTCTGGGATCGCGGTTTTGGGGGCAATTTTGATTTCAGGGCAAGGAAATCTTAGCGTCACTTCAATTTTAGGGACGATCGCGATCGCATTGGCAACGATTAACGTCGTCGGCGGTTTCTTGGTGACAGATCGGATGTTGCAAATGTTCAAGAAAAAAGAAGTGAAAGCTTAAGACTTTCCACCCTTGGGAAATGGGATTCTTTTGTTAACTTCACGATTTCTACTTTGTTTGAGGACTTATGAGCGATTTTCTGCCTAGTGGCATTCAATTAAGCTATTTAGTAGCTGCGTCATTATTCATCATTGGTTTGAAACAATTAGGATCGCCAGCAACGGCGCGTCAAGGTAATGTTGTCGCTGCGATTGGGATGGCGATCGCGATCGTTGGTACATTGCTGGAACGCCAAGTTATCAGCTACGAACTAATTGTCGTCGGTATCATCGCTGGTTCCATTTTGGGAACGATCATGGCAAAAACTGTGGCAATGACAGATATGCCGCAGATGGTAGGTTTGCTCAATGGCTTTGGTGGTGCGGCTTCTGCCTTAGTTGCCGTTGGCGAATTTTGGCGCTATCTCAGCATCCCCGAATCTCCGACCCCCGACGCTACGATCACTATCGTTTTGGGCGTATTGATTGGCGGGATCACCTTTACTGGTAGCTTATTGGCTTTTGGTAAATTGCAAGAATTGCTTCCCGGTGCGCCGATTACGTTCCCCTTTCAGCAACCAGTAAATGCTGCATTGGCGATCGCGCTGTTAGCCGGTAGCGCCTATTTAGTCTTCGATCCCGAAAATTTCCCAGTATTCCTGGGTTTAGTCCTAATCTCCAACATACTCGGCATCATGTTTGTGCTGCCAATTGGTGGCGGCGATATGCCTGTGGTGATCTCGCTGTTGAACTCCTATTCGGGGATCGCTGCGAGTGTGGCTGGGTTCATCTTGATGAACAATATGCTAATCATCGCGGGTGCACTTGTAGGCGCTTCGGGGATCATCCTCACACAGATTATGTGTAAGGCGATGAACCGTTCTCTAGCAAGCGTTTTGTTTAGTGCCTTTGGTAGTAGCGGTGGCGGGGCGGCGACTGCTGCTGCTGGTAGTGCGATCGACAAGACTGTTCGCAGCATAGACATGGAAGAAAGCGCGATGATGTTAGGCTATGCGCGATCGGTCGTGATCATTCCTGGTTATGGGATGGCTGTAGCCCAAGCACAGCACGCTGTCCGCGAATTGGCAGATCAATTAGAAGGCCTCGGCGTTGATGTCAAATATGCGATTCACCCAGTAGCCGGACGGATGCCGGGACACATGAACGTACTATTAGCAGAGGCTAACGTGCCTTATCCGCAATTGTACGATATGGATGATATCAATCCTTTGTTTGATGAGACTGATGTAGCTCTAGTAATTGGGGCAAATGATGTAGTAAATCCAGCGGCCCGTCACGATACAGCTAGTCCGATTTATGGAATGCCAATTCTAGAAGTAGAAAGGGCAAAGCATACCATCGTAATTAAGCGCGGGATGAATGCTGGTTTTTCTGGTGTAGATAATGAACTTTTCTACAAGGATAAAACGATGATGCTGTTTGGTGGCGCTAAGGATGTAGTTGCCAAGTTGGTATCTGAGGTGAAGCAGTTGTAGGAGTTTTTACCTCAGATTAACTCGGATTTATTGGGGTCGATCTGAGGTTTTAAGTACAGGATTTACGCAAAGAAACCAGGTTTCTATGAAAAATCGTTGCTTTCTCAACGAGATATCTAAGAAGAAACCCGGTTTCTCGTTTCTACTAGCGTAAGTCCTGTTTGTGTTAAAACGATCCAACGATTAGTTAAAAAACGGGTTTAACCGACGATCTGAGAGATATTAAGATAAAATTATTATAGGAAAACTACAGAATCCTAATCCGATTAAATTTCCCAAAATTAGCCATGTCGGATCTAATCACTCTTGACCCCAATCAATACCCAGATACTAGCCAACTCGTACAAGAAGACGATACTCCCTTGGATAGTTTCATTAACGAAAAACAACAGCGACTTCTCACAGAAGTTCTCTCAGGGTATGAGTTAAATGATGGTATTCCTTTTATTGTCGCTGCCAATGTAGGCATTTTCCGTACTGTTCGCCATCCGGCAATAGTTCCTGATATATTCCTCAGTTTAAATGTGACTGTTGCGGATACTTGGGAGAGACGAGATGTGCGTTCCTATTTACTCTGGGAATTTGGCAAACCTCCAGAACTTGCGATTGAAATTGTTTCTCCGACTCCGGGGAATGAACTGGGTAGCAAATTTACTGATTATGCCTTGATGGGTGTAATGTATTATATCGTGTACGATCCTCTTGGTGAATTGAGCGATCGCCCTTTACAAATGTTTCAATTACAAGGGGGACGTTATGTGTTGAAAACTGATACTTGGTTTCCCTTAGTTGGTTTAGGTTTAACTCTCTGGCAAGGTGTCTTTGAAAGTGTTAATGATACTTGGTTAAGATGGTGTGATGCTGAGGGTAATGTTATTCCTACTGTGGAGGAATTAGCCGCGAGACTTTCTCAAACTCAATTACAGTTAACGGCGGCTCAAAATCAGACAAAACAAGCTTTATTACAAGGGATTCAGTTAGGTTTACAGCTTAAGTTTGGGAGTTCAGGTTTAGATATTTTTGGAGAAATTTCTGCTATTGATGACCTGAATTTACTGCAAATTATAACTTCTAGTTTGTTAACAGTTGAGGGGTTAGAAGAATTACGGCAAATTTATAGTACATAAGACCTCTTGCATAAATCCTTAAATTGTTATTATGTCGTAAGCTTTCCCCTCTTGCCTCTTGCCTCTTGCCTGTTCCCTCTTCCCTGCCCCTAGCTATACTAGCTATAATATTGGCATTTGAGAAAAAGAAGGTTGTAAGTAAATCCACCTAATTAAACGTAAGATACCGATCGCTAAAAAGTTTGCTGTATAAGCATTCTCCCTTCTTCCTTCTTCCTTCTTCCTTCTTCCTTCTTCCTTCTTCCTTCTTCCTTCTTCCTTCTACTTATCGCCCAATCTCAAACAGATTTAACTCCTCGAAACTGCGTCAAGAACCGGAAAGCTTTGAGAATATGACTCGCACAAACATAAGGCGAAGTATCATAAAAAGCATTCCATGCCGCCGCCTTATCTTCATCATATTTATTCGCCCTTTCGGGATGTTTATCTAGCCAGGATAGCCGCACTGCATGACCGATTAATACATCCAAAACGATGTATTCTTCTACTTGTAAGTCTTGATTTCGCTGCGCGATCGCAGCTAATTCCATCAACGCTTCAATATTAACTTGCCGATACTCTGGCGCAACAATTTTATTTAGCAAATGCTCAACTTGTAGCGCAAAATTCTTTTCCCCTGGTGTCATTTCTGCTAAAATAGGTTCGCTATCTAGGCGGTTCCTGCGCTCTAACTTATCGCCAATTACTAAACCCTTGCAGTGCCGTAATAACTCCCAAACACTCGGATAAAAGTCTTTAGGTACGCGATTAACTGCCCCTGACATTTGCCGCTGTCGCCGCCATCCGCCTAAGTTTGTTTCTGCTTCCTGCAAAGTTGGCAACACCACCCATTCAATATCTTTTTCTGACTGTTTGATGTGCAAAGATTCCTGTTGTCTCAGCACTTGATTCATACTTTCATAACCCGTCAATACTTGCCGCAGGCGAGTTTTAATTTCAAAGGGGCTTAACTGCATTAAATGTTCGTAAGCTTCATTTTGCGTAATCCCTAACTCGCAAGCTAATTCGGTAACTATTAGCAAAATAAAATAGCTAACTCTGAGTGTCAGTAAACCCTTAAATAACTGCGGTTCTGCTTTAATTAGCAGACCGAAGTAAAATAATATTTCTTGAGTGAGGACGCGATCGCGAATATCTTCCCCACAAAAATGCCGAATTTTCTCCATGATTTCTGTGTAAGAACTCGGCTGCAAAATCATAGAATCTTCGCTGTAAGCTTTCCCTACTGTAACGTGCTTACCCCGTACTAAAATATCCGTCACTGCATCGGACAAACTAATATCAACTTTATTCAGCAAACCCGCCGCATAGCGTACTACAGCCCAATAGATTTTCGATTTAGAATCGCTGCTAGCTTTAACATAAACTTCATTCAACAAATCTGCAACTGTAACAATATCTCTTGGGCCTCCAAACCCAGTATCAAACTTTAGCCCTTTAAGCCGAACCAATGTATGCAATAACTCAACTTGTTCGTACAAATTCACCGAACCACGCAAACTGGTAAGCAATAATTTCGGATTAGTTTCACACTCCAGTTTAAATTCTTGCGTATGGCTTAAAGGCCACGTTCTCTCAGGATTATAACCCAAGTAATACCGTATTGAAACTGCACCTTTCACCGGAGCTCGATAAAATTCAAATTCGTGCAGAAAATCTATTCTCTCCGTAGCAGCGGTCAGCATTAGCTGATTGAGTTGACCCAATTTAACAGCAGTGTATTTGCAATGACCGTCGCGAAGTTCTTTCATTAACTCTAACAGTGCTTCCCTACCAGTTTCCAGCATTGTATGAGTCAGCATCAGTGTCACTATCGGTCGTCCCAACTGATACCAATGGCGGTGAATGTAAGCGAGTTCGCTTTGAATCTTCGCTACCAAAAA
Source organism: Kamptonema sp. (assembly GCA_035298405.1). GTDB lineage: Bacteria > Cyanobacteriota > Cyanobacteriia > Cyanobacteriales > Microcoleaceae > Kamptonema. The sequence goes on along the minus strand of DATGYA010000628.1, from coordinate 4,442 downwards.
GTGATAGTCAAGAGTGAGATAAAATTCTTTTTGATCTAAAAATGACGGTAGAAAAACAATTGTTTCTCCCCGAATCTTAAATATTCTGGAAGTTGTCAAAGTCCGCAACCGCCGCACAGGTCTACCTGTTAAACCTAACTGGTCATTGCGACCAATTTGTGTATAAATAGCTGATAGTTCTTTGGCTTGACGTACCTGTATTGGTTCTACTTGTTTTGGCGTTTGTGTAGCAATTCCATGACCTGCTAATTCTGCTTGCAAATCTTCATCTTCTGCTAGTAAAGCAATTTGTACTAAAGGTTCGCGATGATGACCAATACAGAGATGCCTTCCCAAGGGATCGATATCGCCAATGGCAACTAATCCTTCATCTAATAACTGGCCGAGAAAATACAAACTTTGCGCCCAAACCAGGGGGATGTTTTCATTGGGTAAGCGAGTTTGGCTATGAGGATTTAATTTTTCGGCTTCAATATTTTCTGTTGCTACGTAATATAACTCTGGCAGTAAACCACAACCATCGCGTTCGACTAGGAGAGATTCTAAACGCTGTTTATATTCTGCGACTTGTTGCTGGTTTCCCTGAAATATGCCGTCGAGAAACAAGTAGGTAAAAAATAGGGGCCACTCGCATTCTATATGTTCAAACTGTTTAAGTTCTTTGGGTTCGTAGTGGAGGCGATCGCCATCTTCTAAAACTGTTTGATGTCCGTCCCGGAGAAAGCGTTTGCAGCCATATTTACCTTGCAGTTTCTCAATAATTTTATCCTTTGTCCGTTCGCTCAATTGCTTGTCTTCAACAGCAAAGGCTGGAAAACTAATAACGCTTAATAATGCCGCATCGACTTCTTTTGAACTAGATTCCCTTGGCAAAAGAGATTCCAATGTCATCCGGCTTCGGGCAATTTCATCGGGCAAAACATGAATTACAGATGCTTGAGAGCCGCTAACTCCGAATAAATCTAAGCCGTTCATGGCTTCTAAGGCTGCTTTTGCCATGCCTACGGAACTAGCATTTAATTCTGCATTACCGTGATTAATCTTATTTCCGCGCTCCCAAATTCCGTAATCGGGGGTGCGATAAGCTCTGCCAATATAATATACTAAATTTTGTACAAAGTTAACTTCATCAATTGTAAAAATAATATGTAAGCCTGAAGCCGTCATCTGTGCTAATATCAGCAGGAATATAGAGGTAGCATCTAGTTGTAAATGTCCCCAAGCGTCATCACCGACAACAATATCGCCAGTTTGGGTGTTGTACTTAGCGTGTAGGGCATTTAATGACGACTGATTATTTTTAAAGCTTTCTACTTTATGAGCTTGGCGCATCATGGCGAAGAGTAATCCTCGCATCAGTTTAACTACGCTATGTTCTAGCTCAAATGTTCTGCCTTGGTCGTTATCTAGCTTACGGTAAGCTAGAGCTAAACCCCAAACGGCAAGAATGCTGTAAACATTATCTCGTACCCAAGCATCGGTATAGTCGCCGTGAGCGGTAATTGCTGTACTTGCTGGTAGTAAACCTGTGATTGGGTTTTGACGTTTGAGGATGACGTTTTTAATTTTAATGTAGTAGTTGTCTAATCTTTCTCGCCGTTTAGCTGTTGCGATCGCCATTTTGCACTTCCTTTTTTCCTGATTCCTGCCTAGTTGGATTAAATAGTTTTTGGAGATAAATTAGGCCAATTTTAAATATCGTCGTGGGGTGGGGGCGAGTTTCGATCGTTTGTCAATGGGTGTCAAAGATTTGGGCGAACCCGACCCTTGTATTGTGAAAGAGGTAGATGACGATTGGCCGTCGGGTGGGGCGGGTTTATGAGATTGTCGATTATCAAGAATCATTGTTGGTTAACCCGCCCCTACTGCAATAACGGTCTTGGCGGTTGCTATAACTTTCTTGCTTCGTACTGAATAAATCTTTCAAAGATTTAACATAAACATAGACTCTTTTACTGTAGCTTTAATAACATTAAGGAGAGAATTAATGAACGAGTAGAAATTTGATTCATTTTTCCCTTCTCCCTCCTTATTAATTTTTCTAAACCGTACTCAGCCCCAGCATTGCACGCAGAGTGAAAGTTATAAAGGCAAATGTGGCGATGATGAAGCTAATCAGAGCGATCGCGCTGACGGGGTTTTTCAGTAGCGGTCTCATTTTCTCGAAGAGGAAAAAGAATATCCCCAGTGTGATAGTTATGAAGTAGCGGGGGTAGCGAGAGACGTTATCAAAAAATTCTTGCATTGTTTTACTTAGTTAAACATTCATAGTTTCATCTTTAACTGATAGCACTTTTCGGCTAATTCCACAAGTTGAGCGCTACGCCAGGTCGATCGATCGTTGAGATGTTCGGTGAGTTCCTGGGGAATTACTTCTAATCCCAAATATGCGCCGCTAATAGCGCCGGCCATTGCTGCTGTTGTGTCTACATCGCCGCCAACTGCTATACTGGTGCAGATGGTTTCCCAGTAGTTTTGAGGCGATCGCAGAAAAGCGTACAAACTCCAGAGAACACTCGCGATTACATAGGGGGAAATTCCCAACCATTTGCGTTTATAGTTTGGTGGCGATCCGGCTTTAGCAATTAAGTTTACAGCTTCTTTTGGCGGCAAGTCTACCCAGGAGATTAAATCTTTTAGTAAAAGGGCAAAAGTGCGATCGATTTCTGCAACCCAGTCGCTAATTTGGTGGAGAAATTGCTGAGTTTGGATGGTGGGAGATTGGAGAGCGATCGCGACGGCCCCAGCGATCGCGACGGCCCCGGCGCAGCACTGGGAGTCTTGATGGGTGATGCGTCCTTGGTCGCAGGCGGCTTGAATGAGTTGTTGAGGGCGATCGTAGAATATTAACCCAATCGGTGCGGCTCGCATGGCGCTACCATTGCTGAGTGTGGGGAAAGGATTGCCGGATTCTTGCCAAGAAATGCCCGCGATTAGGCGGTTTGCGGCTGCTGCTGTGGCACTCCCATTTCCAACGATGCGGTTTTCTGCAAAAATGGCGGCTATGCGGTTAGCGTAGTCACTGGGGTCAAATTTGCCGCAGGCGAGGTAACTTTGAAGAAGTTCGCGGGCGAGTTGGGAATCGTCGGTGTATTGTCCGAAGGGGAAGCCTAAGCGATCGAGGCTTTTTATCTGTTTGATTTTGACTTCTTTGTTGACGAAGTTTTCGCAGTCTTCTGGGGAAAAGCCTTCCACTTTACAGCCTACAGCGTCGCCGAGAGATTGACCGATTAGACAACCGCTAAATTGTTCGGAGCGAGGTATAATCATCTTCTCTCCTGTGCTGTATAAATAATCATCAGTATTATAAAACAGTTATTTAAAAATAAATGTTAACTTCCACTAAATCTCAAGTTTTGCCGCGTCCGTTTCTCAAATGGGCAGGGGGGAAAAGTAGGTTAATTCCTCAATATTTAAGGTATTTTCCTACGCAATTTACGAATTATTATGAGCCTTTTTTAGGTGGTGGCGCTGTGTTTTTCCATTTACAACCTAAATCGGCAGTTTTAACGGATATTAATGCTAACTTGATTAACACTTATTGCTGTGTTAGAGATCATGTTGAGGAGTTGATTACCTGTTTAGAAAAACATGAATCAAGGCATAATAAAGAGTATTATTATGATGTGCGATCGTATCCTGGAGGAACTGAGATAGAAAGAGCGGCGCGGTTGATTTATCTTAACAAGACTTGCTTTAACGGTTTATATCGAGAAAACTCGAAAGGTGAGTTTAATGTGCCAATGGGTAGATATAAAAATCCTGGGATTTGTAATGCTGATTTACTGCGATCGGTATCAGCCTTATTAAAATCTGTGACTATTGAAAATAGACATTTTGAAGATGTGCTGAAGTATGCCAATAGTGCGGAAGACTTTGTTTATTTCGACCCGCCCTATTTTCCGATTAATGATACTAGCTATTTTACCTCTTATAGTCGGGATTCTTTTACTGAGAACGATCAAGTTAGATTGAGAGATGTTTTTGCAGAACTTGCTAATCGAGGGGTAAAAGTGTTGTTATCTAATTCTGATTGCAAGTTTATTCGAGAGTTGTATAGTGGATTTAAAATTAAGCCTATATTAGCAGCACGAGCAATTAATTCTAAGGCTAAGCTTCGGGGAAAAGTTGCTGAAGTTTTAATAACTTCATATTAAATATTAAAGTAGTTTTTCATGTAGTAGGCGATTACAGTACAAAATGGCGTGTATTTACCTTCTGCATCCGGTTGAACATAACTTTGAGCTAATATTTGTATGTCTTCAATTGTCAGACCGTCCATAGCTTGCAATATCCCATCTATTGCCTGACTTCGCATATTCTTTAGCTTATCAATGTTGAGGCCAAGTTTGTCAATAGTTGTTAAAGCAGAGCCTTGTTTTCCGGGTTCATTAGTTGGCAAAATCTCTCCCGAACCAGAATATCTAAAAAAATCAGCACAA
>DATGYA010000627.1:0-15018 GCA_035298405.1 Kamptonema sp. | reverse complement strand
AGATCATTGGAATCATCAAGTAGTTTGCGGTAGCATCTATACCGCATTAAATACTTGGTCACAAAAAACAGGTTTAGGGGAATCAGTAGTTAGCCCTGGAATTATTTTCACAGATGTTGATTGTGCTATTCCTGATGTAGTTTGGGCGAGTAATCAACGTCTAGCTGTTTTACTAGACGAGGCTGGACATTTAACTGCTGCACCTGAGTTAATTGTAGAGGTATTGTCACCTGGTGCTGATAATCAAAGACGCGATCGCGATTTGAAACTGAGGCTGTATTCAGTACGGGGAGTACAAGAATATTGGATTATTAATTGGCAATTGCAACAAGTTGAAGTTTATCGGCGGGAACAGGCAACTTTAAGGCTAATTGCCACCTTGTTTGCTCAGGATGAACTTACCTCGCCTTTATTACCTGGTTTTACTTGTCGCATCGCTCAACTTTTTGCTTGATTTTTAGGTACGTAGTTGCCCTTTAGCGCTCTTTCGTAGGCCTCAGAAAGAGCGCTGAAGCGCAACTACATACCTTAATCATTATTTAGGAGGATATTGAGTTTTCACATATTCCTTATTAAACCAATTGTATGCAATGCTAGTTAATTGATTAATTGTATATTCAAAGAATGTCTATCATTTCTACTGTCACCGTTACCGTTCCCGCTACTACTGCCAATCTAGGGCCTGGTTTTGATTGTGTCGGGGCCGCTTTGACTCTGTATAACCATTTCCAATTCTCCCAACTAGAGGAACCAGGAACTCTAAGAATTACTGCTACAGGTGCAGAATCCACAAAAGTTACAACAGATAGTAGTAATCTCGCCTATCAAGCCTTTGTGAAATTATACGAATATCTCCGCCAGTCGCCCCCATCGGTGGCAATTGATATTAATTTAGGAGTGCCGCTGGCAAGGGGTTTAGGGAGTTCTGCAACAGCGATCGCGGCTGGCTTAGTTGGGGCAAATTATTTAGCCGGGACACCTTTAACTATGGTGGAAGTGATGGATTTGGCGATCGCGATCGAAGGCCATCCTGATAATGTCGTCCCTGCTTTACTGGGAGGATGTCGTCTCGCTGCTACCAAAGCAGAACCCCCCCAACCCCCCCTTACTAAGGGGGGGCTAAATCCCCAAATTATAGAATCTCCCCTTAGTAAGGGGGGGCTAAATTCAGAACCTCCCCTTAGTAAGGGGGGGCTAAATTCAGAACCTCCCCTTAGTAAGGGGGGACTAAATTCAGAACCCCCCCTTAGTAAGGGGGGACTAAATTCAGAACCCCCCCTTACTAAGGGGGGGCAGGGGGGGTTCAATTGGGAAATTTGCGATATTCCTTGGCATCCAGATATTGTGCCGATAGTCGCTATTCCTGATTTTGAACTATCTACCGCTGAAGCTCGCAAGGTTTTACCCAGCGATTACAGCAAAGCTGACGCGATTTTCAATGCTGCACATCTAGGCTTGCTATTGCGGGGATTGGAAACTGGGAATGCAGACTGGCTGCGATCGGCAATGCAAGATAAAATTCACCAGCCTTACCGCCAAACTTTAATTAAAGGATATTCCGCAGTGCGACAAGCTGCGATCGCAGCGGGTGCTTACGAAATGGTAATCAGCGGTGCAGGGCCAACACTTTTAGCTTTAGCGGGTGCTGATGTAGCAACGGCTGTGGCAGCAGCAATGAACCAGGCTTGGCTGCAAGAGGGAGTGGTATCGGAAGTGCGATCGCTCTCCCTTGATACTCAAGGTACAAGAATTACGACCTAATAAATATTGACAAATTTCTCACTTTATCTATGACGGTCGCGATCGCAGCCGTCTGTTTTTTTATTAACTTAACTTATAGTTAACAATTAACATTTAACACTTAACATTTAACGGTTCAAAAATCACCTCTGCGCGATTAATAAAATTTGTTCAATCGAGGGTCAAACCAGGGTTTTGAATTACAATTAAGCATCGAATCTTCGGATATTTCGTGAACAACAACCCCAGTTAACAAAGGTCCTAAATTTCGATCTCGGACTAAGAAAACCATCATCGCCATCTGTTTTATTTCCCCTGCTTTAGTTAAGAAGCGCTTATTAACTTGGTAGCGATCGCCCTTACCTGAAATTAATTGCTCAAAAAGTTCGCGGTCAATTTTGCGATCGCTCGGATGAGTCAACTTAATTAAACTTATCTGCCGCAACTCTTGTCGGCTGTAACCTAAAATGTTTTGCAGTGCTTGATTGCTCTCGATCGCACATCCGCTTCTGTCCAACAGCGCTATCCCTACTCCAGCTTTTTCAAAGGAAGTCCGAAATAAGCGATCGCGCCTCTGCTGTTTTTCCCCTCTAGCAACAGCAAGCTCCAAAGCCACTGCTGACTGTTCTGCCTCCTTAACACTAACAAATTCATCCTTTATTTCCTCTAATGCCTCCACCGCAGCAGTTCTCTCGCCTGAAGTTTCTTCTGTAGGCAATGGAAATAACCTCCACCGCAGCCCCTCCAACCCCCCCGCTGAATTCTCGATAAGCGTCACTGTCAAAGCAACTCGGAACGCCTCCCCTTTCCGGGGTTGGAGCGTAACCAGCCAATTTTTCACAGTTTCACCTCTTTGCAACAAGTTTAGCTGCGTGCGGAAGTTTCGGCGTTCTGACTCAGCCACAAACACAGTCAAAGGTTTGCCTACCAAGCGATCGCTCTGTACCTTTAGCAACGCCGCCCCAGCCAAGTTTGCTTCCTTAATCACTCCTTGCGAATCAGTCACCAAATACCCATCAGGAGCAAAATCAAACAAATCCTTATAACGCAGCCGCTCAGTTTCTATTTCCTGCCGACTAGCAACCAAGTCTTCATTAACCTGCTGCAACACCTCCGAAGCTACTTGCAACTCTTCCAGGGCAACCGAAAGTTCTTCTAAACTCTCTAATAAAAGTTGTTCTTGCTGAGAGGAGAATTCCTCAGATTGCCGCCACAACTCCCCAAGGGGTTTCGGCAGTTTATCCACTCGTTGTATCATTAGCTCCAGCCGTTGTCTGGAAGCTTCTAGATATTGCTCAAAAATCCTTGTTTCCATAATTTTGAGGCTGTAGTGTCCAACTCATGCTAAATTTGCATGATGTATTTCACTATAAAGTTTTTACCCCCAATTTGCCAACATCTTAAAAAATGATAAAGTATAGGGTGAAATTATATAGATCAAGAGTAACCTTAGCAAAATATAAATTCGATCGCCTTTTAAAAACATTACATTACGGCTAAATTCCACCTCAAAAAAGTTCAGTATGCTAATATATATACATATAAACAACAAGTATACAAGTTATATGTGAATCGATAAAAATGTATTTTAAGGAAACCAACCTTGAGTACCCAAAATCAAGATCAAAAGCATTCTATTGCAGGCAATTCAAACCAATGCGAAGCTAAGTTAGAGTCCAAAAATCCTCTTAGCCGCGCCTTCGACATTGTCGCAATTGCTGCCTCTGCGGGAGGTATCGAAGCCTTAAGTAGGATTTTTAGCAAACTACCGCCTGACTTTCCCGTTGCGATCGTAGTTGTGCAGCACATTCCTGCCCACCGTGCGAGCTTAATACCAAAAATCCTCAATCGCCACACCGCTTTAGTAGTCAAAGAAGCTGAGGAGGGAGAACAGTTAGTTCCGGGCACAGTGTACATAGCTGCGCCTAATTTTCACTTACGAGTCGAACTGGACAAAACGATAGGTTTTAGCCAATCCGAAAAAATACATTTTCTGCGTCCAGCCGCCGAAATATTATTTTCTACAGTGGCACAAGTTTATAAAGAGAGAGCGATCGCAGTAGTCTTGACAGGAGGCAACGGCGATGGCGCAGCAGGAGTAAAAATCTTGAACAAAGCTGGCAGTAAAATAATAGCCCAAGATGAAGCTACATCGGCAGTTTTCGGAATGCCCGCAGCAGCTATCGAGACTGGTTGCGTCGATTGGATACTCCCACTCGATCGAATTTCTACAGCCATAAAAAACTTAGTAGCAACAGGGAATATCGGCGAATCGGTTTATGAACAGTAACGATCAAAATTCAGCGTTTGAGGCCTTGCTAAACTACCTCAAGCGCGATCGCGGTTTCGACTTCACAGGCTACAAACGCCCCAGTATGATGCGATTGATGAAAAAGCGCATGGTAAAAGTAGGAGTTGAGTCATTTAACGAATACCTCGACTACATAGAAGTCAACCCCCTCGAACTCAGCCAGCTTTTCGACGCACTACTACTCAACGTCACCGCCTTCTTTCGAGATCCCCCAGCTTGGGAGATCCTCTCAGAAGAAATTATCCCCCGCATTCTCAAGACTAAACTAGCAAACGAACCAATCCGAATTTGGAGTGCTGGTTGTGCTTCCGGCGAAGAAGCCTACAGCTTAGCGATCGCCTTTGCCGAAGCTTTAGGCATCGAAGCATTTCGATCGCGAGTAAAAATCTATGCCACAGACTTAGATGAAGCCGCCCTGATCAAAGGCCGTCTTGCTACCTACTCAGGGAGGGAATTGCAAAATGTTCCTGACAGCTTCCGCGACAAATACTTTGAACCAACAGGCATCTATTACACTTTCGCTACAGAACTCAGGCGCAGCGTAATTTTTGGTCGCCACGACTTAATTCTGAACGCACCGATTTCGCGCTTAGACTTGCTGGTGTGCCGCAACACCTTAATGTATCTCAACTCCGACACTCAGCGACGCATCCTCGCCCGATTTCACTTCGCCCTCAATGATACAGGCTTTCTATTTGTGGGCAAAGCAGAAATGCTTTTAACTCATGCCAACCTCTTCACCCCAGAAAATCTCAAGTATCGGATTTTCAGCAAAATGCCCAAAGTCAACCTACGCCACCGCCTGCTAGTGATGACTGACTCGGACATTCTAGAAGAGAACAGCCTGCGAGGGGAAATAGTTCGCTTGCGCGACGAAGCCTTTGAATCCCAACCCATTGCCCAGATGGTTGTAGACATACACGGGAATCTAGCCAAAGCAAATCGGCTGGCGCGGCTGCTGTTTGAGATTAAAGTAGAGGATGTAGGGCGGCCTTTGCAGGATTTAGAAGTTTCTTATCGGCCCGCTGAGTTGCGATCGCCTCTCCAACAAGCTTACGCCGAACGCACACCCGTCAAAATTAACAGCGTCGAACTCACCAAGCCAAACCAGCCTGTCATGTATTTTGACATTCAAGTAACTCCCCTGTTGGATATGAACAGGGATACCTTGGGCGCGTGCATCGACTTTATGGAAATCACGCGCTACAAGCAGTTGCAACGGGAGTTAGAGCGCTCTACCCAAGAATTAGAAACTGCCTCTGAAGAATTGCAGAGTACCAATGAAGAACTAGAAACTACCAACGAAGAATTGCAGAGTACCAATGAAGAACTGGAGACTATGAACGAAGAAATCCAATCTTCTAACGAAGAACTCCAAGCAACTAACGACGAATTGCGACAGCGGACAGAGGAATTAAACCGAGTCAACGCCTTCATGTACTCAAGCCTAACTAGCTTGCGGGTAGCAATGATAGTTTTAACCAACAAGCTGAGCGTCCAGCTTTGGAACGAGATGGCAGAGGAAATGTGGGGTCTACGAACAGAGGAAGTTCAGGGACATTTCTTTTTTGACTTAGATATAGGTTTGCCAATGGAGCAGTTGCGACAACCAATCCGCGCCTGCCAGACTGGGACGACTAACAATCAAGAAATCAAGGTGGAGGCTGTCAATCGCCGGGGTCGAATCATTCGCTGCAATATTATTTGCAAACCTATAATTATGGGAAACAAGCCGGAAGGAATTATTTTGTTAATGCAACAAAAGGAGGATTGTTAACAGTTAACAGTCCAATATTAGCAATTACCCATTAGCGAAATCATCTCCGGCGGTGCCATATCCCCCCCCACAATAATACCACCCTGACTCGATTTTTTAATCCCCGGTTTCGGCGTTGGAACCTGACGCTTCTGGGAAGGAGAAACCGAAGCCGGCGAAGGAATTGACTTATTAGGAACCGCGGTAGCCCCCGGCATAGATTGCTGCGATAACCAAGCAATGCCACCCACCGCCCCGGCCATCAAAGCAGTATAACCGACGTACAAATGAACTGGCCGCAAATCCAATCCTGCGATCTCCGTTTCTGGTAAAGACCAAGATGGTAGCGTCGTTTTGCTCTCCTCTAGTACAGGCAAAGAAGTCGCCATCGCATTACCATCAAGTCCCAAAGCATTACCGATGCGGCGGATAAAACCTCGAATGTAAATATCTTCTGGTAGTTTCTCGATCTGACCTTTTTCTAGAGATTCCAAGTGATGCAAAGGCACCAGAGTTTGACTGTGGAGTTGGTGGAGAGAGAGCGATCGCACTTGTCTAGCCTTGCGTAGTTCCAGGCCCAATTCTCGCAACTTATCTTCCCTTTCTTGAACAGCTAGAGCTAATTTCTCAGCCTTAGAAAGCCGTTTCTTCTTAGGCAAACCAGGCGTTGTTAGCGAAAAATTACGCTCGGCAGGAGTCGGTGCAGCCATCGCCCCTGCGGGAGGATGCACAACCTCTTTAAAATCTTCTTGGGGAGGGTGGTTGTTCTTTTCAGAAGTGTCAGCATCCGCCTCAGAATTCCCCGCCTCTGGTTTAGAAATTGTAGTAGTTGCACTATCTTCTAAAGTTCGCTGATACATGATAGAAACAGGTAACAGTGGCGGTGGTGGTACCGGCCGATCTTGAACGCGCGATCGACTTGCAGGCACATCCTTAGCTTCAAGAGTTTGCCTTACAGCTTTGTTTTGTTTGGGCACTCGCTGGAATGCCAGTCGCACAGCTTCTCGGCTGATAGCTTTGATCAGAATCTCCGCAGAGGAAGCCGCCTCACCCAACATTGTTTGCAAGCTGGCTAAAACGCGGCTGTAGATTTCGCTACAGTGGAGTTCAGCTTCTATTTGTCCTAGAATGGAGCGAAAGCTTTCTTGTGAAATTTCAACAGTAGTTTGTTCAGGAGCGCCGAAGTAGGTCACAGGTTTCAGTACCATAATTGTTATCCTCTCTGGTTGCGAGGTATCTCTGTAACTTCTTCAACCAATAGGTACTGATTCCGGATTTACGAAACAGGGGGAGGAGAGTTTTGAGTTTTGAGCTTTAAGGCCTAGTAATTGCTCCTACTGCTTATAAATGCGGTCGAGTAGCCACAGGGCGGCGACAATTCCGATAAAGTGGGCAAAAATAGCGTGAGTGTTAGCTAATACCACGAAAATATCTAGCGGCTGGATGAATTGGTTAAAATTGATATTGGGATTGTATAACGCTTGCGGCTGAGCCAGAGATTTAGCCAAAAGCGTACCACTGATCGCTTCTGCACCCAGTATTGTCAGAAACAACCCTGCTATATTGCTCAGCAGGGAAAATCGTACTTCTTGAATGGTGTCAGCTTTCTTGGGCCGCACAGTGCTACTGGGCGATCGCAGTTGTCTTGCCCAGCGGGTGTAGCGGAAAGCCCGATAAACACTATGAGCGAGCACCGCCAATCCTAAAACCGCAAAAAATAAACCGCCCCCAGTTCCGGGATTTGTGGAGCGAGCGCCAGGGGTTGCACTGGGGAAAGCAAAGGGGATGGCAAATAGCAAAATCAGCGCCGCAACCACTGCTAGCACTGACTGCGCCCAAAAGCAAACCCAACCTACATTACGAAGGGCAAAGGCAACTCGCTGCACAGCAGGCGGAAGGGATGAAAAGGACTCTAACTGATTTGACATATTTCGAGTTGATGCAATCTTTTGGGCTTGATTTTGAGGAATTTTCTAGCTAAGGAGGGTTGACGGCAGGTTAACTCTCTTTACACAATAGACACAAATGTTGAAGAATTGTAACTAAACCCGCCGGTTCAAATTGAACTAGCATTCGCCGCGAGGTACTGCAACCAATGTCGCAACCACAACCCACTACTACTCCTAAGCTGGAACAGCCAAAGTTTGGCTTCAACGACTACGCGGAACGCCTTAATGGTCGAGCCGCAATGGTTGGTTTTACCTTAACTCTGATTATCGAGTATTTTACGGGGCAGGGGTTGCTCTCCTGGCTCGGTCTCAACTAAATTTTAGCAATGGCTAATGGGAAATCTAACCCCGCCCCCTCCCCTACGAGGGAAGGGTAGTCAGAAACCTAACCCCCGGCAGGAGTGAGGTTTTCCACGACCAGCTATGGGATTTAGTTAGAATAGGTATGTATGAGGTAAAATTTTGTAGCTCAAGAGCTTGGCAAGTTGGTCGCGCTCTCCTACAATTCCTCCAAGGTGAGGTTATTAAGTTAAGTTCGGCTAGCTTATGAGCTAGAAAATCCCGAATTTTCCCCAAAATCTAAGTTTTAGAGATCGTAGATCAAACAGAACAGAGTAAACCGCGATGAATGTTTCATGGCAGCGTATTTTAAGATCAGCTTACCGCAAGGAACCCATTACCAGCTTTGTGATTACAATAGGGGCTGTTGATGCCGCGATCGGCGGGATGGCTGCGAGTGGTTCTTTATTAGCTTTTGGACTTGGTACTACAAGTGTGGCGATCGCACTACGTTGGTGGCAGCTCCACCGCTCCTCTATCGAGCAACCTGCTCCCGCTCCAGAATATTATCTCCCTCCTCATTCCTCTAGACCTCAGTTGCCAATGCTGAGTATTTCTAAGAAAAATCCTCACTAATGGGAATTTGAGTTGAGGAAGGAAGATTTGCACAAGTTCTTAAACCGAATTCTTTCATAGACTTGGGATGGCAGTAATTTGTGTACGCTCATGCGCTGCTCAATGTTGCCAATTGTCATCCCTGAATTATTTGAGTTTGAGCTTGACTTTAACTGCATTTCTGGATCGGATTTTAGCAATTTTTGAGGTAGAAGCGATCGAAATAAAAGTTTTATTAGGCTTTCAATTGTTAGCAGGTAAAGGTTATGGCGTAAAACAGCCATTGCCAAATCTTCTTTAAAAGCTTGATATAGCCAAAATAAGGTACTTTGATGATTATTGTTGCGGTGACTTTTTACGGCTAAGTAGATATGAAAATTACTGCTTGACCAATTGTAAATGCTGGGAGGAATCTCAGGATGTCGTTGCCGAACATCTGCCATGATTAAAGAGTGAGATTTTGCCATTGCTGCATAGTTACATGACATACTGCTTTCAATTTGGCGATACCCTACTAGAAACTCTGGGATAACTTTAAATTGATAATATTCGGCGATGCGAAGGTGCAGATCCCAGTCTTCGCAGCCTTGAGCATTCTCTGCTTTTAGTTGGCAATTGTAACCGCCTACTTTGTCAAAACAAACGCGGCGAATTAGAGAGGAGCTAGCATTCCCTATAAAGTATTTATAAATTAGAGCTGTGTATACTTCTCCTTCTATGGTAGAATTGTAGAAGCCTCCAGTGAGTAAGTCTGCCTCATTAATGTCTACCGACCAAGAATAAACTACTCCGACAGATGGCTCCGATTTTAACATACATTGCACTTGTTTTTCGAGGTTTTGAGGATACCAAATATCATCGGCATCAATGGGTGCAATATATTGGCCTTGGGCTTTTTGAATGGCTAAGTTGCGAGCGGCAGCAACGCCTGCATTTGACTGTTTTAGTAAGATGATGCGGTTATCGTTTTGGGCGAAAGTTTGGATGATTTCGGCAGTGCGATCGCGCGAACCGTCATCAACAACTAAAACCTCTATATTCTCATAAGTTTGAGATAAGACAGACAAGATTGTTTTTTCAATAAAAGTTTCCGCATTGTAGGCTGGTATAACAACTGAAACTAAAGGCAATCCCAAATCATTTTTAGAGATATCCATATCTTAGTTAGTTATTTGAGAGTGGTTGATTGATAACTAGGTGGATATAAAACACCATCATGTCATTTCGAGGCAAAAAGCAATCCAAAGCCGTTGTTATTGCGAACGACGAAGCAATAAGAGGCAATTATATCAGGAATTAGGCAACTGGCACAGTTAAATCAACTTGTAGTGTGTGTGATAATTTCGTTAGAGCTGGCATAGAATAAGGGTTTCGCCTCTGACGCACCCTACGAATTATGGTGATTAACAGAGCAGACAGTACAAAAAATCCAGATAGTTGTCTATCAGTTTTCTGCTAACTCTTGACGGAGGGTTGGGGCGGCTCTTATACTGGATAGATTAATCTCTCAGATTGAACCGACTCAACTTTTTATAAAGTTTATAAAAGTAATCAAATCATTAAAGAGTTTGTGAAGACACCACCATCTGATAGTAATCGTAGAAAAATGTGTACTAGAATCAAGGTGAAAACCAGATGCAATGCAGTTAAAAAATTAAAGAAAAATTATGTATTTGAAAATACCAGCTAAACAGTTATAGGTCAACAATAGATAGACTTTACCTTTGTAAAGTAGCATCAGTAAGGCTCAAGTACAGCATTGTAATCTGATTCAATAAAGTTTAGGTGATGCTTTCTAAAACTAACTTAACTTGTTCCGTAATTATCCCAGTTCACAATGGCGGCCCCTATTTCCGCACCTGTCTGTCAAAACTGGCTGAAGCTTTGCCACAAGCCACCGAAATTATTGTGGTGGCAGATGGCGATACCGATGGTTCTTGGCGTTTGGCTAAAGAATACGGCGCAAAAGTAATTAGAATTCCTGAATCTGGTGGCCCGGCGCGGGCGCGGAATTTGGGAGCGCTGGCTGCTCAGGGAGATATTCTGTTTTTCGTGGATGCAGATGTAGCTGTCTGTCCCGAAGCAATAGGCTATGTGCTGAATATTTTCCAAACTAATCCTTATTTAGGGGCGATGATTGGCTCTTACGATGACGCGCCTGGTTCGCCTAATTTCTTGTCGCAGTATCGAAACTTACTTCACCACTACGTTCATCAAAATGGATGTGAGGAAGCATCAACTTTTTGGGGCGCTTGCGGAGCGATGCGCCGGGAAATTTTTTTGACTGTGGGGGGTTTTAATGAGAACTATCGGCGGCCTTCGATTGAAGATATTGAGCTGGGTTATAGGCTGAAGGCGGCGGGTTATCGGATTCGGTTGTGTAAGAGTTTGCAAGTGAAGCATTTAAAGCGTTGGGATGCGATTTCGCTGCTGAGAGCTGACTTTTTCTACCGTGCACTTCCTTGGACTGAACTGATTTTGCGGGATGGAAAGCTGACTAATGACCTTAACCTACAAGTTTCTAGCCGTGTCAGCGCGATGTTGGCTTATGGGTTGGTGTTTTGCTTGCTTCTGGCGTGGCTGTGGGTGGGTTTTTTAGCTTTGGGGATGATTTGCGCCTTGTTGCTGTTTGTGCTAAATGCGCCACTTTACCGCTTTTTGGCTCGCAAGCAGGGGATTTGGTTTGCAATTAAGTCTATTCCTTGGCATTGGCTTTACTATTTATATAGTGGTTTGGCATTCGCGATCGGTACGGTTCGCCACCTGTCTCAGAAACGGCGTTTTTTTAAGGTTAGCTCTCCGGTATCGGCTCAATCATAATTCTCAATCATAATTATGGTTTGCGATCGCGCCTTAGTTAATCCCTACACACAGCCGCGAATTGTTGTAGGATGATGTTTGGGATGGCATCTACCGGAATTTTGAGCAGATCCGTTTTCTAGAATCTCTAGGAAACAAAAGTAAACCTGGAGGCAATAATTTGGATCGTTATCCTGTCATCATTACCGGCGCTGGCCCCGCAGGTTTGACCGCAGCTTATGAACTGGTGAACCAAGGTATAACGCCTCTGGTACTAGAAAAAGGCGATAAAGTTGGCGGTATTGCCCGCACAGAAATCTACAAAGGTTATCGCTTCGATATTGGCGGTCATCGCTTTTACACTAAGGTAGAAGTTGTACAACAGCTTTGGCTCGATGTACTGGGAAAAGATTTTATTAAGGTACCTCGCTTATCTCGGATTTTCTATCGAGGTCGTTTTTTTAACTATCCCCTCAGTGCGTTTAATACTTTATCTAACTTAGGTATTGTTGAAAGTTTTTTGATTTTGTTGAGCTATTTTAAAATTAGAGTAAAGCCGCTGGCTGAAGAAGAAACTTTTGAGCAGTGGGTGACTAATCGTTTTGGGGAGCGTTTATACAAGACTTTTTTTAAGACTTATACGGAGAAAGTCTGGGGTATTTCTTGCGATAAGATTCAAGCAGATTGGGCAGCACAGCGGATTAAGGGACTGTCGCTAACTACGGCGATAATTAATGCTCTTTTTGGTAGTAATGATACTAAAACTTTGATTAAGGAGTTTGACTATCCTCGGTTGGGGCCGGGGATGATGTGGGAGCGGTTTACCGAAGCGGTGGAGGAAAAAGGGGGAAAAGTAGAACTGAATACGAGGGTGATTCGGATCGAGCGGGATGGATATCGGATTAAAAGTATTGTGGCAGAGCAAAATGGGGAAGAAGTGCAATTTTCAGCCGATAATTTTATTTCTAGTATGCCAGTATCGGCGCTGATTGAACGCATGGAACCTCAGCCACCAGCAGAGGTGCTTGAGGCGGCGCGATCGCTAAAATATCGGGCTTTTATGATTGTATCGCTGATTGTAAATCGCAAAGATTTATTTCCTGACAATTGGATCTACATCCACAGTCCCGATGTAAAAGTGGGACGGATTCAAAACTTCAAAAATTGGAGTCCGGAGATGGTGCCCGATCCCAGCAAAACTTGTTTGGGTATGGAATATTTTTGCAACCAAAGCGATGAACTATGGAACATGGCTGATGCCAAATTACTCGATTTAGCGGCAAGTGAATTAGAGCAATTGGGTTTAGCAAAGGCTAGTGATGTGGAAGATGGAGTTGTGATTCGCCAAGCGAAAGCATACCCAGTTTATGATGCCGAATATCGCCAACATTTGCAAGTTATTCAAGGTTTCCTCACCCAGTTTGAAAATTTGCAAACTATCGGTCGGAATGGAATGCACAGGTATAATAATCAGGATCATTCTATGCTGACGGGAGTTTTGGCAGTCAGAAATATTTGCGGTGAAAATCACGATTTGTGGAATGTGAATACTGAGCGCTCTTATTACGAAGATTTTACGTCAGAGCGATTAAAAAAGAAGAGTGAGTCAGCGACTGCGATCGCAACTTAGTATAACGGGACTTAAATGGTGGCTGAGGTCTTGAGGCATTGTCAGTTAACAGTTAACAGTTAACAGTTAACAATTACTTTTATGTGCGATACTATTTCAGCAATAGGCAGATTAACCCCACAACCTATAGCAGAAGTAGTCTCTGAAGGAAAAATGGAAAAACTAACGCCACAAAAGAACCAACCCGCCAATTCCGGGAACTCCAGCAAAAAAAGAGCGATCGCAGCCCTAAAAACCCCTCTGGGCTTACCATCCGCCAACTTAAAGAAACTAATCTGGGCCGCCGGCATAGCCTCCCTATGTGCCAGTTGTCAGAGCCCCCAAACCCCTTCTTCCTCAACTTCCAGCCCTAGTCCCTCTGCAACTACCGCAGCATCTCCCGTAGCAGTTAGCAGTCCGGCAGATCCCAATACTCTTAAGATTGTTTCCATGCTGCCATTGACAGGCAGTTCTCAGGGTCAGGCCCAAACTATTGTTAATGGCATCAAGCAAGCGATCGACGAAGCTAAATCAACCGCTTGCGATGGTAAACTCAAAATCCAATTCGATCAATTTGACGATGCTACCGCAGCTACCGGCAAATGGGACGGCGCACAGGTAACGGCAAACGCCAATAAAGCCGTAGCTGATGGCAGCGTCGTTGCAGTTATCGGTCACTACAACTCAGGGGCCGCCAAGCTATCTATCCCCATTCTCAACCAAGCTAACTTAGCAATGGTTAGCCCTGCCAATACCTACACCGGCTTGACTAAACCAGGAAAGGGTACACCCCAGGAACCCAATGTTTACTATCCTAACGGCACGCGCAACTACGCCCGCGTTGTCCCTGCTGACGATCTTCAAGGAAGCGTCGGCGCTAAGTGGGCAAAATCAATGGGAGTTACAAAAGTTTATATCCTCGACGATCAAGAACTGTATGGCAAAGGACTCGCCACTGTTTTTGACGCAACTGCCAAAGAAATTGGACTCACTATAGTTGGTAGCGAGGGAATCGATCGGCAAGCTGCTGATTACAAAGCTTTGATGACTAAGATCAAAGCCCTAAACCCCGACATGATTTATTTTGGTGGCATTACTCAGAACAACGCCGCACAGTTAATTAAGGACATGAGAAATGTGGGCATGACTGCTGATACAGTCAAGTTCATGGGGCCCGATGGCACTTATGAAAAAGCTTTGATTGATGCTGCCGGTAAAGATGCAGAAGGAATTTATGCAACCTTTGGAGGTGTCCCACCTAAAGAACTAACGGGTGCAGGCAAAACTTGGTACGAAAGCTACAAGAAACAATTCAATGCTGAACCGGAAGCTTATGCTGCTTACGGCTACGAATCAGCTAAAGTAGTTTTGGCTGCTATTAATAAAGTCTGCAAAAATGACCGCGCTGCTATCCGCGATGCAGTGATGGCGACTAAAGACTTTAACGGTGTACTTGGTACTTGGAGTTTTGACGCTAATGGCGACACCAGCATTACTACGATGTCAGGAAATGTCGTCAAGAATGGCAAATGGGAATTTGTAACCGTTTTAAAGAATGAATGATTGATGAAATTGATAATTGTTAGTTGTTAATTGTTAGTTGTTGGTTGTTAACTGTTAGTTGTTTAGCTACTTAGCGCTAAAAGTAAGGTGTCGCTCACCTACTATTTTTCAATCAACTAGCAATTAGCAATTATAGCGGTTCTCAATTATATAGGTACGCAACTACCCCCCCTAACCCCCCCTTGCAAAGGGGAGGAACTGTAAAAGCCCCCTTTCTAAGGGGAGGAACTGTAAAAGCCCCCTTTCTAAGGGGGTTGGGGGTAGACCTATATGTACCTCACCAGACAGACAAAGGCTATAGCAACTAACAACTAACAACTAACAACTAACAACTAACAACTAACAACTAACAACTAACAACTAACAACTAACAACTAACAACTAACAATTATAAAAA
>DATGYA010000626.1:0-11109 GCA_035298405.1 Kamptonema sp. | reverse complement strand
TACCATCATTCAATGGTAAAACCTGCACAAACTGTCGTTCTCCTTTGAACAAATAATCTAACTGCTGCGATTTTTGAATCTGGTCAAAGTTGCCAAACTGTTGCTGCAAAAAACGAGCTGTTTCGCGTACTTGAGGTTTCTTGCTTTCGGTGGCGGCAAGGAGTTTGACATTTTCGCCTTCTCCCACTTTCAGTGGTTCATCAGTTGAACTAGATAGTACGAAACCTGCGCGATCGATGACAAATGCCTGTCCTGTTTTACTAATAGACAAAGTTGCCAAAAACTTTCTTAAATCATCTAAAAGCACAACATCTGTAGCACAAACCCCTAAAACTTTTCCCGCTAGGTCATACACTGGTTCGCTAGCGGTAATAGTTGGTAATCCACTGGTAAAATCTAGGTATACTTCACTCCAAATCCCTCGCTTTGCCTGTAAAGCTGCAATATACCAAGGGCGTTTTCGAGGATCGTAAGGTTTACTCTTTTGCAAGATTTGTTGCCGCTTCCCTTCTCTATCCATTGCATAAAAGTAAAAATTGTAATTTGTTTCTGCATTGCTTACGGACATGGCAATGGTTGACGATCCTTGATATGACAAGCGATAAGCGCCGAGATATTGCCCTTGCGAGTCGCCACAGTATGATGAATACACAAAAGGTGAAATCTCAACTTGCGTGAGAAATTGCTTAGCATTACTAGCCTTAACCATATCAAAACTACCTTCAGAAAATCTGACCGCATTCAAGCGGTTGAAATCGTGAGGACTAGCTAAATATTTCCGAAGTTCTGCATCAATTCGACCGCTAATTTCACTCCGCAATTGCGTTGCCAGGTTGTTGACGGCTTTTTGACCATTACGAAATGAAAGATAGCCGATCAATCCAACCGCTACAACGATTTGCAGAACGAAGGGAACCACAAGGGTGGTGCGAAGCCGGATTTTAAGAAAACCAGAGGAATGCGTCTGTTTTGAGGAAACCATTGTTAAATACACTCCAAGCCGATAGTTTACAGTTTAGCCGACACAAGAGGAATTTATTTGATATTTTCTACTCTACTGCCACTTGCTCTATCAACTATACGATCCGGCGATCGCGGCAATGATTTGATTGCGATTTTAATGCGATCGCTCTCATTTTGACCTAACTTAAGCAAGACCAATAATTACTTAGTTGTCATAGTATGTACTCCATCCCAATCTTCGGGCGGTGGCACTTCCAAATAAAGGCGCGATCGCTCAATATGAACTTCCACAGCCATATCCATTGGTCGCATTATCTTAGCTCTCTCAAAATAACTAATAGCTTTTTGAAAATCACGATTAATATAAGCAGCTCTACCACATTTGTATAACTCTAAAAACTGTTCTAATTTCTCATCTAATGACATCGTTTTCTTTTCAATCAATTCATAAATATTCACCGCTTGATTCTTCCCTTTAACCCGCACCTTATCCAACTCTCTTACCCAAATTCTATCTTTGCACAAATTGTAAGTAAATTCGCTTAAAATAATATCACATCCGTACTGTTTTGTCAATTCTTCTAAGCGAGAACTTAAATTAACTGCATCTCCAATTACCGTATAATCCATCCGCTTTTCCGAACCAATATTACCCGAAACCACCTCCCCCGAACTAATCCCAATACCAATCCGAAAATTAGTTTCAGCAGGTCGCGAAGCATTAAATTCTTGCAACCGCCACCGCATTTCCAAAGCTGTCTCCACCGCCATCCAAGCGTGTTCCTTCAACGGCAAAGGCGCTCCATAAACTGCCATCAAAGCATCACCAATAAACTTATCTAAAGTTCCTTCATAGTGAAAAACTGCCTCAACCATCGTCTCAAAATACTGATTTAAAAGCGCCACCACCTCAGAGGCTCCCAAATTTTCTGTAATCGTTGTATAACCACGAATATCTGAAAATAAAATAGTCACATCTTTACGTTCACCTACCATCATTGCACCCTCGCCCAAAGCCATTACTTGCTCTACAACTCCTGGGGTCATGTAGCGATACATCGTAGTTTTCATCCGCTTTTCCCTCGAAATATCTTCGAGTACGACTATACCGCCGCGGACACCGCCTTCTGGATTAGTCAGCGGGTTGACTGTTAGATTCAAACTGCGTTCAACCACCTTAACTTGAGAACGAGAAATGGGAATAAAGCATTGGGGATTAGGCAAGGGAGAATGATTAATAGGAAAAATAACTTGAGTATTAGTAACTCTTGGCAGTCCATCGGATTCGGAACTGTTTTCTCCCCAAGGATAGAAAATATCGGGATTATTGCGATCTGGAATCGTCAGGATATAAGTTTCTCCTTCCTCCTCAAGTTCCGGCGGTTCAATTAATAACCCTACTGTTAAAGTTTGCTCTGGTACGTAATGTCTGGCAGCATTTTTGAGACTGTCCTCTAACCGAAATCGGATATTATCAATAGGCACTACCTCCCAAACGTAGCGATCGACAAGCTTTTCTTCCCAAAGTTGCCGATTTTGCTTGCCATTAGGTTCATCAACTGGACAGCCAAGTAAGCCTAGTGCGGCTTCATTAATCGTCACTATTCGACCTTGCATATCAGTAGAAATCACTACATCTGTGAGACTTTGTAAGATATCTTTCTGATATTGTTTTTCAACTAAAACATTTTCAAATAATTGGGAATTTTGTAGAGCAATGCCAGCTTGAGCATTGAATGCCCGCAGAAATTCTTCATCAGAATTCGTAAAACTGCCTTGATTTTTATTAATTAATTGAGTTACCCCGATTAGTTCGCCTTTAGCATTGTAAACGGGCATACAAAGCATATTCCGCGTTTCGTAACCGGTGCGGCGATCTGTACTAGGATCGAAGCGGGGGTCAGTATAAGCATCATTAATATTGAGCGTTTGGCCGGTTGAGGCGACATAGCCCGCAATGCCTCTATTAGCAGGAATGCGGATTTCCATGAGGGTTTTGCCGTCAGCTTTGGCTACTTTTGTCCAGAGTTCGTTTGTTTCTTTACTGAGTAAAAATAGCGTGCTGCGATCGGCTTGCATTAAATCGCGGGCTTGCTCCATTACCGATCGCAAAGTTGTCTCTAAATCGAGGCTTTGCCCTAAAGTTGTGGTTGCTCTCAGCAGGGCCGCAACCCCTCGCTGATTGCGGGCGGCTACATAGAAAGACTGGCAGCTTTCGAGGATAATCCCAATCGAATCAGCGAAGGCACGAAATTGTTGCTCGTCTTCTTCATTAAAAGGAAGATTGCCTGCTTTATTTAACAGTCGAACTACTGCGGCGGGAACATTTTCGCTCTTAGTGCTAAAAATTGGTAAACAAAGAATAGTGCGGGTTTGGTAGCCGGGGAGTTCATCTACTTCTCGGTTAAATAGAGGGTGGCTATAAGCGTCAACGACATTGAGACATTCTCCGGTATTGGCGACGTGGCCCAAAATGCCTACATTCATCGGTAGGCGAATTTCTTGGGCTTTTCCGGTGTTGGGATCGACGGTTTTGTACCAGAGTTGAGCTTTATTAGAGTTAACTAGAAATATAGTTGTGACATCAGCTTGAAGGATTTGACCGATTTTGAGGGTGAAGGCATCTAACAGTTGTTCTAGAAGAGTTTCGAGGGCCTCATTGTTGATCAGGTCGATCGCGCGCAGAAATTGCTGAAATTCGGCGGTGATAAAGTCCAGCAGACAGGCAAATTCGGCAACTGGCAGATCCTTCACGCGGGCAGCTAATGCGCCCATGCGATTGACTTGAGTGAGTGTAGCCAGAACGCTACCAGCATTGGAGAATGTCATTTTAACTGCTTTTCCAGGGGGTAGGGTGGCCCAGAGTTTGGTTGCTGTTGTGTTCTATCGTGTTTAAGGATAATGGTGTACACAACTTATGCCTGTTTGTAATATGTGCTTTTAAATGGTTTTTAACCACATTGATGCTGCTGCTACTCTGTCAATTAAAGCTGAACTTACGTAAAATACAAAACTAACACTATATGATTTTTTAGAGATATTTGAAAAATAAGTAGGTGAAATTTAGCTGATTGGTGTTTTTTTCGTGGCATCGCGGGAAAGTTACGCTTGGTAAAATTGTCGCGATCGCGTGTTACCGACGAAATGGCACAGTCAGCCCTGCCTTCTTATTTAATGTTAAACCTTATCTGGGAGTAGGTGCGAACGATCCGCCGAACCCCCTTAAAAAGCTGGGCTAAGGGAGAGTTCTGGATCGGTTCTTAACTATGCAGCTTTTGGCAGCGATTCCGCCAAGATGACAGATTGATAGTATCGGCGCAGTTGTTGAGTGGCGGCGGCCCAACCCCAGCGTTCGGCTTCAGTTCGGGCGTTGAGTCGTAGCGTTTCGCGTTCTTGGGGGCGGGCAAATAAGCGTCTTGTAGCGGCGATCGCGCCTTCCTCATCTTTTGGGTCAAATAGATACCCATTAACGCCATCGGTGACAATATCGGGAATTCCGCCAGACCTTGCTGCGACTACAGGCGTACCCGCAGCCATCGCTTCTAGGAGCACTAAGCCCAGGGTTTCGGTGCGGGAGGGAAAAATGAAGGCATCAGCACTAGCGTAGGCTGAAGCGAGTTCTCGCCCTCGAAGATAGCCAACGAAATAGGTGGGAGTGCCGGCAAAATATTGTTCTAAGTTTTGGCGATGTGGCCCGTCTCCGACTAAGGCGAGGCGGGCGTTGGGTATGGCTTCTAGGACTGGTTTAATGCGATCGATTTCTTTTTCTGCACCGAGGCGGCCAACGTAGAGTAAAAGTGGGCTTTCTGGGTGGCCTTGACTGAGGCGATCGCGCATTTCCTTTGTGGCAAAATGCGGTTGATACATTTCAGTATCTACTCCCCGCTGCCACAAGTCTACTCGCTCAATGCCGTGCGATCGCAGTTCTTCCACCATCGCCGTTGAAGTGCAAAGATTGAGAGACGCTTGATTATGTCCGCCTTTGAGCAATTCCCACAATAAAGGCTCAAGCATTCCAAAACCATAGTGATGCAAGTATTTAGGCAAATGAGTATGATAAGAAGCCAACAGAGGAATATTAAACTTTTTGCCGTAATACAAACCACCTAATCCCAAAATAGCCGGATTAGCTACGTGAATAATATCCGGTTGAAATTCTTCTAACTTTTGTCCAATTGACGGGCGGGGCAAAGCCATTTTCAATTCCGGGTACATCGGCAATGGAAAGCCTTCTACGCCGTAGATTTCGGCTCCTTTGTACTCAGTTAGCCCACCATCTGGGGAAAAAACTAGAACTCGATCGCCAGCGCGTTGCAGGTGTTCAACAGTATGAATTAACCGCGTGACAATGCCATCTATTTTCGGCAGAAACGTTTCAGTAAAAAGAGCGACTCTCATACAAAAAGGAAGGAAGAAGGAAGAAGGAAGAAGGAAGAAGGAAGAAGGAAGAAGGAAGAAGGAAGAAGGAAGAAGGAAGAAGGAAGAAAAAAAATGGCTAATACAGTAAGCTTTTTAGCTATCTGTATTTACGTTTAATTAGGTGAATTTACTTAACTCCGATCGAGATTTGCTTTGGGCAAAGTACAAACTCCATGAATTCCTATTGAGAAAATTATCTCACTTAAAAGCAGTCCTATACCTTCAGCAAAACAGTTAATTCTGTGAATTTCCTGTGCTGTTTTGGCAACAATCACATCTTTTTCAGTTGCATTAGGCGACTCACTAACTTGGCGGTAGTTTTTGTAACTTGCTTCCAGGGCTGCCCATTCTGGTAGCAGGTAATAACCACAGACTAAACTAGCTGAAAGTCCCGGTAAAACAACTAAAAGTAACAGAACTATAACTCGGCTTCTCATTTTACTCTGTAGTAGGGGTGAAGCATTCCGGGAGTAAATCTTTGCTTTTAACCAATAACTTATTTCCCGGAATGCTTCGCCCTACAAATTTACCGCCAATTAACTTTAGGCAGGATTTCATTTTTATCAACGCGGTGCTTGTACTTGATCGCAAAATTCAGCAGCGAATCTATCAGCGAATCTGATAAATAGTGCGGCTGCAAACCGAGGTCTAGCAGATTGGTATTTTTGGCATTAAAGTAGTGTTCTTCTTTCTCAACTCTGGGATTGTCCAGATGATTGATTTCTACATCTAATCCGATGGCCGTGCCAGCTTTTTTGACCATCATTGCCAAGTTACCGACGCTAAACATTTCGGTAAATTGGTTGAAGACGCGAAATTGTCCTGGTTCTGCGGGGTTTGCGATCGCAATTTCCATACATCGCACAGTATCTCGAATATCCAAAAATGCTCTCGTTTGTCCGCCAGTTCCATAAACTGTGAGTGGATGGCCAATAGCAGCTTGAATGCAGAAGCGGTTAAGAGCAGTTCCAAATACTCCGTCGTAGTCTAAGCGGTTAATTAACAGCTCATCCATGCCAGTTTCTTCTGTCAAAACACCGTAGACAACTCCTTGATTCAAATCAGTGGCACGTAGGCCCCAGATTTTGCAAGCAAAGTGGATATTGTGGGAATCGTGGACTTTGGAAAGATGGTAAAAACTGCCAGGTTGCTTGGGATAGGGGAGAGTATCTTTGCGACCGTTGTGTTCAATTGTGATATAGCCTTCTTCTATATCAATATTAGGAGTGCCGTACTCGCCCATTGTCCCCAATTTCACCAAGTGGCAGTTGGGAAAATCTTCCCGCATGGCATAGAGTAGGTTCAGCGTTCCGACAACATTGTTAACTTGAGTAAGTACAGCGTGTTCGCGGTCAATCATCGAAAACGGGGCCGATCGTTGTTCCCCAAAATGCGCGATCGCATCTGGTTCAAACTTGCGAAGGGCACTACTGAGGAAATCGTAATTGGTGATATCGCCTACAAACAAATCAATAGATTTGCCTGTTAAATCTTGCCAGCGCTGGAGGCGTTGCTGAATAGGGGCAATAGGAGTTAGAGTTTCTGTGCAAAGCTCAAGATCCCAATGTCGCCGCACAAAACTGTCCAGAATGCCAACTTCATAACCTCGATTAGAAAGGTAGAGCGCGGTTGCCCAACCGCAATAGCCATCGCCACCAATAACCAGGACTTTCATAGATCGCGGATAAATCTTGCTTGTCAATACTGGGTAAATGTATCAGGTAATGGTGCAATATGAACCTTTTAAACCACAACCTCATTGGCGAAGCTAGCCCATCGCACAAACTGGAACGGCCCAGCGATTGCACCCCAGATGTGCTCGTCGGTGTCGGGATCGCGCCCTGTGTCGTGGCTGATAAATTTATGTTCGTCGATCTCAAATTCGCTCTCAAGGTAGGTAGTTTTGCCTTTGCGGACTACGGTGCAGCCTTTTCCCGGTTCGACGCGGCCTTTGAAGCTATTGCCTGTCCATTCGGTGATGAAGGTGCATCCGGGGAGTTTTTTAAGCATTTCGGGTTTGAGGGCTTGCAGGCGCACAGGATCGCGGGCTGAGCCGTAGAATTGTTGTTCGTTTTCGATGGCGTAGTTTTCGATGTCGATGCGATCGCCTGCTGGGACTAATTTCAACACCCGCACTCGATAAGGTTCGTTGAGTTGATAGTCGTAGGCTTGTTCTAGGTAAAGGCTGATTCCGTTTAATAGTTCTAGAGGGAGGGGACGCATACAGACGCGGATATGGGCAAAGAAGGGGGGGTTTTCAAAAGCTTGGGCTTGGTTGCTGAAGTCGGAGGCCATCCAACGGGCGAGGGCGACGATATCTGTGGAATGAGTCATAGTTTGGGGTAATTGGTGATTGGGAGGGCTATGGTTATGGTGTACTTTGCCGATCCCATAATATTTTAATGGAAGGCGATCGCTTGTGAATGACCAATTGCTAATTATTGTTAAATCTTAGTAAAAATTAATGGTATTGTTTAATGCTAAAATAATAAAAATATTTGTTAAACCAAAGATTCTGTGAGAACTGACACAATTTTCTATCAACTCTTTCAAACCTTCCCTAACCTCTTATTTGAATTGATCGGGCAGCCACCAGAACAGGCACAAAATTATGAGTTTTCGTCGCGAGAAGTCAAGGAACTAGCTTATCGTTTTGATGGTATCTTCTTACCGACGAGCGAAGCAATAAATGTGCCAATCTACTTTGTAGAGGTGCAGTTTCAACCAAAACCAGATTTTTACTGGCGTTTTTTTACTGAAATCTTTGTGTACCTCGGTCAATATCAACCGAATAGCGATTGGCTTGCTGTAGCAGTATTTGCTTCCCGAAATCTCAATCCCGGTGTGCCGATGCAATATCGATGGTTGGCAGGAAATCCGCCTCTTTATCAGGTCTACTTGGATGAGTTAAGGTCGTCAATTAACCCCTCTTTCGGAGTAGGGATAATCCAATTAGTATTGGAGGATGAAGCTAATGCTGCTGAGCAGGCGAAGCAACTCGTTGAAAAAACAAGACAGGAAGTTGAGGATGAGACATTCAAGCAGAAAGTTGTACAATTGATTGAGACAGTATTAATCTATAAACTGCCTCAGTTAAGCCGAGAGGAGGTAAAAGCAATGTTTGGATTAGAGGAGTTAAAAAAGACGCGGTACTTCCAAGAAGTTGCTGCTGAAGCTCAGATGGAAGGCAAGCTGGAAGGCAAGCTGGAAGGCAAACTGGAATCAGTTCCCGGATTGTTGGCATTGGGATTGAGCGTTGAACAGATTGCGGGAGCCTTAAAATTGGATGTTGAGATAGTGAGAGAGGCAGCTTCTGAACAGTCTGGGAGTGATATTCACTCTTGAGGAGTAGGGAGATTTAAAGGAAATGCGATCGCACTTCTCCTGGGAAGCGCGATCGCTCATATTCAGCCTTCTAAGGTTGAAAAGAGTCTCATCAATTTGCTCAAATTAATTTCAGTGTCAGAATAAGCTTTAGTCCAGGTTAAGAAACCAGAAGTTGATAAATTGCGATCGCCTCATCTTTCCCCCTGACTTTCACAGATCGATCTACCAGTTGTAGTTTAAAAATATCTGGGTTTCGGAGCGCACCGATCGCAGATTCTGTTACCAACACCGCACAACCGTAGTGTCTAGTCAAACCTTCAACCCGCGAGGCTACATTCACCGCATCTCCGATGACAGTTGAATCCATTCGCGAAGTAAATCCCACCGTACCCATAACCACTTCCCCACGATGAATACCGATCCCAATATCAATCGTTGGTAGATTATTGCGCGATCGCCCCAAATTAAACTCAGCAAGGCTTTTCCGCATGGCTGCGGCTGCTCGCACTGCGCCGTCAGTCGCCTCGTCGTCAAACAACGCCATGATCGCGTCGCCAATATATTTGTCAATAAAACCGCCAGCTTCCTCGATCGCCAGTCCCATACAAGCGAGATAATCATTTAAAAATATAAAAGTCTCCATAGGTGTCAACTGTTCTGACATCGATGTATAGCCTTTAATATCAGCAAATAAAATTGTAATTGTCCGCTTCGAGGCGACACCAACTTGGATATTTTCAATACCATCAGATGCGATCGCACTCAAAAATTTATTCGGCACAAATCGCTCAAAGGACTCTACAGTTTTGTGTAATTTACTGAAAGATTTCTGCAACTCCGCCGACATCTCATTAAAAGAAGCCGCCAAAGCGCCAATTTCATCGCTGAGATTGATTTCAGCTCGATGACACAAATCTCCCGCTGCAATTTTAGCAGCGCTGGTTTGCAAGCGCTGCACGGGCCCGCTGAGCTGTTTTGCCAGCAAATATGCCCCCGCCAAGCCAAAACTCAGCGCAAATGCACCGATCGCCAAAGCCCGCTTCACAGCACTACCCACCGCACGTTCAACGGATTTGAGGGAAATACCAATGCGGAAAGTCCCGACTTTAACCCCAGAAGCAGTGGCGATCGGGGCCGCCACTTCGATGATGCGATCGCCACGCCTTGCCCTAAGAACGCCTTGGGGAAATTCAACATCCCGGAGTACAAACGTCTCTATACCCAAGCTTCCTGCATCCGAGAAGATGCCTGCATCCCTCATCGAGGTCGATCCAGCCAATCGAGGCGATCGCTTGCTAAATTGCTTCAAAGCTACTTGTGTCACCGCTGCCGGTACCACATCGGGTACGTACTGTTCTTGAAATTCGATCGGAGACGCAGCGACAATTTGATTATAAGCGCGATCGTCTGAAACTAAAATATATACAAAATCCTTGTTTCCTTTTAGCAGTAAATCTAGATTCAGACGGATTGTACTCCAGTTTTGGACTACAAGTTCTCTCGTAGATAAATTGGCTAGTGCCACAGCCAGCGAATTTGCGGAAGCTAGCTTTTGTTCCCGATAGCGTTCGCCCTCATTCACCGCCGAAAACCACACCACCGCCCCCACAATCGAAACTATCAACAGCGTTGTCGCCGTCATAATTCGAGTGTGGATAGAGTGAAATAATCTTATTTTCATTGGTAATTGTTAACGGTTAACTGTTAACGGTTAACTGTTAACGGTTAACGGTTAACAGTTAACTATTATTCAACATCAAGTTCTTCAACAAAAGTTACCCAACGGCGGTCATCATCTGCGGGAGTTTTAATGCCACCACTGGCGTAGCAACTGGCGGGAACAGCCAGAGTTACCGGGCCGCCTAGCTGTGCTGGGATCGGTTTGTACCCGTTACCCCATCGCGTTACTAGCAGGATATCGCAATCGCGGATATTAGCCGATTGTAGACGGATGGGATTGTTGCGATCGCGGGACACGGCAGCCTTACCCTTAACAATAACTGCACCATTTTTAGCGATCGCGACCTTAGCCGCACTCAACACATCCCGCACCCGCACACCATGTAGCTTAACCTTACCAATCGGCCACCCCTGACCGTAGCCAACAGCCTCGTCAATGGTAATTTGCGGCAGCTTGTCAAGAGCAGCGCTGTCTAGAATGCGGTTGCCAATACGTATTTGTGGGTACTCATTACCGACGATCGCGTGCGTAACGTAAAATGCCCAAAAGCGATCGGCATACTCTTTTTGCAACCGCGGATATTCACTTTGAGGAAATACTAAAGATAAAGGGCCACCTTCGCTACGAGGCAGCGGCCTACCATCACGCTCCACTGCCAGAATAATCGGATAGCGACGCAAATCGCTGATGCTGATAGTTGAGCGAAAGCCATCATATCC
>DATGYA010000625.1:0-4648 GCA_035298405.1 Kamptonema sp. | reverse complement strand
CTTAATGAAAGCAGTTTTAATTTAATACGTCTGCTAGAAACCTTAGAAGAGATGTTCCGATTGAAAGCTGGATCTAAGAAATTGCAGCTAAATTTTGAAGTTGGTGATGGCGTACCTAACTTTGTTAATGGAGATGAAGGTAAATTACGCCAAGTTTTAATTAATCTTGTAGGAAATGCCATCAAATTTACAGAGACGGGTAGCGTTACCTTGCGAGTGAAAATGAAGGTAGAAGAAAGCTTGGCGGTTGAAACCACAGCTATACAAATAAAATCCGCCGATGCGAGTTCTGAACAGCCAGAAAGCTTGGTGGTTGAAACCGCAGGTCTACAAATAAAACCCGCCAATGCAGGTTCTGAAAAGTCAGCGCTGGAAGGCTTTGATAGTGTAGACGTGAATGATATTCACCCAGTATTTTTACGCCTTCAGTTTGAAATTGAAGATACCGGTCTTGGTATTGCCGCAGAAGAAATGAATAAGTTATTTGAACCCTTCGAGCAAACAAAAACAGGTCAGAAATCTCAACAGGGGACTGGATTAGGTTTACCAATTAGCCGCAAATTTGTACAAATGATGGGAGGAGATATTACTGTCAGCAGTACACCTAATTTGGGAAGTAAGTTTGCGTTTGATATTTCAATCAGCCTGGCCGATTCTACTGATGTTAAAATGCTTAAACCGCAGAAAAAAGTAATTGGTTTAGCACCGAATCAACAAGAATACCGAATTTTGGTAGTGGACGATCGCGCTGATAACTGCCTAGTTATAGATAGATTATTGTCACCACTAGGCCTCCTAGTTAGAGAAGCTAGAAACGGTCAAGAAGCTATTGCTATCTGGGAGGATTGGCAACCGCACCTGATTTGGATGGATATGCAGATGCCGATCGTGGATGGCTATGAAGCTACTAGAAGAATTAAGGCTCATCCTCTGGGAAAACAAACAGTAATTGTTGCTCTCACTGCTAGTGCTTTTGAAGAGGAACGCAAAACCATTTTAGGAGTCGGCTGTGATGATTTTATGCGTAAACCTTTCGAGGCAAAGATATTATTTGCGAAAATGGAAGAGCTTTTAGGCATCCAGTATATTTACGAGGAACCTGTGGATGCAAAACAAGAAAATGAAAGCGAAATTAGTGTAGGTGACAGCACTCTATCTATAGAATCACAACTCGCTCAAATGCCTATGGAGTGGGTGGAGAAGATATCTGATGCTGCTCATGAATGTTGCGATGATAAAATTATCCAGTTGATTGAGAAAATGCCGGGAGAATTTACTTCATCTGCACAAATTTTAACTAATTTAGCGCAGGATTTCCTCTTTGATGATATTATCGAGCTAGCAAAATCTGCGGTTAGGGCGCGTCAGTGTTAATATCTTTTATCTTAAAAAACTACCGTGAGCGATCGCATGGACAGCAATCAATCTTCTACAATGCAAGCCAATATTTTAGTAGTTGATGATACCCCAGATAACGTGCGGCTTTTATCTACGATATTGACAGAAAAAGGGTATCAGGTTCGTAAAGCGCTGAACGGGCAAAGGGCGATCGCTACAGTGCAAGAGTTTCCGCCGAATCTAATTTTGCTAGACGTAATGATGCCAGAAATGAATGGATATGAAGTCTGTGCAAAGTTAAAAGCTTCATCAAAGACCAGTTCCATTCCCGTGATTTTTTTAAGTGCCTTAGATGACGCTTCCGATAAGGTGAAAGCTTTTGATGTGGGTGCAGTTGACTATATTACGAAACCTTTTCAAGATAAAGAAGTATTGGCAAGAGTAGCAAATCAGTTAACAATTCAAAATCAGCAACGGCAACTTCAAGAAAAAACTAATCAGTTAGAAGAGTGCGTGGGGCGATTGCAAAACGAAATTAAAGAGCGCCAGGGGGCTGAGTTAGCTTTACGCCTTGCTCAAAAAAAATCCGATCATTTATTGTTAAATATTTTACCAGCAGCGATTGTTGAAAATTTAAAAAAAGGTGAGGGTACTGCGGCGGAGAGGTTCGATTCAGCAACAGTTTTGTTTGCCGATATTGTTGGTTTTACGTCTCTGGCTGCTAGAATTTCACCTCTAGAATTAGTTAATTTCCTCAACCAAATCTTTTCAAAGTTCGATCAACTAACTGAAAAACACGGGTTAGAGAAAATTAAAACGAGTGGTGATGCTTATATGGTAGCAGGGGGGGTGCCGGTGGCGAGGGCAGATCATGTGGAGGCGATCGCGAATATGGCGTTGGATATGCAGGATGCGATCGCAAATTTTCCAACCGACACCGGGGAACCATTCCAGATTCGGATTGGTATTCATACAGGGCCAGTAGTTGCTGGCGTAATTGGTACTAAAAAATTCATCTACGACTTATGGGGAGATACGGTTAATGTTGCTTCTCGGATGGAATCTCAAGGATTACCAGGATATATTCAAGTTACTACCGATATTTACGACCAGTTAAAAGATCGCTATGTATTTGAGGAAAGAGGCGCGATCGCGATCAAAGGTAAAGGAGAGACGATCGCCTATTGGCTAAAAGCTAAAAAGTGAGAATTAGCTAATTTCTAATTGCTATAGCAACCGCCAAGACGGTTAGGACTATCTTGATTGCCGAAACCCTTGCTATTATTACCTCATCCTTCTTCCTTCTTCCTTCTTCCTTCTTCCTTCTGCTATAAATTTGCTCGATCGTAATAGAAGCCAAGTGTCACAAGACAGGGCATAATTTTTAGGTACGTAGTTGGGCTTTAGCCCTCTACTGCATACATAAAGAGCGCTGAAGCGCAACTACATACCTTTGTTTAATCTGCCAGTTGTGCAAGTCCTAAATTATCTCCTTAAACGTCCCGATCTAAGAATACTAACTATCAGCCATAACCCTAAAAAACTAGCCGCCGCAAACAAAGAATTACTGAGAAAAGATAGTTGTGCTGTCTGAGCATTAGCAGAAATAATTGCTGCTCCCACAATCAGCGAACCCACTACAATACTAAAAGAAAGTCGATTTGCCGAATCCCCTAAAGTCCGCCGTAGCGGTTCAATATCTTTCAGCGTCAAATTCCACTTCAAAGTTTCCGAAGTAACTCGATCTAATAGCACTTCTAACTGACGGGGAGATTGCAAAGATAGGCTTTTGATATCCAAAGCTGTTCTTAACAGTGCTTGCGTCGGATCGTCTCCTAACAACTGACGGCGAAATAAATCTGTCATCAAAGGCTTAATCTGTTCTAACAGATTAAGTCGGGGATCGAATGTACGACCTACTCCTTCCAAATTCGCTAAGGTTTTTGCATACAAACCAAGATTACTTGGCAACCGAATTTTATTGTTGCGGGAGATTTGCATCATCTCATAAAAAACTTCCGAAAAGTTGATTTGGGACAAGCTCAAATTGTAATACTTTCGCAACATTCGAGCATAGTCATTCTCTAACTGGGCTAAATTTGCAGGTTGAGCAGATTCTGCCATTTGCAAAGTTAATTGACTGCAACGCTGAGCATCTAAATCCACAATTGCTAATAACATTTCCGTCAAACTTTGCTGCGTGCGTGGATCGAGGCGACCGATCATTCCGCAGTCCAGTAATGCTACGCGACCGTCATTGAGATAAAATAAATTACCAGGATGCGGATCGGCGTGAAAGAACCCATCGATATAAAATTGCTGAAAGAAAGCTCTGCATAAAAGAGTAGTTATAGCTTGGCGTTCAGCATCAATATCTCCACCGTAACGAGTGCCTTTTAAATCACCTAATAAAATTGGTACGCCGTCAAGCCATTCCATCACCATCAATTTTTCTGTAGTTAACGGCCACTGAATTTCTGGTACGACAATTTGTTTGGGGTCAAACCAGCGGCTTTTAGATAAATTGCGACGCAATTCATCAGTGTAAGTGGCTTCTTGAATAAAGTCGAGTTCTGCTCGTAAGGCTGTGCCAAATTCGTCAGCTAAAGCGACAATATCATACTGTTCGCCGAAGTCTGTGAGCATGACGAGTTCTGCTAAACCTCTGAGTACGGCGATATCTTGTTCGATGGTGATATCAATGCCGGGACGTTGCACTTTTAGGGCGACTTCGCGGCCGTTTTTGAGGGTGGCGCGGTGAGTTTGAGCGATAGAACCAGCGGCAACTGCTTTGGTATTAATTTTGGCAAAGGTATCTTCGAGAGGCTGTTTGAGTTGTTGGCGAATTATTGTTTCTACTTCTGACCAAGCCACAGGCGGTACTTCGGCTTGTAAGCTAGAAAGTATTTCGATATATTCGGCTGGCAAAAGGTCGGGGCGAGTGCTGAGTAACTGCCCTAATTTAACGTAGACGGGGCCTAAATCAACTAGGATATTTCGGAGCACTGCGGGAGTTGGCAGGCTAGGTTCGTCAGTTTGGCTACCAGTTAGGAGTCGTTTCATGTAGTCCCAACCATTGCGGAAGACGACCTCTAGGATTTCTCCTTGGCGAGAAGTGTTTTGAACTAAGCTGGAAAACACGATGCCTCCAAATTTGGTGGGTTTTGATGTGAGTGCTATATTTACAGGATAGCGTTGGTAAGCAAACTGACCATTATCTTAAGGAATAACTTCTGGGTTAATTGTTAACTATGTTGCCGGGTGGGTACTGCCACAATTTATACTCGATATCGATAAATATTGCGATCGC
>DATGYA010000624.1:0-13466 GCA_035298405.1 Kamptonema sp. | reverse complement strand
TAGGGTTTGCTGAATAAGTTAGGAAAAATCGCGATCGCTTAGCTAACCGCAGACATCGCACTTGATGGGCAATTCAAGCGGGAGCGAGACATAACTTTTTCTTGACTATAACTTACCCAGTTATAGCTTTTAATAATCATTGCACCGTAAATCGGTGTGATTTTCGGTTTGTGACATAAAAACACACAAAAAACCCGTCTTAACCAGGTAGAAAGGTTCATTACTAAAAAAGTAATAGCAATGGCTGTTTGTGAAGTATTATCAAGTTTTGCCATCACCCGATTCAGGCTAAATCTTCTTTTTCCTTGTCCAAACTTGCCCTCAATTGCATTTCTAATTCTTTCATCTTGTAAGGCTTGTTTCTTTGTTTCCTTACTCACATTTGCTGGTGGCCTTCCTAACGGCGGCCCACTAATTCTAATTCCTCTTTCTTTACACCAAGCTCGATTTACCCTGGTTCGATAAATGCGATCCGCATGGACTGATTCTGGGTAGTATCCTGTGTAATTTTTAAAGGCTTCTATTTGTGCTTTTAAGTCTCCTGATTCATTAAAGTTATCCCAACTTATCCGGTCTAAAAATACATATCCTTCAATGCAACTCGCTGACAGTTTGGCTCCAAATTCTACAGGTTTCCCTGCTTTTCCTCTGGCAATGGGACGGATGTGCGGTTGGCTTAAACTTACTATTCTGTCCGATATACTCTGTTTTTTATTTTCAAATAACCAGAGTTGTTGGCGATAGACTTCTGTCAGGACTAGCAAAGTTTTATACTGCTTTTGGCTCAGACTTTGTAGGGTAGCACCTGACTCGATTAGCTGTTCAATATGAGCAAGGTTTCTTTTGATATATTGCAGTTGTTTTTTTATTGCTTGGATTTTTTTATTTCGTAATGGTCGTCGTTGTTTGGCTACTGCTAAGTAGTCTTTTCTGGCTATTTTTCGGTAGGTTCTGGGTTTTTTATTGATTTTTACTTTGAGGGATTTATAAAGAATGTGGACTAATAATGATGGGTCAAATGGGGGTTCATTACTGTATGTTAATTGGCCGATAAAGTATTGCAGGTATGGGTTTTCGCGGATCTGTTCTACTGTTTCTATATCGCTAATTCCGAGTTTTTCTTTGATGATTAATGCTCCTAATGCCATCCTAAATGATTTGGCGGGTGCTCCCATGAAGGTGGGAAAATTTTCCGCATAATCTGATTCAAATTCTGACCACGGGATCAGTTCGGCCATTTTTACCCAACGGTTGTCTTTTGACAACCTTCCTTCAAAGGGGAGTTCAAAGTCGGATGGGAGCCTTGAGGTAAGCTCAGCTTTTCGGTACACGAGCGCAAATGGTGATGCACGGGTTTTGAGCCATTATACCTGTTTTTCTTGCACCCTTACTACTTTTTTGGTCGGAAAACCCATACACTGTTTACTTTTCTCACTGATTCAGCAAGCCCTACCTAGTCAGGGCTGTTTCATTCTCAAATTTTAGCTCTGCTAAAATTATGAATTAAAACATTAATATCTGCAAGTAAAACGAAAAAAATATACTCTTGACAATTGCATCGGAGAATTAAACAGCCCTGCTTACCTAGTAGGTCTTTCAACTTGCTTGTCACCCTTTCAGGCTATCATAGAATAATTCCTGGATATCTTGACTTTAGATGTAGACACGGCGAATGTTTTTATGGTATTATCTTGCAAGACACCAGCCACAGCATTATGCTCATCTGATTTCCTCACAGGCTCATTCCTGCATAATGCCTGGGAAAGTTACCAAATTATTAACAATTTTTTACTCAACCTTTAACTTTTCAAACGTTCTCTTAAGATCCAGATCCCATAACTTAAATCAATCTATGAACCTAATACTTCCAGCTCAGTATAATTTTATACCCCGCTACTTCCGATTAGCTGTAGCCAACGTCCTATCGAGTATTATGGTCCCACTGGCCAATATAGCCAGTGTCATGTTCCTGGGTCATCTTGAAGAAATCCGCCACTTCGCTGGAGTTAACCTGGCTGGAAACTTGCTAAACTTTGTCTATTTAGTTTTATTCTTTTTACGAATGGGAACTACTGGAGTTACAGCGCAAGCAGTCGGACGAAATGACCGAGAAGGGATGTTATTGGTAGGACTGCGTAATGGTGTAATTGCTCTAGTTTTAGGTGTCGTCCTCATCCTCTTACAATACCCTTTAGGAGAACTTGGGTTTGCCCTACTAAATGTTCCCCCAGAGATCAAATCTTCAGGGCTTGCCTATCTCTATACCCAAATTTGGGGAGCGCCTGCAATTTTACTCAATTTTGTGCTGATCGGTTGGTTTCTAGGGCGAGAAAAAAATAGCTTAGTTGTGTTGTTGTCAGTCCTTGGCAATGGGGGCAAAATCGCATTTGACTATCTATTTATTATCCATCTGGGATGGGAAAGTATAGGGGCTGGAGTTTCTTATGCGATCAGCCAATATCTAGCGTTGTTGGTAGGATTGATATTTTTTTTCAAGGAATTCCAGTGGCTGGAAATACGAACCCTATTTGGAAAAATATGGGACATCTCAGCTATGAAATCTAACTTAACCCTTAATTCAAACATCTTTATTAGCAATTTAATTATTCTGATTGTCTCCTTAACATTCAGCTATCAAGGAGTACAAATGGGAACATTAATTTATTCTCAAAATGCCTTATTGTGGCAGATATTTAGCCTTAATATATATTTTGTAGAGGGGCTGGGATTTGGTACAGAAACTTTGGTTGGAAATTTTAAAGGAAAAGGAGATTCACAACAATTAGCACCCATAGCTTTTGTTTCTCTCTCAACTGCTCTCATGGTAGGACTGTTTTTTGGTGGAGTGTGCGTCCTATTTCCCGATTTTGTTTTTAGTTTGTTCACTAACCACACTGAAGTCACCTCAAATATAAAAGCTTTTCTTCCTTGGTTACAACTGTCCTTACTATTGTGTGCAATAGGCTTTACGCTGGAAGGATACTTCTTGGGTTTAGCACAAGGACATATTCTCCGCAATGTTAGCTTAGTCGCTTTTGTGGCAGGGTTTGTACCTACTAGTTTTGCGTTCATTAGGTTTCCAAGTAACGATGTCTTATGGTTTAGTCTATCTTTGTTTTATGCAATCAGAATGGTGATGTATATAATCAATTTATTCAGGACATTTGGCAGTGATGTTAATGATGGTGTTGGAACACTCCCGACTTTAGAAGAGAATCGTGATTTGGAAGTAGACCTATCCAAAAATTTATAATCAAAGAATAGGGAATTATGGGTGACGCGAATAAAAGTTTTAATTTGTCCCAAACAGACCAAACGGATGATTTTTTAAGTGTAGCGCCTGGCCAAGAGGATTGGGGCGGAGATGGGAGCGGACGCTTGCACCTATCAGGAAGGTGTACGGACATATCGAAAGAGTATGTGCCGCGTCAGTATCAATTTTTCAATACAAATACGGTGCCAGAAGAACCAGAATGGCGAATCAGTGGAATGCCCGCTCAAGTCCTACCAGGAAGACGAAGATTGCTGACTTGGCATGATTGTGGTGCATCTACTTCCAGAGTAATCCTACCACCCAAATTTGCAGCACCATCCGGGATCTTCACGGCTGACTTGGAAATTTTTATTCTGGCTGGTAAGATTCAAATAGGTGAATGGCAACTAGATATACATACGTACTCCTTTATTCCTGCTGGGGTAAAAGTAGAGTCTTGGCAAGTTTTAGGTGAAGAGTCAGCGGAAATCCTGTGGATGGAAAACGGGCCAGTTCCCCTCCAGTACCAAGATGCAGAAACCAATCATCCAGGTGCGAGAATAAATGAATTTATTCCCGCCTTGGATAGCAAATTGTTGCCTTGGAGTAACACAGGGAAAGTAACAATCAAGAAAAAGTTTTTAAGGAAACATAATAATGGCGGTGAAACATTGATGTTTGCCATTTTGCCACATCATGTCACTCACGATGAAATGATTTATTCCTACAATGAAGAGGCATATATTTTAGGTGGATATTGCGATCTAGGAAGTTACCGACTGGCAAAGGATCACTTCTGCTATTGTCCTAGCTATAATATTATCCCTAGAGAGAGAACGGTTGATGGATTTTTTGGCTTTTCCAGAATTGATAGAGATGGCTCCCAAACGCTTTACTCATCACATAAAAGTGAGTCTAAATCCTAGTTTTATATGACAATAGAAATGCCAAACAATCAAAGCCCTCATGGTTTAAGAAATGACTGTCTTTCCTATGAGGCAGTAATTGCTCAATCTATACTCTTATTGACACCTACAGCAGTCCCAGCAAATGTATTAAGCTTAGTTTTTGCTAGTGCTGGCAATGGGACATGGTTAAGTTTTATTATAGGTATGGTTGGACTGTTATTTGTCAGTTTTAACATTAACCAATTTGCTTGTCGCTCCGCTTCTCCTGGTTCCCTATATTCATATATTATCAAGGGTCTTGGTCCTCATGTCGGAGTTTTGTGTGCTTGGGCTTTGTTGCTGGGCTATTTATTTGGAGCAATGGCACCATTGTGTGCATTTGCCATCTTTAGTCAAAAATTATTAGGTAATATTGGTTTTACTACCCATACTTCGATCTTATTTATCCTGGTTATTGTTGCAGCTTGCTATGTAGCTTTTAAGGATATTCGCTCCACTAAAATTTTCATAGTAGTTCAAGGAGTCTGCCTCGCATTGGTCCTTTTATTGTGCTTAATTATCTTAGTCAAGAAAGGTTTTGCGATAGATTGGAATCAATTGAGCCTGCAAGGAGCCACTCCTGGGGGAGTAACAATGGGACTTGTCCTAGTTGTCTTCTGTTTTTCTGGCTTTGAAAGTCCAACAGCTTTAGGTGATGAAGCAAAAAACCCCCTAAAGACTATCCCTAGAGCTGTGACACAAAGCATAATTTTTTGTGCTATATTCTACACGATCACGACTTATATTGTGGTGCTGGGTTTTAGCGGTATTAATGAAAATTTAGGTAAAATAGAAGCCCCATTAGATTTTCTAGCACATCAGCTCGGATTAGACTTTTTAGGATTACTAATTAGTATAGCTGTCTTAGTTTCTTACTTCTTTGCTATCTGCGGCTGTATTAATTTCACAGCCCGAATATTTCTGTCCATGTCACTTCATGGTTGGTTTCACCATTCTTTAGGAAAAACCCATGATACTAATCTTACACCTCACAATGCGATCGCTTTATCAGGTTT
Organism: Kamptonema sp.; assembly: GCA_035298405.1. Classification (GTDB taxonomy): domain Bacteria; phylum Cyanobacteriota; class Cyanobacteriia; order Cyanobacteriales; family Microcoleaceae; genus Kamptonema. The sequence goes on along the minus strand of DATGYA010000624.1, from coordinate 8,250 downwards.
TATTATCTTGATTATCCCCTCCGTATTCAAGGTATATGGCTATGATACGTTTGAGTTACAAAATTATTTTGGTATCATTTGCTCGTTTGGATTTTTGGTAATGTACATTTTGGTTTCCATTGCAGCACCAGTCTACTTGTTCCAACTTAATAAACTGAAACCAATAGATGTGCTATTCGCTATTCTAGCAGTTATTTTTATGATCCTTCCCTTTATTGGCACAATTGGAATTCCTGGTAGTAGTCTATTTCCAGTTCCAGACTTTCCTCAAAATATTTTACCCTACTTGGTCTTAATGTACTTCATGGCTGGGTTTGGATGGTTCCTTTTCCAAAAGAAACGTTATCCCAAAATCGTAGAAAATATGAATAATTCTATTGAGGAAATTCATACCAGGTTTAGCGAGCAGGAAAATCTTTAACTAAGCAGTAAAACACCCTCAAAACCGTGTATTAGCATCAGAATGAACTTTTATTTTTTATGTAGAAGTCAGATGCGATCGCGATTGCCTCAATCACGATCTAATTCTGTAGATATTCTATAGTTTTCTCTAACTGGTAGGCAAATTAGTCACATCCAGATAAAATTAAATTGGTGAAGCTAGTTGGACAAAAATAAACAACGTCATTGCGTTGGCGTTACACTTTAGGCTATAAAATTAACTCCGTAAGGAGAAGTATATAAACAGGAGAATAGGTAATTATGGGTGACGCGAATAAAAGTTTTAATTTGGCCCAAACAGACCAAAGGGATGATTTTTTAAGTGTAGCGCCTGGCCAAGAGGATTGGGGCGGAGATGGGAGCGGACGCTTGCACCTATCAGGAAGGTGTACGGACATATCGAAAGAGTATGTACCGCGTCAGTATCAATTTTTCAATACAAATACGGTACCCGAAGAACCAGAATGGCGAATCAGTGGAATGCCAGATCGAGTCCTACCAGGAAGACGAAGATTGCTGACTTGGCATGACTGTGGTGCATCTACTTCCAGAGTAATCCTACCGCCAAAATTTGCAGCACCATCCGGGATCTTCACCGCTGATTTGGAAATTTTTATTCTGGCTGGTAAGATTCAAATAGGTGAATGGCAACTAGATCGACATACGTACTCCTTTATTCCTGCTGGGGTAAAAGTAGAGTCTTGGCAAGTGTTAGGTGAAGAGTCAGCGGAAATCCTGTGGATGGAAAACGGGCCAGTTCCCCTCCAGTACCAAGATGCAGAAACCAATCATCCAGGTGCGAGAATAAATGAATTTATTCCAGCTTTGGATAGCAAATTGTTGCCTTGGAGTGATACAGATCGAGTAACGAACAAAAAAAAGCTTTTAAGGCAACATAATAATGGCGGTGAAACATTTATGTTTGCCACCTTACCACACTATATCACTCACTATGGAATGATTTGTTCCTACAATGAAGAGGCATATATTTTAGGCGGATATTGCGATCTAGGAAGTTACCGACTAGCAAAGGATCACTTCTGCTATTGTCCTAGCTATAATATTACCCCTAGAGAGAGAACGGTTGATGGACTTTTTGGGTTTGCCAGAATTGATAGAGATTTATCCCAAATTGCTATAGCGTCGCCCTATGCACATATTAATGATTAGGGATTTTAAGTAACAACTTTCTACTCTTCATCTAGTCTCCTATGAGACAGACACCATAACTGTAAGTAGGTTAGCATTGAAAATTTTCGTTATGGCAAGGCAAGAGGCAAAAGGTAAGAGTGAAGAGGTTTTGGGTGATTTTACTTTTCTTTACACAGATTGGTTTTATTGTGTTCACCTACTTACTTAATTTGGTGTCGGGCTAATGAACTTTTATAGGAATACCCAGTAATGCCATAACTGAGCATTATATGGATAATATTACCTATACAGAAAGGGTAATCAACCTGACGGGGTGACAACCCCGTCAGGGCAGAAGGTTTTGTCAATAAAGCGGACTTCATTGTAGCAAGGATTGGAGCGATATAGCCCCATTTTTATGATCTCATCTTTATATAGAGTTCCACTTGATAAGCTACGAGTTATTTGGTAAGCTGTGAGGCGTGAGCGTGATTCGTAGGCGAGCGATCGCACCCCGCAATATTCCTTAAGTTGACACCAATGATAGCTGTTGCGCCCCTACACATTTTCTTAGGTGAGCAGATTCAGTCTTTCATCCTGTAAATCAGCAACGCCACTTAGAACAAGTCTTCCTCATCAAAATTTCTATTCTGGAATTTCTCCGTTCCGATTGAATCAGTTAGGTATGCCATTAAGACCTCGTGAAATCTGTGTACCATTGGTTCTTTGCTAGGAGATAATGGACCAGCAGATGAACCAAGGAAAGCTAGCCCATCCTGTATTTTTGGTAATAAACTTAAATCCTGGAGTTGTATGTTATCATACTCCTCAACTAGGGATTGAACATTCTCTGAAGATTTTGCTTCTATGGTATTAGGAACTAACCAAGTCCAACGGACTCTCGTTTTGGATACGCTGATTGGATCGATTAGAAACACTAATACAAGATTTGGCAGACAAAATAGGCAAAAATTCGGCCAAAACGATAACCAGAAATAACCTTGCATCAATTTAGGAGGTAATCCTTCTATGACTGTACCCGGTTCTATCCCTTCTGTCGAAAAAGAAGAATATTCTACGTAGTAATTATATTTTCCTTGAAAAAAACTCTCTACAGGGGAGACCCAGTCAAGTTGAGGTGTTTCATAAGTACCTTTGTGAAGAAATGGTACATGATAATTCTCAACGGTATTTTCTACATAAAGCTTCCAATTAATATTGGCTTGATAATCATGGGTATGAACATGACTCAATTCACTAAATTTATAATCATCAAATAGTTTAGGTAGTTTGCCAAGCTGTGTTTTTAAGGGAGAACAATTGGGATCGAGATTAACAAATATAAAGGGTCCCCAAGTATCAATATGAAAAGATGACAGTCCATATTTTGACATATCAAAATCTTCATGTTTTTCAAATTCAGTGGCGCTTTTTAATTTTCCTTCTAGGTCATAGGTCCAACCATGATAAGGGCACACAAAACAATTAGCCTTACCACTTTCTAAAGCTAGGGGTAATAATCTGTGACTACAGATATTACGAAAAGCACCTAAATTACCTTGACTATTTCTAACAATCAGTAGGGAAATATTTGCAATACTCACAGTAAAATAAGATTTAGGTTTTTCCAACTGATTGACAAAACCAACAAAGAGCCAGGAACGACTAAATAATTTCTCTCTTTCCAGCCGATAAACCTCATCAGATACATACATGAATGCTGGCAAGCATACTGCTTTTTCCACTGGGTGTGGCTGCCAATTGTTTAGATAATTTAGTAATTCTTTATCCTTGATAAAATCGACATTGTTTAAGTGGTTATTGGTCGGAGCTTCCATTTTTATTCTCCTATTGAATATTGTTTGTTGTGGCTACCAATCTATTTGGCAACGTAGACAGATAGGACTTATGCGTACAACATAGCCTCGCTTGTGGGGAGGAGGTGGGCGGATGCTTCTGTCAAATAGACAAATACAAGAAGAATACAAGATACTTTCTTGATTTGTCAAGGGATAGCGATCGCCTAAAAAGTGTGCAAGTTCATATAATCCCTCTTTTGTCACTTTGGAAAGAGGGATAACCGTTCTTTCTGGCTGGCGGTGCGGCTATTTTTGAGTTGTTGCTCCAGAATTTCTGCGCTTTCTGCGATCGCCAGTATCAGTTGGCGTGCCATAGCTAACGATCCCTAAACAGTATCTCTATTCTATCAATACTTCGGACAGTTTTCAGGGGCGCGATGCCTACGGCAAGCAACGCTTACGCAACATAGCACAGCTAAAAAAACTGAATGAAATTTGAACCCTAACAAAACAGAAAAAAAGGCTCTCTGTTTGAGACAGAGTAGTGGCTCTACTCTGCCGTGGTGAAATGAGGATTGCTGGTGCGTCAAGCGAGGGGCTGAATACAAAAAACGCTGAAACACTTACCTGGTAGGGGTTTCACAGGATACTTTGCCCGGTGTCAGCTTCGCTATTTTTGGGCCATATTTCAGATCCTCAGTTAACTTGATAATGATGCCGCAGTGTAGGTAGGAAAATCTGTGTAACCTTCGGCCCCAAACGTATACCAAGTAGACGGGTCTGCCATTGGATTCAGTTCTAAATTGTGGGTGAAACGCTCTACCAAGTCAGGATTGCTGATAAAAAGTCGTCCAAAGGCAATCATGTCAGCATATCCAGCCTGAATTGCTTTTTCAGCCGTCTCCTGGGTATAGCCAGAGTTACCAATCAGAACGCCCTTAAACACCGATCGAAATTCTGCCAGGGTCATAGGTTCACCAAGTCCATGAAAGCCAATGTCGGCCAGTTCATGAAAGCCGGATGTGTCACCATCCATGACATGCAGGTAGCCCAGCTTATAAGGATTCAACTGCTCTGCTACATACAGAAATGTCTCGCGAAAATCAGGTGAACCCATTTCACCATCTACACCATTGGGATTAATTCGGACTCCCACCTGGTTGGCTGGCCACACGGTGAGAACCGCCTCTACTATCTCCTTAAGAAACCGAAATCGATTTTCCAGACTGCCACCGTAGCGATCGCTACGGTGGTTGGTTTTAGATTGTAGAAATTGATCGATCAGGAATCCATTGGCTGCGTGAATCTCAACTCCGTCAAAACCTGCTGCCTGAGACCGTTCAGCCGCTTTACGAAAATCTTCAACAATGCCCGGAATTTCCTCGGTTTCCAGTATCCGAGGAATTTCATGGGGCTGTTTACCGCTCGGTGTGTGAATTTCATACGCACTAATCCGAATTGCCGAGGGTGCTACTGGAAGCTGCCCGTTGTGAAAACTGGAGTGGGAAGCTCGTCCGGAATGCCAGATCTGGAGGAAGATATGTCCGCCTTTAGCATGAATAGCATCGACTACCTGTTTCCAGCCCATAGTTTGCTCGTCGGAATAGATGCCGGGTGAGTTCACCCAACCGTTCGCTTGTTCTGAAATCGCGGTTCCTTCACCGATGATTAGACCTGCTGATGCCCGTTGAGCATAGTATTCAGCCATCAGTGCGTTGGCAATCCGCTCCACTCCGGCCCGCGAACGAATCATGGGTGCCATTACCACGCGATTCTTTAAAGGTAGATCGCCCAACATGAATGGGCTTAATAACTGAGGAGAGATACTTTGAAAAGTCATAAAGGTTATTCCTTGTTGAGATGAGATGCAGTTATAGTATTAATTTTAATGCTCACAATGGCACAAAAAGTGGTAATGCGATCGCCATCTAAATTACTTGTGAGTAATTAGTGATGATGCCATGTGCGAAAAAAATCCTCGTCAAACTCACTATCGCTCCAAATCCAAAAAAGGAGCGATCGCCAAAGTGAGGAGTCTTTTTAAGACATATCAACTCAACCCCTTACCAAGTAGGTCTTTCAACTTGCTTGTCACCCTTTGAGGCTACCCTAAGATAATTCTTCGATGTCCTGACTTTAGATGTAGACACGGCGAATATTTTTATGTTATTATCCTGCAAGACACCAGCCACAGCATTATGCCTCTATCTGACTTCCCCAAACGCTCATTGCTGCATAATGCCTGGGAAGATTACCAAGTTATTGAGGAGGAATTATGGATCCTATTTCTAATGAGCCGATTGATGCCAGTATTGAACAGCGCAAGAAAGCGGGAACAAAAAACCATCGTATCCAGCGCTCTATTAAATGGTTTTCTGGAGGTTTAACAGCAGCTTTAATTGCATCATACGGTTTGGCTGTAATTAAGGCTGAAGCATCCAAATCTACGGATCTTCAACAAAGTGCTACTAACTTAAAGCAGGACGGAATTTCACCTAAGCAAGGCTCTATCCCCTCCGGGCTGGAACATTCTTCCTATAAGATTTCCCGCGGTGAGTTGACAGCCCAACAAAAACAATTTGTAGGAAGTTGGCGACTCGTATCTTGGGAAAACAAGGATGCACAGGGCAATGTTACTTATCCATTTGGGAAAGATTCTCTTGGTTATCTTATGTACACTGCCGATGGACATATGTGTGCAACCTTTTCAAAAAACAAACGTCCTAATTTTCCTTCAGGAGACATTTTGGGAGGAACGTTAGAAGAACAGGCAAAAGCAGTACAAACATATATTGCCTATTGCGGTAAATATGAACTCCAAGAAGGTAAAGTGGTTCATCGTGTTGAAGTTAGCCTGTTTCCAAATTATGTTGGTACAAATCAAGTACGCATCTATAGTTTTAAGGATGGCAAGCTAGTATTGACTCACGCTCCAGAGATGATGGATGGCAAGCTACAAACTCCTTTTATAACTTGGGAGCGCTTTCCAGAGTAACGGTTCACAGGATTCCCAAACGTTACCGGAAAAAACAGCTACACTATTGATGGTAGATTAAGAGGCTTGGATGTAAACTGCCTCATTTTCAAGATTAAAGTTTGCCACTCTTGTTTCCCGAAATACTACCAACCACTTGTTCACAATCTACCAATCTGGCGAACAAGCGTGGCATTTACAGGTTTAATCCTGCCTCCTAAGACAAATACTAATTTCTGATATAAATCCAGTCTAACCAACGCTGATAGTAATGTCTTAACTCCTGCACTCGGGTATCTTGGTTGCTGGCATAAACACTTTTTTTACAAGGCAAGCCTAATTTTTCTACCGCACAAGGTATTGTTAAGATATTATATTTAGAGACAAGCTTATTTTTCTTAAGGTAATATTTTTTATGAAAACAGAAACACCTAATCCCTGGATTAAATGTCCCCAGCCCAATCCACAAGGGAATTTACGCTTATTTTGCCTACCCTATGCAGGAGGTGGGACATCGATTTTTCGTCTCTGGCCTCAAGAATTGCCGTCAAATGTAGAGCTTTGTGCGATTGAGCTGCCGGGAAGAGAAAATCGCATCAGAGAAAAACCAATTTCAAATCTTGAAATTCTGACAGAGAAATTAGTAGAGGTCTTACTGCAACATTTGGATAAGCCATTTGCGATCTTTGGTCATAGTATGGGATCGCTAATTGCTTATGACCTAGCTAGAAAACTCCAGCAAAGAAACGTCAATCCGGTTTATTTGTTTGTATCAGGTCGCCCTGCTCCTAACGCACCCGAATTATATCCGCCCATTCATTTGTTACCGAATGCAGAATTTATTGAAAAATTAACTAATGTTTACTCTGCTATACCAGATGTAGTCTTGAAAGATGAAGAACTCATGGAGTTGTTCTTGCCTACCTTGCGAGCAGACCTGACTTTAGTAGAAACATATATCCATTCTCAAGTGGAGCCTCTTGATTGTCCCATTTTTGCTTTGGGTGGTCTTGAAGATCCAGAAGCCAGTCATCATTATCTTGCTCCTTGGCGTGAGTACACTCGTTCCTCATTTTCAGTACAGATGTTCCCAGGTGGACACTTCTACCTGAATGAAAATAGGCAATTATTGTTGCAGTTTCTATCTCAAACGCTAAAAGACTATTGACAACTACCATATCGCATCCTCGACTGTCACTCAGACAAATAGATCCAGAAAAATAGATCTTTTCAGGGGGCGACAATGAGGCTAAAGCGGTTGCGGGATAAGCTTTATAGCTCTTAATCCCCTCTGATAAAATGATTTATTATTGCGAACCAAATGTATCATAGACTCTCCCCATTCCTGGCAATAGTTAAAGGCAATTAGCCAATTTTCACCATATAAACCAATCCAAAACTTACTATGTCTTCTTCTAGTTCTATCTGTCTCTTGGGGGCGACAGACATATTTTTCTTGTCCCTGAAGCTGAGTTCTTTTTCCTTGTAACCATGCTGAAGTTATTAGACCTCTTGCAAAAGTCGGCGGGCGCGATCGCGACGGTGCATAGCGGGACTTAAACAAAAAACACGAGTTAAATAAGTTATAATGCTTGGATAGCAAGCATATAACGTTAAATAATGAGCGATGAAAGAGACCACCCCCGCCGCCATGCCTCCTTGCTTTGACCGATGGTGTCAAAGATTTGACGATATCTTTGGTCATATTGCCCAAAAACGGGAGTTTAGGAACTATTTAGGCGGATTATTGGGCGAAAGTGAGCGAGTAACAGAAGAGTGGGTAGTAAAGACCTACTCCCAAAGAAATTGGGTGGAAGTTTTCTATCGGGAAGCCAAGGGATGATTAGGGCTAAAAGAATATCAAGTCCGAGATAAACGCAGTCTAATGAGGCATTTAATTTTAGT
>DATGYA010000623.1:0-1713 GCA_035298405.1 Kamptonema sp. | reverse complement strand
GACCTAGAGTTATTAAAATCCCGACCGGATTATTTTCATCTAGCAGTTTTTGATAGCTATTATAGAGAGTTCGCATTCCCTTTAGCTGCACTTCCATCTCTACTCGCTGGTTGCGAAGGCTCTGAAGTTGTTCAGACAAAGATTTGCCTTCCAGCCCAGGTTCAAACAAGTTTTGTTCCTGCCGCAGACGTTGCATTTGCAGTTGAATAGTTTCGACACGCCCTTTGAGTTTAGGCATTTCTAGATCTATAAATTTAATTCCTTGTTTAATACCAGTCAAGCGCTGCTCTAAGCTGTACTTTAGATAAGCATCCGAGACTTTAGTCAATACACCGTAAATTTTTTTCGTATCTTTATCTTTGTAGCGAACCTCTAAAATTTTTGTTCCCGCAGATTTCCCGTCTTTTTCATAGCTGACGCGGCTGATCGCAAGTTTGCTCATCAATTCGGTATAGGTGAGACCAGGATACCAGGCTTGTAATTCCTTAACCACTGGAATCATCATCTGGGGACTTTTCAAAATCCGAATTTGGGTTTCGTAGTCCACCAAACTGATACCTTCGATGTTAATTTTTGCTAAGTCGGCAGCTACCGTGTTGTCTAGTTGCTTGGACAGCAGACCTTCGGCGGTGGCAGGCTCTACTAAAAGAGAGAAGGAGCCTTCGTATTCGAGGATGATTTGTTTGGAGCTAGAGACGATCAAACCACCTGCCAGCAAGCTCAAGGCTATGGTAGCTGCTGCCATCACGAGCGCTCTCCGGCGCACCACCCCGAACAGCCATGACAAATCGAGCTTTTCTTCCTCGCTTTCCTCTGGCTTCTCCCTGTAGTGCTGAGGAGACAATTGAGGCAACTTGCCATTTGATTTGGGTAAAAAGGGTTGGAACTCTTGTCTACTATCCATCTTTAGACCGTATATTTATGAGGTTCATGGGTGCCGAAGCGGCAGAAAATCTGAAGCTTACTTTTATTCTAACGCTTGCCTAGAAGTCTCGTTCAGGTATTAACGCTGAGTGGTGGGGGTTCCTTAAATCAGAAGCGGAATAGCGATCTCAATATCAATAGAAAATTTCCCACTCCCGTAAAAGTCGCTACAGGAGATAATGCACTTCCTAAACGATCTGAGAATGCAGCTTGAGAGCTGCGGTATACAACAATGATATCGTTATTGCGGAGCTGAGGATTATTTTCCTCGTTCGTGCCTGTAGTTAAATCGACAATTATACTCCTTTTTGTGGTAGTGCCATCGGGGTTAAGGCGAACCAAGTCTATAGATTCCCTGTTGGCTCTGGTATTTTCATATCCGAAGAATCCCCGTGTGAGTAAGGCTTGATTTAATGTGGCATTTGACGGCAACTTCAGAGCATCAGTCGATGTTCTCACTTCTCCTACTACGTAAACATTAATAGCAGGGGGAGAAAAGTTAGTTGTAGCTAATATCCCTGCTTCTGCTGGGTTAATGACTTTGACTTTGGGAACAATAATGGTGTCTCCCTGTTGCAGGATGGCATCTTGAGAAGCATCCCCGGATTCTAGGAGTTGCCAGAGGTTGACTGAAATAATTTGTTCGCCTGTTCTGGTGGGGCGGCGGACTTGAATTTGACGAATATCGGCTAAGGCTGTAATTCCGCCTGCTAGCTGAATGGCTCGCGTGACGGTGGCGAAACCTTCGCGGCTGAGACTGGATGTGGTGTTACCGCCGATCGCGACGTA
>DATGYA010000622.1:0-6108 GCA_035298405.1 Kamptonema sp. | reverse complement strand
ACTTATGAAGTCGAGGCGGCTAATATTTATCGGCGGAAAACTCAGACTTTGTATGTGCGGTGGGGGGATTGGTTGACACCTCTGTTGCTAGTATTGGGTGCGATCGCAAAGATTTTCCAAAGATGGTAAATAGCAGGTACGTAGTTGCGCTTCAGCGCTCTTAATTCGGCTCAAAAGAGCGCTAAAGCCAACTTACGTACCCTCCGCGATCGCTCGCGCCTCAACCTACATTCTTTCTTCTATTCAACGTTAAGGTTGACAACTAACCCATAAGTTGATACGTAGCTTTCTAACTCTTTTAGGTCTACTGTACCATTCTTATCTGAGTCAAGAATGTTGAAAAGATAATCAGTGATGTATCCCCTCATTTCTTCAGAGCTACGTTCCCCTGTGGTCAAATCTTCTACTAGCCCCAAAAGTTCCATAATCTCGGATTTATCTAGGGTTTTACTACCATCCGCATCTAATTGATGGAAAAGCTTTTTGACATCCTCCGTTGCTACTTTTGAGGAACGCAGCGTTTCTCTTAATAAGTCACTACTAAAGCCATTCATAAAGAATGTCTGCTCCATAAAAGGTATGCAGAAGAACCCTAGTGCTGCCCAGAAAATTGCATAATTCAGCGAGTCCAAATTTGCGGCTGTAGTAACTCCGGCAAAAAGAGCCGCCCAAAGGAAAAAGTTGGGGTTGACAAGCAAGATATAAGCATCTTGAGCTTCTGCCTTGCTCAGCTTGCCCCTTGAAAATACCAAAGTTAAGGCAGCGCATAGACGCATGAGGATAAAGACTAATGCGGCAAATGCAAGCTGTTGGAAACCCGCTAGCGATCGGTTTGGATCGGTTGGGGAAAATAGGTCAGAAATAAATGTTGCAGGAACAAATTGAAAACCTGTTGCTAAGGCCATAAAGGCGACAGCGAGAACTCCAATAAATTTCCATTCTTTGCTATGCCGATTTGAGTCAACAGGAGATCGAGAACGCCAAATCTGGGCGGCAGCTCCCGGTATTGCTAGACCTAGAGCTAGAATTACAAAGAAAAAGTTTAAACTCGAAAGGTTAATTGGCAATTGCGAACCTGCGATCGCGAGTGTACCAATAAGCGCGATCGGAGCGACTATTGATAATGTCCTTGACAAAACAGCCGATGGATAAAGATTCCCGCCCCAGAGTATGGATAAAACCGGGGAAGTAAGGGCTGGCGGCACCATCCAAAACAGCACCCATAAAACCTTGTAAAGATCGGCGGGGCTTTGGTACAAAACGCCAGAAAATATTAAGGCTAGACCAACTACCCATCGCAACAACATCCACCCATAAACTACATATTTTACCGTTGAAGTTACTTTGCGCTTGCTTCCTGCAAAGTCAATATCTAGGTAGGTATAAAATGTGGACATTGCCAGACAGACAACGATTATCGCTCTAAATAGCTCTGATGGAATTCCTTGTGGGGAAGTGCTAACTGCCCTTAACAAACTGCCCAGTAAGAAGGCAACGGCGTATAACAAAATCGCCCACATGATTGAAAGATCGTTGACCTTTTTTCGTAAAGCAGCCGCACCTCCAGATTCTTTGTCGCGAAACTTGACGAGTTCATCTCGACTTAGAGCTTTGCCATTAGGAAGTTTTAAACTATGATAAGCAGTTGGCGGCAAATCGCTTAAATAAAGTGCTAGAGGTTCTAGTACATATTGGTGGCAGACAACTAGAACTGTTTCACCTCGTTCTAAGTGTGGTACAACTCGCTCTTTATAGAAACTACTAGCGCGGACATAAATTTGTGAAATTTTTTCGCCAGTGGGAGGCGCTTCGTTATGTGAATGCAACATTTCCTCGAAGCCTTCGTAGCCAAGAGAAAGGCGAAGTAAATTTAGATTGCGACCAGCAAAAATACCAAAGGAACGCTCGCTAATTCGGTGGTCGATCTGAACAGGAGTATCAGGAGATTTCAAGGCTTGACTTTCAGCTAGGGCGATTTCACAAGTTTGTCGCGCGCGCCTCATGTGAGAGACATATACTGCATCAAATTTGACACCTTTTTTCTTAATATCAAGACCAGCACGACGTGCCTGTAGCTTGCCAAAAGCTGTGAGTCCAACATCTAATATTCCTGCAAAAATGTTGCGCTCGTTACTGGTACTTTCACCGTGCCGAATAAAGTAGGCTTCTCCATACAAGGGAAGCTTTTCTACGCCAGATGGCAATGAATTAGTAGCCGTCAGGTTATCAGCTTTTTCCATAACTTTTCGTACCTTGAAGCTAAAGATGTTTACCCTAATCCGAAACGGTAACACACACTAAAAATGTGTTATGGTATGCAGAGCTTTAAGAAGAAGACGACGAATTATTAAGCAATGTTACTAATTCGCGATCGCTTTTTAGTTTCATTCTGCAATGAAGCAGACTCAGCAGCCTTATCCCAATCGATCTTGACTGCATCATCGCAGCTTACACTAAAAACTGCTGCGATTATAAACTTCCATTTAAACTTTGTCAATACAAACTAAATTCTCAATACCTTCCCTCATCCTTATCAGAAATCCACTTATTCACAAAGTGCAACTTCAGTTAATAAAGTTTGACAATAAAAAAATTGATAACATTGCTCGGTTTGCTATTAATTTATTAAATATTTATTAAGATTTTAAGCGTTTTAAGTAAAAAGAGATATCACTAAAAAACAGCCTCAACTAGAAGTTGCTTAATGAATCAATAAAAACAACGCTTATAAGCGATAATTATGCTGGCATTAATGCTATTCATCAGACTGCTTTAGTTGCTAAACTGATTCGGTAACGCAGTTAAGTAAATCCACCTAATTAAACGTAAAATACCGATGGCTAAAAAGTTTGCTGTATAAGCATTCTTCCTTCTTCCTTCTTCCTTCTTCCTTCTACTTAACGAGTTCAAAACTGTTATAGAAATTCCGATTATAGGGTGTGTCCGATCTAGTTTCCATAACCTTTACCTTACCCTGAAATTGGCGGGACAATTTTATCTATGAATATTCCACAAATTCTCCCAGAAACTCTGAGTACATTTCCATTTTTTAATATTTTAAATCCCAGCGATTTAGAATGGATCGTGAATCACACCACCCCAGAAAATTGTCAACCGGGCCGGGTGCTGATCCAAGAAGGTCATCCTGTAGAATCTATTTATATCTCTGTGTCAGGAACCCTAGCTGTAATCGTATCGCGCCAAGACGGAGGAGAGCAAGAACTCAAGCGGTTATCTGCCGGCGAACTAATGGGAGAAATGTCATTTTTGGATAACCATTTACCTTCTGCTACCATCAAGGCGGTGGAAATTTCTCAGGTATTATCGCTGCCCAAACCTATCCTGGCTCGTAAACTGGAACAAGATGGAGATTTTGCGGCTCGTTTCTATCATTTATTATCGTTAAAACTCTCCGATCAATTGCGCGGCTTATCCGAATTGCTGACGCAAACTCAGGCTTTACCTAGCGAACCTTTACGAAAAGTGTTGCTAGTGTTTGCAGTTCTCAAAGATAGCGATATTGCTTGGATGATTGCTAACTGTGTTGTCGAAAAAGTTGTTCCTGATACTGTTCTCATCCAACAAGGAAAACCAGTGCCGGCTGTGTACATTTTGTTAGAAGGCACGCTAGGTATTTATATCTCCCTGATCAAAAACGGCATCACAATAGAGAAAGAAGTAGCGAAGTCAGTGAAAGGGGAAATTCTCGGTGAAATGTCCTTTATCGAAATAGGAACGGCTTCCGCTACTGTGAAAGCGGTAGAAAATGCTTGGTTAATCGCTCTGCCCCAAACACAATTAGCTGCTAAACTAGAGTTAGATCGAGCTTTTGCGGGTAGGTTTTATAGAGCGATCGCGGTGGTATTATCAAATCGTTGGCGCGATCGCCTGAACCGTCGAGGGTTTGCTACGCTGGCAAACGATCTTACTTCGATGCTTTCCGAAGATATTGATGCGGAAGACGAACTCGACCTTGATGTTTTAGAAGGAACTGCCATTGCTGGCACCCGCTTTGATTGGATGATTCGTCAGCTACGTTAACCGGCTTTAATTGAGTAACGTGCTATGTTTACTAAAGATAAAAAACGTAACATTTTTCGCCAAGAATCTCTAGAGCGGCTTTCTTCCCCAGAACGCCTCGATCAACTAATGCAAGTAGTGGGCCCCAAGGAATGGGTGCCTTTAAGCATTTTAGGGGGTTTAGTTGTAGTTGGTTTAACTTGGAGTATCTTAGGAAAGATACCGATCACCGTTGAAGGAAGGGGTATATTTATTGCTCCTCGTCAAGTAGTTGATTTTCAATCCCCGATTTCTGGTCAACTCCAAACAATATATGTACAAGCCGGCCAATGTATTGCTAAAAATCAACGTCTGGCAACTATAGATCCGTCGGAACTGCGGCAACGGCTTAAACTGGCTCAGGATAAACAAATACAATTGCAACAGCAATCTAAGGAAACATCTGTGCTGTTGAATCAGGGAACTAATTCTGCACAACAAGCTATTGTTGCCTCTAAAACCAGCCTTCAGGAACGTCTGCGAACTGCTGAATCTATGACTCCCCTGCTGCAAAGTAAGGGGTTAGATGCGATCGCAGAACAACGTCAGAGTCTCCAACAACGGTTACAGGATTTACAACGGCTGACACCTCTCATCCAAAACAGAGGTATAGATTCCATTCGGCGACAAAGGGATAGCATTCAACAGCAGCTACGCGATACTCAAGCGCTTACTCCCATTCTGAAAGAGAAAGGCTTGAATGCCATTGCTAAAGAGCGTCAGAGTCTGCTACAACGGTTAGAAAACACTCAAAAGTTAGCGCCAATTTTGGCAGAAAGATTAGAAAAACGTCGCCAACTATTATCAGAAGGCGCAATCGAGCAAGATTCTGTTCTGCAAGCAGAACAAGACTATATTCAGAAATTGGAAAATATTGCCGATTTACAAACACAATTGAAAAATCTCGATTCCCGTGAAGCAGAACAGCAGCGAGACTATCTCGGAAATATCAATCGAATTGTAGAACTTCAGGCGCAACTTAAAGAGGTTGAGGTTAAAGAAGCAGGAACCCAACAGCAGTATCTTGAAAACCTCAATCAGATCAATCAAATTCAGACACAACTCAAGGATTTAGATGTAAAGGAAACAGAATCTCAAAAACAACATCTAGATAACCTTAACCAAATTCGTCAAACTCAGGCGGATTTGCAAGAGTTGGAAAGCAAATCCAAGCGATTAGAACAAGATAACTTGGAACAAGTCAATAATAAGAAAAATCCCATTCAAGAAGTAGGTCGAGAAATTGCTCAATTGCAGCAACAAATTGCTGATAACAGTGAAATTCGGAGTTCTCACGCCGGCTGTATTTTAGAAATTACAGCGACAGAAGGACAAGTAGTGTCACCTGGAACTGCTTTAGGGTCATTCAATGTCAGCAGCAAAGAGGGGGCTCTGGTTGGAGTTACTTATTTTGCAGTTAAAGATGGCAAAAAAGTTAAACCAGGTATGATGATTCAAATTACACCCGATACCGTTAAACGGCAACAATTTGGGGGAATTGTGGGTACTGTCACTTCGGTTTCAGAATTTCCTATTACTCAAAAAGGTGCGGCGGCGGTAATCGGTAACTCGGATATTGTTAGTGGATTAATTCAAGGTATTGGTGGTGCGGCTGGGGGTCAGGGAAATACTGGTGGAGGTGCTATTGTAGAAGTGCGGGCTCAACTAGAACCAGACAAAACTCCGAGTGGTTACAAGTGGTCATCTTCCCAAGGACCGCAACTGAAAATGACTCCTGGTATTACCACTACTGCTAGAGTTAGAGTCGAGGAACAAGCTCCTATTACCTTTTTACTACCTGTGCTGCGGGAGTGGAGTGGTATTTATTAGACCTAATTCCTACTCACAAATCTTCTTCCTTCTTCCTTCTTCCTTCTTCCTTCTTCCTTCTACTTAGATGCTAAAGATTAAGATCGGACGTACTAAATCAAAAGAACCACAACTTCCCAAGCGAGTCAAGACAGGAACTTTGTTACAAATGGAAGCGGTAGAGTGTGGAGCCGCTGCTTTAGGGATTATTCTTAGTTATCATGGTTTGATCGTACCTTT
>DATGYA010000621.1:0-7035 GCA_035298405.1 Kamptonema sp. | reverse complement strand
TGAAGCTTCATCACTTTCAACAATTTCAATAGCTTGAGCTAGAAGAGCTAAACTTTTCGTCTCTTGTCTAAATGCTGCATACTTAATTGCTATATCAGTTAATGCAAAGACTTTCCCACCTGGAGATTTTATTGTCTTCGTTTCCCGCAATGCTTGGGATAAAACTTGTGAAGCCTTTTTTACTTGGGCGGAAGCTTCCGCAATGGCAATCAATAAATCTAATTTAAAATCGTTCCTTCTTTTTCTTTTGGCTATCTGGAAAGCTTGTTTGTAGTGACCAGATTTGATATAGTTCTGAACAATTTTCAAGAAAGCAGAATCCTGATAGTCAATCATTTTGATTGATTTAGTAATCTGAAGTGCTTTGTCATAATGTCCTGTTTCTGCATACTGTTTAGCCAGTTCCTCTAAAGCCTCATTTTTTTCATTGGCACGCTCTATTGTTTCAATCAATTTAAAAGCTCGATCGTACTGCCCAGCTTTTGCCAGCTTGCAGGCAATATTTTTCAATGGGCTAGCTCTCCAACCGATAGCGTCAATTTTCTCAACTACTTGGATAGCTAAGTCGAATTGTCCAATTTCTGCATATTTGACAGCAATCTTAGATAGTGCGTTTAACTTGAAGGCCTTTGCTCGCGATTCTTTACCGAATTCGATTGAATCAGCTACTCGCAATGCTTGCATAGCAAACTCAAATTGTTCTCCATTGGCGCATTCGCCAGCTACTTCAGCTAAGGCCACAACTTGGTGTTCACAAGTAATCTCATCATCCCCGACTTGCAATATTCGAGTAATTTGCTGCACATTTCTGGCTTGGGCTAGTTCCAGTAACTCAGAGCGCTTGGATGGATCTAAAAACAAATCGTATCTTATGAGGGGATAAGGTTCATCCCGAATATAAGAATAATTTTGAACAACTTGAATAGCTTGACTATATTCCCCAATAGCGACGTAAGTTTTAGCAATGAGGCAAAGGCTTATTTGGCGAATCTCCATCGTGCTCATGCCTGGTTCTGGAGTAACTTGAACAGCTTGCTCTAGCATTTCAAATGCTTTATCCTGAACGCCAGCTTTTGAGTAAGCTTCAGCAAGTCTAGCTAAAGCATCAACTTTTTTGTATGGATCTTCAATAGTTTCAATAATTGTCAATGCTGAGTCAAATTGACCAAATCTAGCATACGCTTGAACCACGTGAGTAAGAGCTTGGCTCCTCTCAAATACACTTTCTATCTCTTGAGCTACCTGAAGAATTTGTTTTAACATTCTTACTTGTCTCTCACTGCATCCGCATCATAGCCATAACTAATTGTATGCTTACCCACCGCAGTCTGAGCTATGAATTTTGTATCAATTAATCAGGTTAACGCGGATCGATTGGTCGCGCTACAACAATACCGATCGCACTCTCAACTCTGCCTATATACCTGTGCAAATCGTAGGCAATTGTTACCTCCCCAATCGGTGAAGCATGGATTAAACCAATATTGCCATCAGCATTGCGGTAAACTAGCCCAGTATGCGTTACATCAAGTCCATCAATATCAGTAGCGACTGCCACAATATCCCCGGCTTTTAGCTGAGAATACACGCTTTTTATCTGGTTTAACGGGAGGTAATTGATAGTTAATTTGGCAAGATCGGCTTCTTGCTCGACAATGCAATTATAATTTGTTTCATTATTTGCTAATTGTGGATAACTCCCACTGTGTTTGCTCATAAAATTCAGCTTTTTCTTAAGCGGAATCCCGCCCAATTCACTTGTAATATTTTGCACAGTACCTCGTTTCTGATTTTCTTCAATCCATTCTGAGAAATAGTGAAGTCTGCTGCAATATCCATTCATTTTACCATCGGAGTAACGCTGGTTTTCCAGGCGTTCTAGAAAAGTTTGATAGGCATAATCTTGCACGGCGACACCCCGCGCGATCGCGAGTACCGTCTCCACAAATAACACGCAGTCAAATCCATCTAGCGATACGACTAATTTCTCTTCATTGGATTTATCTAATAAACCTGCTTTGTAAGGCGTACCTAGAAAATTATCCGCGATCGCCTGCATAATCCCTTCCATCGAACGATCGTGTAATTTCTGCGATCGCGAATACTTCACCACCCGATCGAACCGTTCTAAATCTTCAACTCTTGCTAGTTCTGGTATTCTCGAAATACCTTCGCTATTAACATAACCTTCTACTTTAGGAATACTTCTTACCCCAGGCAAAATTGGCTTAGCAATAGTCTGGTTAATAGTAGGGACAGCGGCAATAACTTGGGGATGAACTACCAAAAATAAAGGCGTAAAATAGCAAGTACCACCACCTGCGATCGCAGCCCCAAATCCCAATAGAGTCAACCTTAAAAATCTTTTCATGGTTCCCAACATACTTTTCGGCTTAATTTCAATACGATCGGAGAAACTATAATCGGTTTGCGTTGGCTGTTAATGCGGCCGTTTATAGCAGATTTTTCTGCGAAATTGCTCGCATTAGGTTAAAGTAAAGGGCGGATTGGATACCATACTACTCTGATGCAAATAGAGAAGCTACCCCATCAAATCAACCCCCGCCGCCAAACGAGAAAGCGCCCTGTCAAGCCGCGCCGCCGAACTTCTGCCCAACTATCTCGCTTAAAATATGGCAACCTCCTATCCTTAGCAGCCATCGCGATCGCGATCGCTTGGATCGTCACAATTCCCTTCAGAACTAGGCACAAGCCCGAACCCCCAATTGTCTCTCAACCTCCTACTATATCGCCGCTACCCCTTCAGGGAACTTCCAATCCGCCTTCAAACAAAGGCGATCGCAGCTTCACCTACAACATAAAAACACCTCCCAACCAAATCTACAGCCAAGAATTGCAAGCCATTGTTGACGAAATTATAGACATAGCCGCACGCAAAAAACTCCCCACAGCCGCCCTTTCCATTACCTTAATTGATGTCAGTAATTCTCAAGTCCACACCTTTGCAGGCTATCAAAACCAAACACCCAGATTCCCCGCCAGCGTAGTCAAATTATTTTGGATGGCAGGCTTTTACGGAGCCATAGAAAAAGGCATCATTCAAAAAGATGAATCATCCTTTACTTCTGACTTAGACCAAATGATCCGCGTCTCAAACAATGATGCCGCCAGCCGGATTTTAGACACAATCACCGCCACAGAGTCAGGAGAAGAACTCAAAGGAGAACAATTACAAACTTGGCTAAAAAAACGCCAACAAATTAACACATTTTTCCAATCCGCAGGCTACCAAGGTATTAAACTCAGTACCAAAAATTACCCAATCTACTATTTAAGTCAAGAACAGCCAACAGGTCGCGACTTACAACTGCGGGGCAACTCATCCCAGCCTACTAGAAATCAGGTAACAACCGATCAAGCTGCAAGGCTTTTGTACGAAATTTATACAAGGCAAGCAGTTTCGCCAACAGCCAGCAGAAAAATGGCTTACTTACTAACCAGAGACTTAGACCCTAAAGCCTGGAAAAACGATCCCAGTAACTCTATAAAAGGCTTTTTAGGTGAATCTTTGCCCACTAACATTTACTTTGGCTCTAAAGTTGGATACACTTCTGGTTCTCGCCAAGAAGCCGCCTTTATTAGAACTCTAGACGATCGAGCTATCTATATCTTAGTTATTTTCGCTGACGATCCAGCTTATGCAAAAGATGAAAATATATTTCCACAAATGTCACGCCACGTTTTTGACCGCTTGAATACTCGCGGGCCAAAATAGCAAATATATTTGTCCCAGCTAGAAAAGAGGGATAATCATCCTATCAGCATTGCTCAACCTTATTGGATAAAGGTATATAAATTGAAAAACCCCCCTTTTGAAGGGGGGCAAAGAAAGAGGCTAATACTTATCAAGTTAACTACTTGATAGAAACCTTCGCTCCTACTGCTTCTAGCTGTTTCTTGATATCTTCAGCAGCAGCCTTTGCGATCGCTTCCTTGATGGACTTCGGTGCAGCTTCTACCAAATCCTTCGCTTCTTTCAGACCCAGACCAGTAATAGTCCGCACTTCCTTAAGAATAGCGATTTTCTTATCAGCAGGAACTTCTTCAAGAATCACATTGAATTCAGTTTGCTCTTCTACCTCTTCAGTAGCCGCAGCAGGACCAGGGCCAACTATCGATACGCCGACAGGAGCCGCAGCACTTACGCCAAAAGCTTCTTCAATTTGCTTCACCAATTCGGAAGCTTCCAACAGACTTAAAGATTTGAGTTGTTCGAGAATTTGATCGGTTGCAGCAGACATTTTTTGAACTCCTAGTTCGATTTTGGATTTGAAATTGTTAACAGTTAACGGTTAACTGTTAACCGTTAACTGTTATTCGCTATCACTAGCAACTAACTCAGGTTCTTCAGTTTTTTCGCCGCCTTCCTTTTCGGCATAAGCCTTAAGACCGCGAGCAATAGAAGTAGGAACTTGATTGATACCCACAGCCAGCTTGGTAGCCACACCATTGATAGCACCAGCAATTTGAGCCATGAGTTGTTCCTTCGACGGCAGATCCGCCAGCGCTTTGATATCAGCTTCTTTTAAAAGCTTCCCTTCCATAACGCCGCCGCGAAGTTCAGTCTTCTTAGAGGCTTTTTGGAATTCTTGGTAAGCTTTAATCGCGCCGCTGATATCCTCTTTGACAAACACTAAAGCAGAAGCACCTTTCAGTAATTCCTGCATCGGTTGCCATTTCGCGTCACCCTCAACAGCAATTCGCATCAGCGTATTTTTTGTCACTGTGCAACTGCTACCTTTCGGACGCAAACGCCGCCGCAAATCTGTGATTTCCGCCACAGATAGACCCTGGTAATCAATGATTACCGCCAGTTGCGACTTACTTAAGCTTTCCTTGAGCTCGGCAATGATCTCATTTTTCTGTTCTAGGGTTTTGCCCATACTTGTCTCACCTCCTTTAAAAATCACAAACTGCCAATCAAAAACCCCGACTTTCAAGCCAGGGCAAAGAAGTAAAAATTAAAAATTAAAAATTAAAAATTTTTAACTTGAAATTTATTTTTTTACTTTCTTAGCCTCGGCAGGAAATTAAGGTGTTAACACCTGCTGTCTATGGCTTATTGATTTGTTAGTTGTTAGGGGTTAGTGGTTAGTTGTTGGTTGTTTTTTGTTCCTGTAGTAGTGTTTTTAGCCGCTTTTTCTATAAGATTGAACGACTAAATTCGCTATTACCAACTAACAACTAACAACTAACCATTAACCATTACGCTACATCAAGTTTCAGATCCCGTAGGGCATTAATATCAACTTGAATCGACGGCCCCATCGTTGCTGATACATACATCGTGCGCCAGTAGCGGCCTTTAGCGCCAGAAGGTCGGTTGCGCTCAATGGTGTCTTGCAAAGCTTGCAGGTTCACTAGCAAGTCTTCAGCAGAGAAAGCTGCCTTGCCAAACATAACGTGAACGATGCCCGTGCGGTCAGCTCTGAATTCTAGTTTACCACCTTTGAACTCTGCGATCGCCTGTGCCAAATCAAATGTCACAGTACCACCTTTTGGAGAAGGCATCAAACCGCGAGGCCCTAGCATCCGCCCCAATTTTGCCACCTGCGCCATCACGTCTGGTGTGGCAATCAAGCGGTCAAAATCCATCATGCCTTTCTGAATTTCATCGATTAATTCTTCAGAACCAGCAATGTCCGCACCTGCATTCAAAGCTTCTTTAACTTTTTCACCCTTAGCGATTACCGCAATGCGAACAATTTGACCAGTTCCCTTGGGCAACGATACTGTTGTCCGCAACTGCTGATCCGTATATTTAGGGTCAATTCCCAAACGGATATGTGCTTCAGCAGCTTCGGGAAATTTAGCCGTAGCCGTCTCTTTGAGGAGTTGCAGGGCTTCTAGGGGTTGGTAAGCCCGGTCTTCTACTTTCTTTTTGAGTTCTTTAATTCTGCGAGACTCTTTTTTTGCCATTTTTTGCTCCTGGGGTTGTTAGCGAAGCTCTGCTTCTCCCCCATAATTGATTTTGAATTTTAGATGGGATTTTCGATTGATTGATAAGTCTGATTAAAAACAGAAGATTAAGTAAGAGAAACGAGAACTAAAAATTAGGAATAGTAAATTTAAAATACTTCTTCCTTCTTCCTTCTTCCTTCTTCCTTCTTCCTTCTTCCTTCTTCCTTCTTCCTTCAATCTGCGATCGCCACGCCCATATTCTTAGCCGTTCCTTCTACGATTTTCATCGCAGCATCAATGTCATTAGCATTGAGGTCTGGCATTTTCGTTTCCGCAATTTCCCGTAACTGACTCCGCGTAATCGACCCAACTTTTTTGCGGTTCGATTCGCCTGAACCCTTGGGAATACCGGCTGCTTTTTGAATCAGCACCGATGCGGGTGGGGTTTTGAGAATAAATGTAAAACTCCGGTCTTCAAAGACTGAAATTTCTACCGGCACCACTAGACCTGCTTGGTCGGCAGTTCTAGCATTGTACTCCTTACAAAACATCATGATGTTGACACCATGTTGACCCAAGGCTGGGCCGATTGGAGGTGCTGGGTTGGCCTTTCCCGCCGTAATGGCCAACTTAATTACTGCAACAATTTTCTTTGCCATTAGTTAGCTATGTTTCTGAACCTGATTAAACTCCAATTCCACAGGCGTATCGCGTCCGAAAATGGAGAGCAACACTTTGAGCTTATTTCGTTCGGGGCTAACTTCAATCACATCGCCTTCAAAGTCTTTAAATGGCCCTGAGAGTACCACTACGTGATCTCCCGCTGCCATTGATACTTTGACAACTGGCTCTGCTTCGTGAGTTTGTTTGAAGATCCGCTCTACTTCTGAATTGCTCAGAGGTAAAGGTTTGACGTGCCCCCGTCCTCGCCCGTAGCGACGTTTCTGCTCTGCCCCGACAAAGTTAATTACATTGGGGGTATTTTTAACAATCTGCCACGTTTCCTCGTCCATCAACATTCGCACGAGTACGTAGCCGGGAAAGACTTTTTCGTCTGATTGTCGGCGCGCGCCGTCTTTGCCCAATTTGAACGCAGCGGCTTGAGGAATTTCT
>DATGYA010000620.1:0-11508 GCA_035298405.1 Kamptonema sp. | reverse complement strand
TACTAAAAAATGACAATATTTTAAATTTCTGATTTCTGTACTTCTTGCTCTTGAGCTTTGAGTACAGGCTCTTGCTGTGTGCTTTCAATTTCTGGGGATGCTTCGTCCTCAGTTGATTCTACAATTGTGCGTTCCGAAAATCCCCACAGAAATACTAGAGCAATTGTCACAACTACCAACCATTGCGGCGGCACTAAACTATCATTAATGACTTTCAGTAACAGCCGTATTCCCACAAAACCGACTGTAACGTAACCAGCATTTTCAAGATGAACGAACTCTTCAAGCCAGCGGATAAATAACCCTGCCATAAACCGCAGCATGATAATCCCAAGAGTCGCACCCGTGAGTACCAGCCAAGTTTCATCAGAAATTGCGATCGCAGTGGTGACGCTATCCAAAGAAAATGCTAAATCTGTTAGAGCAATCACTGGAATTGCTTGCCAAATCGTCGCGAATCTTGGTTCTCGATGTTCTCCATCATCGTCAATGGCAGAGGTGAAGTGTTGAAACACCAGCCAAAGTAGGTAAACAGCTCCTAAAAGTTCAAACTGCCAAAACTTAATTACCCAAGTGGCAGTTAAAATTAGAGCCATCCGCAGCACAAAAGCAATCACCAAACCGAAGTTAAGAGCCTGACCCTGTTGCTTACTGTCTGCGAGACCTTTAGAGATAGATGCTAGAGCGATCGCGTTATCTGCTGAGAGTACTGCCTCCAAAGCCACTAAAATGACTAATAAAAAAAAGGCATCAATTCCAAAATTCGGGTAAGCGTCGAGAAACTGATCTAACATTAATAGTTTTTTGCACCTGCTATTTGTTAACTAAGAGCCAAGGGAAAGCCGACTCTCAATTTAGACTGTCATATTAACTTAGCTTAACCCAACCTGGTCATTTTGCAAGGGGAAAATAGCGCTCTGAACTGTGGCTCTAGTAGGCTACCCGTCTCATGCTGGGGGAAAACCTTGATGCTACCAGTGCTTGCCTACTGAGTGGGGTACGATGATGCCTCGTACTTCAACCGGGAGTATAAGCGGCTCTTTGGTGCACCATCGATGCGGGATGTGGAGCGGCTGGAAGAAGCTGCTATAGCAGAAGGAAGAAGGAAGAAGGATGAGGTAATAATAGCAAGGGTTTCGGCAATCAAGATAGTCCTAACCGCCTTGGCGGTTGCTATATATGTAGCAAACTGCAAACATAAACCCTTCAAGCCATAAACAAGGCAATTTTCAAACCACATTCAGGGTCTTGACAACTTTTGCCGAGCCGAACAGATGGGGAATGGCGATCGCATCTAACTCACATTGGTTAAAGTTCAATGACGATCAAAAATTATATTTTGGCAAATTTATAGCTAGGGGCTAGGGAAGAGGGAAGTAATTTCCTAAAAAAGTGCCTCCCTCACTTTTGTACTAACCTAACAACAACCACCACCACTATAATGCCAAGTCGAATCAGTAATTAACACCCGATCGTGGATTAATGCCCCTAACTTGCCAGCAGTTTTATCGCATACCGACGCTGGCACTCCCCGCTGAAGTACATGGCCTGCTCCATCATCAAAAAACTCTTCTAACCCCCGATAAATTGCTGTTTTACCCGTAAAAACACAAGCCCCATCATCAGGAATTGATACCTTAAAAGAGACAGAATCAAGACTTTCTAGGAGTAAATCTGCTTCTAAATTATAACTGGCTATATCCAATAAACGATAAGGTCGCCGCGCTCTAATTTCTACTTGACCGAAACCCACATTAATCAGGTGTTGCACATATTCATCATAAGTCAAAGCACCCGATAAACACATAGCCCGTAATCGTTCATCATCTCTTAAATGTTGGGGAATTGGACGAGTCGCAATCGGATCGCTCATTAACAAGCGACCACCTGGTTTTAATACTCGGTAAGCTTCTTTTAAAGCTTTAGTTAAATCCGCAGGTTCAAAGATATTAAATAGACAATTTTGAGCTACTACATCTACAGAAGCATCTGCTACTGGTAAAGCGAAAGCATCACCTTCCCGAATTTCGACAAAACTAGGGTCAAACCAATCATTATCTTGAGTAGCAAGTTGTAAATTACGATTAGCCGCTTCTCGCATGGCGGCTACAGGTTCTACAACAATAACTCCACCTTTTCGCCGGGAAAAATAAGCAAATTGTAATGCTTCTAAACCGCCACCCACACCGACATACAAAACTACTGGTTTGCCGACAAGTTCCGCTGCGTGGACGGTGGTACCACAGCCGTAATTCATCTCTTGCATGGGCTGAGGAATGATTAATCCTGGTAATTGCAAAGGACTACTTTGAACACAACAAAGTCCAACTTGGGGAGTTTCTGCAACTTCACTGTAAAATTTTGCGGCAGTTTCAAGATAGGTCATAAGAAGAAGGAAGAAGGAAGAAGGAAGAAGGAAGAATGCTTATACAACAAGCCTTTTAGCCATCCGTATCTTACGGTTAATTAAGTGGATTTACTTAGTTAATTTTCGTTAGCGATAAATACTAGAAAAAGCACTAGAGATAAGTTTCATGCTTGTAGTTTTTATTTTACCCTACTTAGCGTAATAAAAGAGGATAATTTTTATTACTCAGATGGCAGGATTAGAAAAAAATGGCTTGACTATCACAGGATTCCCGATCGATTACTGCTCTTGTATATCTTGGCTAGATGGTGCTTCTTTCACTCGTGTTTTGATGCGATTTGGAGGATAAGGACGGCGCATTAAAGTAGCTTTCTCAAGTTTCTTAACTCCGCTGAGAACTCCTAATGCAAAAACTGTTCCAATTAAGCTCATTCGCCACAGGCCGCAACCTGCGGCTGCTCCTAATCCAGCCGCTAGCCAAATTGTAGCAGCAGAAGTTAATCCCTTGACTTGTGTTCTCCCAAATTTATGCTGATTTTGTTGCAGAATAATTCCTGCTCCTAGAAACCCTACTCCTGTGGCGACACCTTGGAGTGTTCTGCTGATAGCATTGGCAGAGCCAGAGGTATTTTCATTGTCAATTTGCAAAGGAATCATCACAAATATGGCTGCACCTAAGCTTACAATCATAAAAGTTCTCAAGCCTGCGGGTCTACCTGGTTGCTGTCGGTTAATGCCGATCGCACAACCGACCAGTAGAGCTACACCGAGCCTGAAAGTGATAGTTTGCCAATCGCTGGAACTAAAAAATATTGTATTCATTGACTTTAACCTGACTATAACTGGAATGCGATCGCTTGACAATGCTCATCTCGCGTACTAACGAGCCACTGGTTTGGATTCCAGCTTTACGAACTCACTAAACTACGGTTAGTCACTTGGCTTACTATAGATTAATGTTAATTATAAGTTAAGACTAGGTTAAATTCAACAAATCGCGATCGCCCTTAGCCTGATTTTTAGACTTACCCACACAGTACGACCGCCCAGAGAGCGGTGTTACATATAGCAACCGCCAAGGCGGTTAGGACTATCTTGATTGCCAAAACCCTTGCTATTATTACCTCATCCTTCTTCCTTCTTCCTTCTTCCTTCTGCTATAGCTGGTATACTCTTAAACTAAGATCCATAATTATGATTCAATATCGCGTAGGAAATAATTTAGATATAGATGAGACGATCGATTTATATCGAGCTTCTACTCTTGGCGAAAGAAGACCGATTGACGATCGCGATCGCATCCACCGTATGATTAGCAATTCCAACTTAATCATCACCGCTTGGGAAGGGGAATTGTTAGTCGGTATCTCCAGAGCTATTTCTGATTTTAGTTATGTCACCTACTTATCAGATTTAGCAGTAAGAAAATCCCATCAAAAATTAGGAATTGGCAAAGAATTAATCCGCAGAACGCAAGTAGAGTCGGGGCCACAAGCTCAATTAGTATTACTAGCTGCACCAGCCGCTGCCGAGTATTATCCCCACATCGGTTTTATCCACCATCCGCGGGCATGGCTACTCGAAGCGGGAGAACAACTGCGGTAAATGCCTTAGCTATGGATGTTATGGCGATCGAAAATGATTTGCGGGGGTTGGCGCACCACACCATGCAAGTTATCGATCGGCATACAACTAAATAGCTACTATAGGAAGAAGGACAAAGCAATTTACCGCTGCAACGGAATCTCGATTACAAACTCTGAACCTTGCCCAAAAACTGAATTGCACTGTAACTTACCGCCGTGTTTTTCTACTACAATTTGGTAACTAATAGCTAAGCCCAAACCTGTACCTTTTCCCACAGGTTTTGTGGTAAAAAATGGATCGAATAATCGACCGCGAATCGCATCACTCATCCCCAAACCATTATCAGCGATACGGATAACGATCGAATTACCTTCAATTACTTCTGTGTCAATCAAAATCATCGGCATACCCTTGGAAGCAAAAGATGATAAACCTGATTCATCAAAATACGATCTGCCATTTTTTTGTAGATAAACTTCTTCCAAAGCATCAATAGCATTGCTTAAAAGATTCATAAACACCTGGTTTAACTGTCCAGCATAGCACTCTATTCTAGGTAAATTCCCGTACTTTTTAATGACTTTAATTTCAGGGAAATTGGCTCTGGTTCGCAGACGATTTTGTAAAATTAGCAGCGTGTTATCGATACCTTCGTGAATGTCAACTGTTTTCTTTTCTGATTCATCTAGTCGGGAGAAATTGCGTAAACTCAGGACTATTTCCCGAATCCGATCTGCTCCCAATTTCATCGAAGATAGGATTTTTAGTAAATCTTCGCTGAGGAAATCTAATTCAATTGCTTCTGTTTGTTGTACGATTTCAGGCACTGGCTGCGGATAGTGCTTTTGGTAAAGACGAACTAAATTCAATACATCTTGGATATATTGAGTCGCATAAGTGAGATTGCCGTAAATAAAGCTGATAGGATTGTTAATTTCATGGGCAACACCTGCTACCATTTGACCGAGACTGGACATTTTTTCTGTATGAATTAACTGAGCTTGAGTTTGCTGGAGTTGCTTGATCGTAAGTTCAAGTTGTTGGGCTTTTTGTTTAGCGATCGCTTCTGATTGCCTTAAAGAATCTTCTGTTTGTTTGCGTTCAGTGATATCTCGCGCAAATGCACAGTGATATTCTTTACCATTAAATTGCAAATGATTGATAGTAATCTCAACAGGGAAAATCCGGTTGTGTTTAGTACGATGGTGCGCTTCAATGTTAACTGAGCCGCAACGTCTTAAGACACTCCAGTGTAAGTTCCAAGCGCTTTCGGGAAAGTCTGGGTTGATGTCATGTAAAGTCATTGTCAGCAACTCTTCTGGGGAATAGCCCAGGGTTCGGCAGGCGGCATCATTGACATATAATAATTTGGCATTGGCATCGATCCAAAATACAGCATCGGCGGAGCGATCGACAGAAAATTGGGTTAGTTGTAAGGTTTCTTCAGTGCGTTTGCGATCGCCAATTTCTTTTTGTAATTGTTCGTTAACCCAAGTCAAAGCAGAGGTGCGCTCGCTTACTCGCTGTTCTAACTCCGCCTTCAAAATCCGAACTACTTCCTCTGCCTCTAAGTGTTCTTTAATTTCCTTTGCCAAAGCAAGATTTGCAGCTTCTAGCTGAGATGGACTTGACATAGACAAGGCTTGAGGAATCAGCGGTACCATCATTCCCGCTGTAGATAGAGAAAGGATAGCTGTTAAAGCTTTTAGGAAACCAGATAGCCAATAAACCGGATGCCACAGCGTCACAATTTCCATCAGGTGTACTGTACCGCAGGCGAGAAAGAAGCCTACGAACAACTGGAAAATCCAGTTAAAAGACACATCCTCGCGCTTTTGAACAAAATATAGCAGCAACAACGGAATTGAATAATACGCCACAGCAATCAGCAAGTCTGAGATGACGTGCAGCCAGACTAATCCGGGTTCCCAAAGATAGCATTGTCCGTGAGGTATAAATTCTGCCGACAAAAAAAAATTTAATAGTTGTGGCATATAGTTCTTTTCATTTGAAGCATTGTTCCTATTGGGGAACTAATTTAATTATGCTATTTTGATATGTTGAAATGTTTATAGTTTTATAAATTTTGTCAACGTTTTGTATTATTTTTAAAAGGTATTTAATAATCGACGATGTATCTCTTGCAAAAATAACTAGGATGGGCAAGATGCACATCCCACAAGAGTTATTTTTTGAATCAAAGGCAGAGGAAGAAAAGACACAGAGAAAGAGAAGAAAAAAGTAATCTTAAAATTAATTTAATTACATTTTACTTCTTCCCACTCCCCAATCTCCACCTTTCATTCTTCTTTCTTGCTTCGGCGATAATTATTGCGGTCGCATGGGGATCGCGATCGCAAAGGCAGTACCACCGCCAGGTTCCGAAAGGCACTTAAGAATACCGCCATGTTTCTGAACAACAATCTGGTAACTAATAGACAAGCCCAAACCTGTACCTTGACCTACAGCTTTAGTGGTAAAGAAAGGGTCAAAAATCCGACGGCGCACATCCTGAGCTATGCCTGGTCCATTGTCAATAATCCAAATTACTACAAATTCAGGGTGGGAAAGTGAGAATTCAGAATTAGGGAGTTTTGAATTATCTCCCACCTCCTCTAAATCTCCAGATTTCCCAATTCCTACTTCCGTGCGAATAGTAATAAAACGAGGTGGTGGTTGAGGAGCGAGAACATCGATCGCATTACTGATAATATTCATAAACACCTGATTCAACTGACCAGGAAAACACTCAACTTTCGGTAAATTGCCATACTCCTTAATAACTGCGATCCCCGGTTCCCCCTCCTTCTCTCTGAGCCGATTCTGCAAAATCAACAGCGTACTATCAATACCTTCATGAACATCCACAGGCTTCATCTCAGCTTCGTCAAGCCTGGAGAAATTCCGCAAACTTTGGACAATTTCGCGAATGCGCTCAGCTCCTGACCTCATAGAATCGAGAATTTTAGGCAAATCTTCTACCATAAAATCGAGTTCTATCTCCTCAATAACTGTTTGAATTTCAGCTATTGGGCGTGGGTAATGCTGCTGGTAGAGATTAATTAGCCCCACTAATTCGCTGAAATACGAGAAAGCGTGGGAAATATTGCCGTAAATGAAATTAATAGGGTTATTAATTTCGTGAGCAACACCTGCCACTAACTGACCCAAAGAAGACATTTTTTCTGTTTGGATGAGCTGAGATTGAGCGTGTTTAAGTTCTCGTAAAGCTTCTTTTAACTGTTCATTTTTTTCTTTTAGCTGCGCTTCTGATTGTCGCAGGGCGAAATTTTGCTCCGATAATTCCTGCGTGCGCTCCTCAACTCGGAGTTCTAACTCAGCTTTTGCCTTTTGTAAAGTGGCTTCAGCACGTTTGCGCTCCGAGATGTCTGTGCAAACACCTACCAATCCCAAGCGATTGCCAGCATCATCCAAAATGCAGTCAACATGCAACAAAGTTGGTACGATCGCGCCAGATTTTGTTCTCAAGTCGATTTCACCACTCCAACAACCAGTATTGTTAATAATTTGATAGACATCAGAGCTTACTTCCCGACTGAGGTAAAGAGCTTTTGGGCCACCAATGGCATTAAGTTCATCGACTGTGTAACCAAACAAGTCGATGAAAGCTTGGTTGTGATAAATTGACTGGTTTTCTGCGTCAGTTATTCTGATTGCACTGCCAGTAAGAGCGATCGCATAACTATAGCGTAATAGTTTTTCTTGCAACATCTTGCGCTGTGTAGCATCGCGGGTTACTTTTGAGAAACCGCGCAACATTCCATCTTCATCCCGCAGCGAAGTAATGGCAACATTTGCCCAAAATCTCGATCCATCTTTCCGCACCCGCCAGCCTTCTTGTTGAAAATGGCCCTCAGTTAAGGCTATTTGCAAGAGTTCTTCAGGTTTACCTAGACGCACTGCTTCTTCTTCATAAAAGCAGGAAAAATACTGACCCATGATTTCCTCTGCCTTGAAGCCAGTAATTCTTTGTGCCCCGCTGTTCCAGCTAACAACTTTGCCTTCAGGATCGAGCATAACTAGAGCATAATCTTGGACACCTTCGACTAATAAGCGAAAGCGTTCTTGACTTTCTAGCAATTCTGCCGTCCGTTGACTAACTCTCTGTTCTAGTTCAGCATTTAGTTGAGAAATTTGTGCTTGAGCAGCGGTGCGATCGCGAATTTCTTCTGCTAATTTTTGGTTAGCCGCCTCTAGCTGTGCGGGACTAGGAATACTTAGAGCTTGCGGCATCAGTGGCAACAGTGATACAGCAGTATAAACTGAGATTATAGCAGTAATAAATTTAACTATCCCAGACAGCCAATATGTCGGATGCCAGAGCGTCCAAATATCTATTAAATGGCTAGTTCCACAGGCGACAATGAAAGCCCCAAACAACCAAAGCACCCAGGGAAAAGGCAAGTCGCGCCGCCGATACAGGAAATATGCCATGATTAGGGGAATTGAATAATAGCTGAGAGCAATCAGCGCATCAGATGTGGCGTGCAGCCAGATCAATTCTGGATTCCAGAGGTAGCAATACCCCTGGGGGAGAAATGGATTTGAGGTCAAAAAGTTTGTCAGGATCTCCGGCATAAACTTTAGAGTTTGGACGATGGATTTGAGACTTTAGACTTATAGGAATTTGTCTATAATCTGGATATTTACCATTTTGACAGAAATCTTATTTTTTGCGGGGCGGACAACAATGATTATATCAATGAGCATTTCAATGACTAACTTTTAGCTAGCTTTCTCTTTCTCTCCAATCTCTTATTTGTACTGATTTGTCTTCTCTTAGTATCAAATCCCCGGAGCCATTAATACCAAGCTATCGACAGAGAAAAATACAAAATTGAAGAAAAAGTCAGAATTCAGCAGTCCGAAAGAATGCTGAATTCTTTTGTTAAGCACAATTACTGATTGACAAAATGCCAAAGTTAGATTTCTCTTCGTCAGTCAATTATATTAAGTTTTGTCAAGGCTTGCTGACATCATCGATCTATAGCTATACAATTATCAAAAAGAAAATTGCTTGAACGGATATTCGGCATCAGTCTCCATCTCACCGTTGTCTGATGCCAGGAATTAGACGATCCCAATCTGCATTACATCCAGCGCGATATTCAACAGGTTGCGGATTTAATCGAGCAAATTCAAGTTACGCCAAGCGGACGATTACTAATCAGAAATATTGCCTCAGCTTTTGATAAATATCTGAGAGCACAATCATCTGGAATTTTTTCCAAAGCCATCTAATTCAGTTCATCTACAAAGCAGAATCAGAGGTCTAATATGCGAATATTATTAATTCAACCAAATTACCATTCTGGTGGTGCTGAAATTGCCGGAAATTGGCCTTCCAGTTGGGTTCCTTATGTTGGTGGAGCCTTAAAAACAGCAGGCTTTACTGACCTTGAATTCATTGATGCGATGACCAAATATATCGATGACGATCGGTTAGCAGAAATCCTGCGCGATCGCCAACCGGATTTAGTGTTGGCAACGGCAATTACACCGATGATTTATAAGTCGCAAAGCACCCTCAAGTTGGTGAAAGAAATCTGCCCAAATGCTAAAACAATTATGGGCGGTGTTCATCCAACTTATATGTATCGAGAAGTGTTAAGCGAAGCACCTTGGGTCGATTACATTATTCGGGGTGAGGGAGAAGAAATCACAGTTAATTTAGTGCGGGCGATCGCCAATGGAACAGATAAAGAAGAACGTCGCGATATTTTAGGAATTGCCTTTTTAGAAGAGGGCAAAATTGTGGCTACACCTGCCCATCCTCCCATCAAAGATTTAAACACTTTGACTCCAGATTGGAGCTTGTTAGATTGGGACAATTATATTTATACACCTCTAAATACTAGGGTTGCCGTTCCTAACTATTCGCGAGGTTGTCCTTTCCGCTGTCGCTTTTGCTGCCAATGGAAATTCTGGCGCAAATATCGTTCGCGATCGCCTAAACATTTTGTCGATGAAATCGAGAATCTAGTCAAAGAACATAAGATTGGATTTTTCATCCTAGCGGATGAAGAACCCACAATCAATAAATCCCGATTTATGGCTTTATGCAAAGAATTAATCGACCGAAACTTAGGCGTTCATTGGGGAATCAATACGCGAGTTACGGATATTCTCAGAGACGAAAAAGAATTACCTCTTTATCGCCAAGCGGGATTAGTTCACGTTTCATTAGGAACGGAAGCTGCCGCGCAATTAAACCTGAATTTATTCCGCAAAGAAACCACGATTGCGGATAATAAACGAGCGGTACAACTGCTGCGAGAAAATGGGATTTTGGCAGAAGTTCAATTTATCATGGGATTGCCCAATGAAACGCCAGAAACTATCGAAGAAAGCTATAAAATGGCGCGGGATTGGCAGGCAGACATGACTAACTGGAATATGTACACGCCTTGGCCTTTTTCTGAACTATTCCAAGATTTAGCAGATAAAGTTGAAATTCGCGATTATTCTCACTACAATTTCGTTACGCCGATTATTAAACCGGACAACATGACACGGGAAGAAGTTCTCAAAGGCGTACTTCGCAACTATGCCCGTTTCTATTCTTGGAAATTTCTTGAATATTGGTTTGAGAAAGATCCGTTTAAGCGGCGTTATTTGTTGGGCTGTCTTTGGGCATTTGTCAAGACAACCCTTAACAAACGATTCTATAATTTGCAACGGGTGAAGCAAAAAGGATTGCACACTGAAATCGAGTTTGGCTTTGATGAATCCAAGATTTTGAGTGCCGAACAAATGGCGCAATTAAAACAGGATCGTCCGGCAGATATTGACTTTGTAGGTACAATTGCAGCCCTTACAGAAGCGAAGCATGGATCGGAATGCGATAGCTATACTAAAGTTAACGAGCAGCATGATATGATTCAAGTTGCTGTGATTGAAGACGATCAGCAAACTCGGCTTGATTTACGGGTGAATTTGAGAGCGCAAACAGGGATTGAAGTTGCTAGCGAAGCAACGAATGCGGAAACTGGTTTGGTGTTGTTGGAATCGATCGATGTGGATGTTGCTGTTGTTGATAGTACGCTTCCCGATATGGATTTGGTGAAGTTTATTCGCAATGCGCGGAAAGTTCAGGCTAATTCCTACGTGATTTCTTCCAAAATTTTAGTTTTGGTAACTCCGGATCAACAATCGGTGTTATCAGATGCGTTAAAGGCTGGTGCGAATGGTTTTTGTTTGAAAGATGCAAGTATTGAACAATTAGCAGAGGCGGTACGAATTACCCATAGAAAAGGGAGTTATCAAGATCCTGCGATCGCGCCTCTGATTGAAGCAGTAGTAACCGCAGGATAATTGTCACGAAACTGACTGCAAGCAGAGTTTTCTGTGAAGTAGAGGTTTGGGCGATCGCTGAACAGCGATCGCCCAGATTGCTTTATTAAAGATGGTGCAGCAGGATAGTGCATTTCTACGGTTATCTCAAATCAAATTCCCCGCAAAAGCCAGCCAATGGTATAAGGTTAAAATTTATAAAAGCATTGACAAATCTACCAGCAATACAACCTCTTTCC
>DATGYA010000619.1:0-4865 GCA_035298405.1 Kamptonema sp. | reverse complement strand
GACTAAAGAATTGACGCTAGGCAGCACCTCGTCAAACAATTCCTCGTTGACTTCTTTGATGGCCGCCAATTTCGCCGGGTTAACCCTGACAACTGCTGCACCTGGTATTACACCACAAAGAGCTGTACCCAAGACCGTACCCAACGTTTCACCTGCAACCCCCCAAAGGCTGTTTTGAGCTGCTTTAACTTGAGCATCTAGTTCTTTGTCAGACATATTCCAGTTAAAATTCAACAGTCTGACCGCACTACCAGCAACCCACCTCATCACGGCTCCAACCGTGATTCCCATAACTAACCGACTGGCTAACGCGCCGGGGTGACCGAGGTAGTACATCGCCCTGGAGCCGATTGATCGGAGAGCTGCCCCGGCTCCGGCTCTAGCAGCGCCGAGTACCCCTAGCGATCGCACGGCACTAATTACCGATCGACCTGCGTTAATCCCTCCCAGCACGGCTTTACCACCGAAGTAGAGGACGACTCCACCCAGTGTGACGCCCGCTGCTGCACCTAATGGATCGGCTGCGTACCAATCACCTAATTTAACGTCGCCAATTTTGATATTGCCCAACCAATCGCCGATGTTTGTAGCGATGTTCCCGAAGAAATCGCCGATACTTTCCATCCATGTTTTAGAAGCCGTGCCAGCGTAGATGTCACTGGCCGTTTGTCCGTCGAGAATTTTCATAATTAATCTGCCTTTGGATCTTTACTGTCGATCTCTCTAATCAATGGGTTCTCTGATGATGGTCTGCCGTAAGGCTTGAGCGGATCTGATTCAGGGAATCTAAGCGCCTCGCTTTCCAAATTGTCTGCGTAGCCCCTTTCGGCGCTTTCGCTCCATTTATCCAAGTCGCCAATGCCGAGACTTTCCCGGATGTCGCGCCTCATTAGGAACGAGGTTAGCTTCTGTGCCAAGGATGCAGCGTCAATCACTCTCTTGAGCGCGCCTTCACTCACCCGCTCACTAACCGCTGCACTGCTAGCAGAAGAGTGCTTGAGGATTTCGATTAACGTCTCTTTTAGAGTTTTTGGCTCCTTCCCTTCATCAGGTGAGCCAAATTTTATAACTCCGATTTGTAGTTCTGAATTTTGCAGAAGTCCATCCGACAATCTCTCTATTTCTTCCTCGGTATTTGCATTTTGAGGGATTTCTACATTTTGCTTCCCAAAGCCGAATTTGTTCCAGAATTCCTCAATAATGGAGCGTTGCTGCCCTGCAAATGGGTCAAATGGAATCGGGACCGTTTCAACTTGTTCTGTAAGGTCAAAGTTGAGGTACTCCGTAATAGCTTGTAGGTATTTATTATTCTTGGCAATCATTTGGAAAGCCATTACGTCTAAATAAGTTCGCCTCAGATCGTAGTTAGTTCCCGTGTCGCCGTCCGCTTCCGTATCAATCAGCATATCAAAGATAGCTTTGAGCATATCGGCTTGCGAGTGGTATTCATAATAAATCCCCTCGTCCCCTTCGATATTAGGGTCCTTCTCTTTAATGGTGATTTTTTGAGGCCAGTAGCCCCGGTCGCGGTCATCCTTTCTAATCATGTATTCGCATAAGTGGATGAGATTACCCACTCGCAATTGCCCTTTCCCGCCTGGATGAACCCACCGGGCAGGAATGGAACTGTCCTTCAGCTCTGCAATCGGCAAGATTCGTTCGAGCCGATTTAATGCCTCGACTTGATAGCGAATTGCATCTGCAATTGATTTGACTTCAAGCGTTTTCTCATTAATAACACCGTCATCGGTGTTGAACCAGAAGTCATTAGGGTCTGGATATTTAAAATCTGGGTTCTTGCCCACTAGCCAGCTAATTAAGTTCCCCTCGCTTTGGCGCAATTTCTTATCAGAGTCCTTATAAAACTCGGCAGTACCTAGGACCTTTTCTAGTCGATTAATCATCCCCCCAAGCACGAAAGTTAGCTCTCTAAAATTGCTAACCGTAACCTTGTCATTATCCTTGGCTGTGGGGTCGATCCACTGCTTTTTGATTTCAAACGGAAAAGCGGCGTTTAAGCCTTGTTCCGTTTGACTACCAATTTGCTTAGCGCCTTCCGGGAGCTGTTCGTTAATTGTGGGCTTCAGCGCCCCGTGATGTTGAACTAAAAGCTCAAGGTACGCACCTATGAGCTGACAACAATCATCCATTTTCTTGTTTTTAGTGGGTGGATAATTTGGAATTGGTGGCTGATTCTTAGGGGGTGAGTTTCCACCTCCTGAGTAGTCGGGGAGTAATGGCCCACGCTTCACTAATGGCAAGGGACAGTATTTTTCAACTACAAACACCCTGATGTTTGTGTACTGTCCCCATGATTTGTAATAAGCGACTCTTTCACTTATTAATGCACCAGCACCTGATCCTTGAACGTTGTCATAAAATGTAATTCCATAGGATTCTGGAAGCTGAAGCTTGACAGTGCCTCCCAAAGGCACGACACCCGGAAAACCGCCGGGTGCATTCTGCGTAAAATCAGCTCCCTCGGTACAGGCGAGGCCTCCGGACCTCGGACCACAAACGTAACAAGCTCCTAATATTCCTCCATAGTTCATGTAGTAATAAGTTTGCCCGTTCATTTCAAGTGTGTTAGGAGCTTTCAAAAAAAGCTTGCCTTTTACGGCGTTAAATTCATAGCTGCTAAAACCGTAGCCCGTACATCCACCGTATACGTTATATCCGGTGCAATCCTTATATAAATGCTCGTTCCTTTCTATTAGGAACCAGATTGAATATTCACATTGATTTCTGAAATTTGGAAGTTGCCCCTCTGCGTCCCAACTTTGATCCTCTGGGCTTCCTTGCCCCGACGTGGGAGCGGAAGGCGCGCTTGAGGTTTGCTTTTCCTTCTCCTTACATTTGTTTTCGCCCCAAGTGTGGGAGAAAGGCCCGATCGACAGCGTGACGTATGTATAGCAGCCCCCATCGTCAATCCCTGCATCTAAGGAGCCCGATATCGGACCTTTGCCAAAACCCGCCCCACCATAACCGCCCCTGATTTTCCCAGTCTTTGGGTCGATCGAAACCCCTCCTCTAGCCGACAAACCGGGGA
The DNA here is from genome assembly GCA_035298405.1 of Kamptonema sp. Lineage (GTDB taxonomy): Bacteria > Cyanobacteriota > Cyanobacteriia > Cyanobacteriales > Microcoleaceae > Kamptonema. The sequence goes on along the minus strand of DATGYA010000619.1, from coordinate 1,816 downwards.
CGGAGGGGATAGGGATATCAAGCCCCACATTCGTATTATTTTTTGGACTCTTCCCAATATCAATTCCCAGCCCTCCCGATCTAGGAGGTTTGGGTTTTTCCAGATCTAGATCGGCGCTCTTGTTAAGGTCAATCCCGCCCGGTCTGGAAATAGGGGACTTCTCAGGAGCCTTGTTTCGATTGGAGCGATCGCCCCCTTCCCATTCCACGTCGATCCGTGCGCTTTTCTCTTCCTCAATATCCTGAGCTTCGCCGTCTTCATACCCGCCCCCATACCCAGTGTTTATCTCGCCTGAGATTTTTGTCTGCCTACTAGACCTAGTGGTAGGGGTTCGTCCCATCAGTTGAAGTGTTAGATTAACAATATCCTTATTGTAGGTTCTACACAGTATGACCGCTATCACTTGGGGGACGGGAGGAACTTTGCAGGGTATTACCTCTGTAGAAGATTATTTTACTGGTTCTATTAATTACTTGTATGCGCAACAAAATACGAGCGCAAAAAACCCCAGTAATATCCAAAACTTGACTCGAACCATTAACAGTACGGGTACGATGTCAGGAAGCCTGACGGTTCCCGCGACATTCACGGGTGCAGCTAACGGCAACATCACGGTTGCAGCTGCAAGTTATTTAACTGGCGTCACCTGGGTAGCTCCGACGGGAGGCGATACCCAGCCAGCCAATGAAGTGATAGCGGTGATCGATTCCGCTCGCAGACTCAAGGTGTTAGAGCTGGACACCTCCAAAAACCCCAACAACGCCAACTACATCTCTGTCGCTTTTGCAATGGGGGCGAGTTCTGGCAGTAACAACGGCTCGATAACTATTAGCTTTAGTGGATTTCCGCTCGATATCACCGTCGCAAACAACGGCGACATCACTTATTCAGGGAAAGCCTATTTAAGCTAATATGGAACCCCTTAGACGAACGGGAACATTTAAAAAGAGAATTACCAGTACAGATGCAAACAATATTGTCACCGTGCTGGATTTATCTCAGATTTTAGCTCCTTACAAAATCTTTGAAGCTGATTATTTTATTGAAGCCAGTTCACTAATCGAAGAATTCAAAGTTACCGTGGGGCTTCTTCAGCTCCTAAGGGCTGAATACCCCGCTACTACAGCCTTGATGAACGATGCACAGAAAGAAGCAGCCATCGCAAAAATCAGGGATAATTCCCAAAAAATTAGCTTAGGAATTTACACGGCTAGGGGCAATGGCCCGTGGGAATATGAGAGTGAGGCAGTATTGCTCAACCTGGGAGGTGCCGAAAATCACGTACCCTTACTCGTACCCTTCCTCTCGACAAACGAGACTTTCTTAATAGACGCCGATTTTAAGTTGGGCGTCAAAATTGAGGCGAAGTGGCAACATCCCTTGAAAACAGGGGACTACCTTGTTGTCAAAGGGACTTACCGCCAAACTATCAACTTTCTAAAAAAAAATGGAAGTGATTTAGACGAATTAAATAATAGAGTAAAAACCCTTGAATCTTTGCTGTCTATATTTGGGGGTGCCAGCGCCTCGCAGGCCGGCACTAACGGCCTCGTTCCCGCCCCAGGCGTTGGAGATAACAACAAGCTCCTTAAGGGCGATCGCAACTGGCAATCAACCTCTGCCACAGGACTTGCTTTGCTCAATGCTGCGGACGCAGCAGCAGTGCGATCGCAACTGGCAACGCCAGGGCTTACTGGTAACACTTTTACAGGGCCACAGGTAATCACCGACACGACGGCCAGCACCAATACCACAACGGGAGCTCACGTCGTAGCTGGAGGCGTAGGCATCGCCGGATTTACCACGCTGGGCGATA